>JBOHGT010000189.1:0-7626 GCA_050700385.1 Pseudonocardiaceae bacterium | reverse complement strand
GGGCGGAGGACTCCTCCGCCCCGCACCCGGCGGCGTCCGCCACACCGTCCCCCTGTCTCCCCCGGACCGGCAAAGTGGCGGCACCTGTCCCCTCGATCCCCCACGTCGTATCATGCCGACCCCACTTTCCGTTCGCTTTCCAACTGCTTGCCGCCGCAGCGTGCGCACCGTTCGCCGCGTCGTGCCGGGACGATCCGGTGGCCGTAGACGACCTGCAGTGGTCGAGGTCCTCACGGGTGACTTGCAGGAAACCGGCGGGTAACCAGCTGGAAAGTGCGGCGCGCCACGCTGGCATCAGATGGCGAGGGCGGCGTTCCGCCGACGCCGGGTAGTCACAGCGTGATACCGAGGGGAAGCGACATGGCGACGATGGACTGGACCACCTGCCCGGAGCTGGAGTGCCGGCAACCAGCCGAGGTGCAGTGGCGTTGCGTACTGCCGAGCACCGACGGCCCGATCGAGCACGTCAAGGTCGTCTGCCTGGACCGCCACTGGTTCCTGCTATCGGTCGAGATGCTCGCCGCATCCAGGGCCCCCGAACCGGCGGGCGAGGTGACTCCGGCGCGGGAGTGAGCTCGAGGGGTGCGCTCGTGACGGGCAGCTCACACCCCTCAACCCTCATCGAGGATCTCGTTGAGGACTCTCTTGGTCTCGGTGGGCTTTTCGGCCTGGACACACAAGCGATCCATGACCACCAGATACTTGTCGGTGTCGTGCTTCTTGTCCAGGTAGAGGGAACTGGTGAGTTGTTCGAGGTACACGATGTCCGGCAGGTCGGGCTCGCGGAATCGCAGGATGGTGAACGGGCCACCTGCCGCGGCGTGACCACCGAAGCTGAACGGCACGACCTGGAGCGTGATGTTCGGTCGCTCGGCCATCTCGATCAGGTGTCGGAGCTGCGCGTCCAAGACCTCCCGGCTACCGAGCGGCCGTCGAAGCGCAGCCTCGTCCACCACGGCCCACAGGTCGGGTGCCCCGGGTCGGGTGAGGAACTCCTGACGTGCCATCCGCAGCGCGACGCGGCGCTCGATGTCCTCGGCGGACTCGTGCGGGTGACCCAGCTGGACTACGGCGCGGGCATAGTCCTCGGTCTGTAGCAGGCCGGGCACGAACTGGGCCTCGTAACTGCGGATGACATTGCTGGCCTGTTCCAGCCCGACGTACATCTCGAACCAGCTCGGCACGACGTCGCCGTACTTGTGCCACCAGCCGGGCGCGTTGGCCCGCCGGGCCAGCGCGAGGAACGCTTCTCGTTCCTGCTCGTCGGTGATGCCGTAGAGAGTGAGTAGATCGGCCACGTCGCGTTGCTTGAAGCCGACTCGCCCGAGCTCGAGCCGGCTGATCTTGGCATGGGACGCCCGGATCGCGTCCCCGGCGGCTTCACGGGTGATCCCGCTCGCCTCGCGGAGCCGACGTAGTTGAGTGCCCAGCGCGATGCGTAGCACGGTTGGTCCCCCATCTGGCTGAACCGGGACATGGCCGATAGGCGGGTCGCGGTCTGGCTGAGCTGCTCTCAAGACTTCCCCTTGGGTGAGCGCGGTACCACCGATCATGCCAACTTCGGGGCGGCACTGTACAGCCCCTGACGCCCGGCCGCGTCCGCGAACCGCTGCACGACAGTACGTGTTTGCGGATGTTCTTGCATCTGTAAGCGACGCATGGCACCGTACCCCACGCAGGGACACGCGCCGGCTGCCCAGGCGCGGCACTACCGGCGAACCACCGAGAGCAGGAGAAGGGTCGTGACCGTCGAATTCCATGGGGACGAGCAAGTCATCGCCAGCCGTGAGGACCTCACCGCAGCTCTGCTCGGCCAGATGGAGCGGAACTGGGAGCGGGGCGACAACGCAGCCAACGACGAACTCGTGGTCCAGATCTGCGACGTCATCCGCCTGCGGCAGGAGGCCGCCGCGTGTGACGACCCTGCGGTCACGCCTTGCGAACGACACCCCCGAACTTGATCTACTCGTGGGTGAACTGCCTCGGCCTGGGGTCGGATTGCAGACATGTCAGGCGGGTCTGGCGTCGCCGTAGGCGCGCTTGGCGTCCGGCGGGATCCGCTGGTCGGGCGAGGGCTCCGGCGTGACACCGAGTTCGGCCATGCGGCGCACGTACTCCTGGTAGCGACGACCCGCCTCGCCGCGGCGGCCCCGCTCGATCAGGGTGCGCACGAGTTCGAGGTGCGTCACCTCGTCGTAGGGGTCGAGCCCTAGCAGGCGCAGCGCGTAGCGGACAGCGCGATCCACGTCGCCGGTCTTGCGGAGCCGTCCTACCAGTGCCCGGAGGACGGCCGCGTAGAGCGCGCGGGCCTCCTCGCGAAGTGGGTCCGCCCACTCCTGGTAGGGGTCGTCGGCGAGGAAGTCTCCGCTGTAGCAGGCTTCCGCGGCCGTCAAGGCTGCGATCGCGTTCTCGGCTCCCTCCTCGGGCAGTTCGAGTGCGGCCGTAGCGGCGGTCATGAACTCCTCGACGTCGACATCGACCTGGTCGAGGTCGAGCCAGACGGCGTCCCTGTCGGTCACGACCGGGACGCCGACGGCGAACTGCCGCAGCGGTCCCAGCACGCCTCGCACCGTGGAGATCAGCACCGAGAGGCGTTTGGACGCCCTGCTGGGATCCTCGTCGGGCCACAGCAGGTCCATCAGGCGTTCCCTGGGCACCGGCCCCCGGCGTGCGACGAGGATCTTCAGCAGGTCCCGGGCCATCTTCGACTGCCAGTCCGAAGACGGGACCGGCTTGCCGTTGCGGAGCACCCGGAAGATGCCGAGCGTGCAGATCGACACCGCCGGAACCGCGCGGGTCAGTGCAGCGAGGGGGCCGGCGGCGTGCGGCTGGTCGAGGCGCAGGCTGACCTGGCCCGCTGCGGTCTCGAGCAACCCGGCTGTTCGTCTGTTCCGCCCGATCAGGTAGGCGATGATCAGGCGGGATCGGCCCTCCTCGATCCGGTAACCCAGCTCCGCCCAGACCTGGGCGGCCTCGGTCAGCAGCGGGATCGCTCTGTCCCGATCCGCCAGGGCGAAGGCCGTCAGTTCCAGCGCCTCGGCGAGGCCCGGCCGGTCCCGCCGCGCCCGCGCCCGCGCCGCCGCCCGTTCCGCATCGGCGGCCGCGAGATCGTGTTCACCCGCGAGCAGCCGCACCCACCCCCGGGTGAGCAACGCGCCGACCCGCGCGGCGCCCTCGTCCACAGCGACCGCGCGCTCGGCGAGTTCCAGTGCGGTCGGAAGGTCGTCGGCCGCGCGGACGCGCGCCAGCCCGGTCAACGCGTGGACCAGGCCCAGGGCCTCGTGGTGTGGCTCGGCCAGGGCGAGTGCCTCCTCGTAGGTCGCCCGGGCGTTGGCCAGCTCACCCCGGATGCGGTGTAGGTAGCCCAGCCCGATCAGCGGCCAGGCGAGCAATCGGGAGCCGATGCTCTGGAAGGCCTCGCACGCGGCGCCGAAGTCGGTTACCGCCGGCTCCAGCTCACCCCGCAGCGCCCGGACCCAACCCCGGGCCGTCAGCACGCAGGCGTGCGGCACCACGTTCCCGCCGGTCTCGTCGAGCCGCTGCGCAAGCTCGACCTGCTCCATGCATTCCGCCAGCAGGCCCAGCTCGAGCAGGTGGCCCGCCCGGTTCACGGTGATCCGCAGGACCTGCTGCGAATCACCCGCGGCATGCGCCCACCGCAGCGCGGCGTGGAAGAAGGCGTCGGCGTCCCTGGGGTCCCCGGCCGAGGACGCCAGCATCGCCTGCACGGTGCAGGTGGCCGCCCATGCGCCCGGATCGTTGCAGCGCTCGGCGGCGGCTGCCGCCCGGTCGACCGCCTGGCGGCAGCGTTGATCATCACCGATCATCCGGTACGCGGCGGCCGTCCACGCCAGCACCAGCGCACCGTCACGGGTGTCCTCGAGGCCCAGGCGGGCCTGGTCATAGAGCGCCAGCGCGAGGTCGAACTCCCCGCGGCTGTAGGGCACCAACCCCATCTGCCAGGCCAACTCCGGGTCGAGCTGGTCGGCGTTGGTCACGGCTCGCTGGAAGGACGCCTGCGCGCTGGACCAGTAGCCCCGTACCTGCTGGGCGTAACCCACCACCCCTTGCAACTGCGGGTCGTTCCCGGTTGTCGTCACTGCTCCGGCCGCACCCAGCACGGCATCCGCGTGCCCGCTGTCCACGAGCTCCGTCCCGTGCTTCACCAGGATGTCCCTCGTCGCGGCATACTCGCCCGCCTCGATGAGGTGGGGCAGCGCCCGAGCGTAGGCGCCCTGCCCGACGAGAAGGTCGGCTGCACGGCGCCGCAGCGCCGACTCGGACTCCGGCGACAGGCCCTGCGGGTCGGCGAATGCCCGTTTCGCCATCGGGATCAGCGACCAGGTGCCCTCAGGGTCGGCCACGAACTGCACGAGGCCGCGGCGGGTCAGATCCGGCAGTACCGCGTCGGCCTCATCGAAGCCGAGGGCGCTGCACAGCGGTCGGGTGACCCCGTCCAAGACCGCCATCTGGCCGAGCAGCGCACGCACCGACTCGGGTTCGCCGGGCAACACCTCGTCGACGAGGTAGCTCCACAACCGTCCTCCGGGGCTGGTCAGCTCGTCCAGGACGGTGCCGCGATGCTCGGCGGCCACCCCCGTCAGCGCGTCGGCCACCATCCGGACCGCAGCAGGCCAACCGCCGGTGAGATGCCTGATGTCCGACGCCATGCCGGTGCCGGCGCCCACGGTGGCCGCCAGCAGCGCCTCCACGTCGTCAGTGGTGAAGGCGAGCTGCCGCGCGTCCACCTCGGCGACCACTCCTTGCCCGCGCAGCCGGTGCAGCGGGAACGGCGGATCGCGGCGAGAGATCAGTGCAACATGCACCCACGGCGGGGCGTGGCGGCACAATCGCTCGCCGAGCGCGGCGAGCTCACCGTCGGCGAACAGCTCGTCGGCATCGTCCAGAACGAGGATCAGCTCATCGACCGGTTCGGCCCAGCCGAACTCCTCCAGCAGCGCCGACACCTCCGACGGTCGCGACTCGAGCAGCGCGCTCATCAACCGGCGGAGGTCCTCGTCCGAGGTGTCCAGCGACCCCACTTCAACAGGAAGGTGTGTGAACCCGCGGGCCAGAGCGGCCGTCTTGCCCCAGCCCGGGCCGGCCTGGACGACGCAGACCCGCCGCGTGAGTGCCGATTCGAGCAGCTGGTGTAGCGCGTTGCGCGCAACGGTGGGTGTGGGCAGCGACGACGGAGCCAGCCGACCGATCACCAGCGTGCCCACGCCCGCCGACGCCCTCGGCCCGAGCCGTCGGGTGCAGCTTCGCCCGGTGGCACGGCCACCCTGACCGGATGGCTCCACACCCGCAGCCGCGCGTGAGAGGACCTGGTTGGCGTCGCGCGTCGTCAAAGCAACTCCCTGTGATGAGTCGGAGTCACGGTAGTTGTCCGTAACCGGTAACCACAAGGACTATCGCCACGGCTTGCCTGACGTTTCACCTAGCGGTTCTGCTGGCGCGCTGCTACTGTCACCTTGCGTGCTGCTACCGTCACAGCGGAGCGGAGGGGAGCCGGTCATGGCCGACGAGATGCGCGCCGCCCCCGTGCCCGATCCCCTGTCGGTGGGGCAGCGGGTGCGAGCGCGGCGCAAGCAGCTGGGGCTCACCCAGCGCGAGCTGGCGGCTGCGGGCGGCGTTGCCGAGTCGACGGTTCGCAATCTGGAGTCCGGTCGCACGGCGGGCGTACGCCGGCTGCCCCGCTGGGCTCAGATCGAGCGGGCGCTGGGCTGGCCGGCCGGATCCCTGGCGACGATCCGCGCCGGCCGTGACCCGCTCTCAGGCCTGCCGCCAGGGCTGGTCGGGCGGCTACGTAACGGCCGCATCCTGGACCACGATGTCATAGCGACGACGGTCGACGGCATCGACGTGATCGTCGCCCTGAGGCAACGAGGCCAGGCCCCTGACCCGGATGTCGAGATCGAGGTGTGGACCCGGCTGCAGCACATCCTCCACGAGGCCCTGGGAGAGAGCGAGCAGCAGTAGTGCACAAGATCGTCCGCCGGTCGGATATGCCCGACAGCCACCCGATCATGATCGCCGACGACCATGACGGCAGGACCGTCATCTTCGTCAGCACGCGGCTGCCGCGTGACGAGGCCCGCTCCCTGGTGGCTGCGGCACTGCGGGCGCGGCGGGTCAGGCATCGCCTGCCGCCTGCCGTCGTGGCTGCAGTGGCCATGGTGTTCTCGCAGTTGACCGTCGGTCCGGTGCGCCGTGCCGTGGCAGGGGTTCGGTGGGTGCCCGCCGTACCGGGCACGGCCGGCGCGGTCGCGACCGGCGCGCTGGTGGCCGGTGCTGTCACGGCTGGCGTCCTGATCGGTGGTGTGTTCGCTCCGGTGGACGAGCCGGGCGGCGGATCAGCTGAGGCGCTGTACACCGATGAACGGCCGGGGTCCTTCGGCGAGCTCCCCACGACGGGATTCCCGATCGGCGGCGGAGGCTTCGATGTGCTGGCGGGTCTGATGTCTGCCGGCATGCCCGCGAGCGCCGTGCCGGGTGGGGTGCACTCGGGTCTCGGTGGTGGCGCGACCGTGGGGTTGCCCGACGCCGGCGGCCTGCCGCAGGTCGGCGCGCCACTCGACCCCGCACTGCCGGAGGTCGAACCGCCACCCGACGGCACACTGCCCATGGTCGGAGGAACACCCAACATCCCACGGCCGCAGGTCGGCCGACCGCCGGTGCCGCAGCCGCCGCGGGATGTGGCGCCGTCCGATATCAGACCGCCGGAGGTGAAACCACCGCCCTACGTGGAACCCCCGGACGCGCCACCGCCACCGCCACCGCCGGAGGTCGAGCCCCCGCCGGAAGTCGAGCCGCCCGTCGATATTGGGCCACCATCAGTCGAGCCACCGGGCCAGTAGGCGGTGGCGGCCGCTCGTGATGGCACGCCCAGCTTGGTGAGGATGTTGCTGACGTGCAGGTCCGCTGTCCGCTCGCTGAGGACCAGCTTGGTGGCGATGGCCCTGTTGGTGTCGCCTGCGGCAACGAGGCGCAGTACCTGCAGTTCACGCGGAGTCGGCCCGCGGCGGTTCTGCGTTGGCACGCTGCGGGTGAGCGAGTCGAGTTGGGCGAGGTCCGGCGCAGCTCCCAGCAGTTCGAAGACGCTGCGGGCCGCCGCCAGCTCCAACTCCGCTCCGTCGTCGTCGGCGAGGTCGCGGCAGGCCAGTCCCACCAGCACCCGCCCGCGCGCGAGTTCATACGGTGCCTCCACCTGCTGCCACACCGAGCACGCCTGGCGCAGGGCGACCAGCGCAGCGCGGGCGTCGCCTTCGGCCAGTTCGACCGCTCCCCGGGCGTGCGCCGCCATCGCCCCCAGCACGCCGCGCCCGTAACTCTCGGCGATGTCACCGAGCTCGCGGCAGGCATCCCGGGCCTGCGCGGCATCGCCTGCGGCCAACATGATCTCGACGTAGGCGGGCAGCAGCCGCGCGCCCCCCGCTGGCTGGCGCTTCGGTAGACATCCTCGGCCGCGGCGAACTCTCCCAGCAGGCGATGGACCACAGCCAGAACGCGCAGCGGGCAGCGCCCACCACCTCACCGGCGTCCAGATACACGTGATGGGCACGATCCAGCGCGCGCGCACCGTCGTCACTCCGGCCGATCAGGTACGCCGACGGTTTCGCGGCC
>JBOHGT010000188.1:0-6372 GCA_050700385.1 Pseudonocardiaceae bacterium | reverse complement strand
TCGGCGACCGGCTCCGCGCCTCACCGGTCACGATCGCCACAGGATGTCCACCGGTGCGACGGACAGCCGGTCGCCGACGCGCTGCGCCTGACTCCCGGATGTCAGCAACACCCCTGCTGTGAATCGGGCACCCAGACGGTCTCGTAGCTGGGCCAAGCCACGCATCGCACTCGCCGTCACCTGGCTGCCCGCTTTGATCTCGACCGCGACGACGCGGCCGTCCGCCGCCTCCAGGACGAGGTCGACCTCGACCCCGTCGGCCGTGCGGTAGTGGTACGCAGACACGGCCTCTGCCGCCCAGCCCGCCTGCTTGAGCACCTCCGTAACCACGAACGTTTCCAGCAGCGCGCCGAAGCGGCTTGCCGCGGCGGGATCCACCGGGGAGAGCCGCTCGGCGGTGATGCCCTGCAGGTGAGCTGCCAAGCCACTGTCAACAAGGTGGAGCTTGGGACGCTTCGTCACCCGCGCCGAGAGGTTGACCGACCAGGCCGGCAACACGACCACGAGATAGACGAGCTCGAGCAGCCGTAAGTAGGCTCCTGCCTGGTCTCGCCCGAGCCCGGCATCGCGGCCGAGTTCGGCGGCATTGAGCACCTGAGCGGTCCGGGCCGCGCTGAGCCGGAGGAAACGCCCCAGCACGTCGGTGCGTCGCACCGGCGTGACGTCGTCGCCGATCCGCTCGAGGACCAGTGCTGCGAGGTTGGTGAACCACCGGCCCCGGTGTTCGGGTGCGAGCCCAACGGCAATCGGGTAACCACCTCGCAGCACGATGTCAACCAGTTCGCGGCGTGGCATGCCTGAGGTCCGGCGCTCCTGCAGCGCCGAGCCGTCGTACAGCCGATCCACCACCGACGACGCGCCGGGCAGCAGCTCGGCAACGGCGAAGGGCCACAGGGTAAGCAGCTCCACTCGCCCGGTGAGGAAGTCGGCGAGCTCGGGCACCACCTGGTGGCGGGCCGAACCGGCGAGCACGAAGCGTCCGGGGCGCCGATCCCGATTGAGTTCGGCTTTGATCGCTGCGAGCAAGTTGGGTGCTCGCTGGAACTCGTCGATCACGACCGGTTCGGGCAGGTCACCCACGAACGCCATCGGGTCGTCGGTGGCGAGGCGGCGCACCGCCGGGTCGTCCAGGTCCAGCAGGGTGCCGCCTGTGTCGTCGACCATCGCACGGACGAGGGTGCTCTTCCCGGTAGTCCGGGCACCGGTGACAGCGACGACGGGGCTCGCGGCGAGAGCGCTGGTCAAGGCGGGGCGGATCAGTCGCTCGACGTTCTGTCCCGCCATCACGAGGCGATGTTACCCGACAATATGAGGCACTGTCAGCCGACAACACTGCCTTCAGAAAGCCGACATTATGAGGTAAGCCCTACCGCCGGCCCGGAGTCCGGCCATTGACCTCTAGTTTGCTCGAGGTTCTATCGTGGTGAACGCCTCCGCTCCGAGCGGCTGCACCGACCAGGAGGCACCGAGCGGGCGCACCGGAGTCGACGGCTCTGGTCCGCGCTGCCGGCTGGGAAAAGGCAGCGATCAGTGTCGGGGTGCGGGGCTAGCCTGGCGATCCTTCGGTACATCGGTTCGGGTGGTGGGCGATGGACATGGAAGTCACCGCGTGGATGTCGCTGTACCACGCGATGAACGCCGAGGAGGACCGGCGGCCGTTCTCCCGGGCCACGTTGCGGCGGATCGGCGCCTTCGCGCGGCCGCATCGCAAGCAACTGGTGAGGTTCATGCTGCTCAGCGTGGTCACCGCGGTACTGGCGGTCGCCACGCCGGTGCTGGCTGGGCGGGTGGTCGACGCGATCGTGCAGCGGGCCGACATCCGCGTCGTCGTCGGGATCGCGGCGCTCATTGCGGTCATCGCGGTGGCGGAGGCCGGGCTGGGCATCCTGACCCGGTGGCTGTCGGCCAGGATCGGCGAGGGTCTGATCCTGGACCTGCGCACGACGGTGTTCGACCATGTGCAGCGGATGCCGGTGGCGTTCTTCACCCGCACCCGGACCGGCGCGCTGGTCAGCCGGCTGAACAACGACGTCATCGGGGCGCAGCGGGCCTTCAGCGACACGCTGTCCGGCGTCGTCAGCAACATCGTCGCGCTCGTGCTGACCCTCGCTGTGATGATCAGCCTGTCCTGGCAGGTTACCGTGCTGGCGCTGCTGCTGCTCCCGGTGTTCGTCCTACCGGCGCGCCGGATGGGCAACCGCCTGGCGCGGATGGAGCGTGAGGCTGCCGACCACAACGCGGCCATGGGTACCCAGATGACCGAGCGGTTCTCCGCCCCCGGTGCCACGCTGGTCAAGCTGTTCGGCCGGCCGGCCGACGAGTCCGCCGAGTTCGCCGCCCGGGCTGCGCGGGTGCGTGACATCGGGGTGCGCACCGCGATGGTGCAGTGGGTGTTCGTCACCGCGTTGACCCTGGTCTCGGCGCTGGCGCTGGCGGTGGTGTACGGCCTCGGTGGCTTCTACGCGCTGCGCGGGCAGCTGGCGCCGGGTGACGTGGTGGCGCTGGCGCTGTTGCTCACCCGGCTGTACGCGCCGCTGACCTCGCTGGCCAGCGCCCGGGTGGAGGTGATGAGTGCGCTGGTCAGCTTCGAGCGGGTGTTCGAGGTGCTCGACCTGGTCCCGCTGATCCGGGAGAAGCGCAAGCCCGAGCGGGTTCCCGACGGGCCGGTCTGCGTGGAGTTCGACGGTGTGCGCTTCGGCTACCCGTCGGCGGACAAGGTGTCGCTGGCGTCCCTGGAAGAGGTCGCCAAGCTGGACCAGCGGGGTGGTGTGGAGATCCTGCACGAGGTGTCGTTCCGTGCCGAACCGGGCCAGATGGTGGCCCTGGTCGGCTCGTCCGGCGCCGGCAAGTCGACCATGGCGCAGCTCGTTCCGCGACTCTACGACGTCGACGCGGGTGCGGTGCGGCTGTCCGGTGTGGACGTTCGCGAGCTGTCGTTCGACTCGATCCGCGACACGCTCGGGATGGTCACGCAGGACGGCCACCTGTTCCACGACTCGATCCGGGCGAACCTCGCCCTCGCGCGACCGGGCGCGACCGACGACGAGCTGTGGGGGGTGCTGCGAAGGGCACGGCTCACCGAGCTCGTGGTGTCGCTGCCCGATGGGCTGGACACCGTCGTCGGCGAGCGCGGCTACCGGCTCTCCGGCGGCGAGCGCCAGCGGCTGACGATCGCCCGGCTGCTGCTCGCTCGGCCCCGGGTGGTGATCCTCGACGAGGCCACCGCGCACCTGGACTCCACGTCCGAGGCCGCCGTGCAGGCGGCGCTGTCCGAGGCGCTGGCCGGACGAACTGCCGTGGTCATCGCGCACCGGCTGTCCACCGTGCGAGCCGCCGACCTCATCCTCGTCATCGAGGACGGGCGGGTCGTCGAGCGCGGCACGCATGCCGAGCTGCTCGTCGCCGGCGGCCGCTACGAGGAGCTGTACCGCACGCAGTTCGACGACCAGGCCGAGCCCTCGACGGTGCCGATCGCCGGTTGATCCCTGGTGATGGCACCCGAGCAGCGCTACGGTATAGCTTTGGCGCTAGCACAGCGCTATATTGATAGCTGTGAGCGAGACCATCAAGCAGTCCGAGCTGCGAAACAACAACGCGGAGATCATGCGGCGGGTGGCAGACGGCGAGTCCTTCACGGTCACCGTGCACGGGCGACCGGTCGCCGACCTGGTCCCCCACCAGCGGCGTGCCCACGGCCGGAGGCACCTCGTGCCCGCGGCCGAGTTCGACGCGTTGCTCGCGCGGCTACCACCCGTCGACCTGGAGCAGTGGCGGCGAGATTTCGAGGAGGCCGACGAGATCTTCGGGGATGACCTGCCGACGGACCCTTGGGAGGAGGCCCGCAAGAGGTGACCGCGTCGACCGAGCGCAGGGTGCTGCTGGACACGTCGGTCATCATCGACCCTCCGTCACAGGGCACGGCCTCGTTCGCCGACGTGGTGAGCGTCAGCGCCGTCACCGTGGGCGAGCTGCACTACGGGGTGGGCGCGTGCATCGACCCGGTCGAGCAGCTGCATCGCAGGCAGCGGCTGCGCCTCGTGCTCGACACCTACGACGTTCTGCCGTTCGACGCCGAGGTGGCCGAGTCCTACGGTCTACTGGCCAACGTGGTTCGCCAGGCCGGGCGGAACCCTCGGCCGCGCAGGATGGACCTCCTGATCGCCGCCACCGCCGTACGGCACGGGTTCTCTCTGGCAACCCGGAACGCGGCGGACCTCCGCCACCTGGAGCGGGTGCTCACGGTGGTCGACGTGACGTGATCTCACTGTCCGCGTCGAGGTCCCAGATATCCCAGCGGTTACCTGCTATCGCCGCGCCCGTCCTCGCCGCCGGTCTCGGCGACGACCTCGGCGTCGATGATGTCGGTGAACCCGACGGCCTCCTCGGCCGCGCTCCCTCGTTCGGTCAGGTCCAGCGACAGGCCGTACTTCTCGCGCAGGAACCGCTCCCGGTACAGCTGCTCGGCGTCGTCGGCGATCCGCGACAGCAGCTTCGCGTTGAGCCCGGCCCCGATGACGACCCCTGCGACGGGCAGCGCCTGTGCGAGCTTGCGCTGGGTGAGCTTCGTGCCGAGCTTCGCGTAGACCTGCTGGACGATCCGTGTCACGCCGGTCCGGTTGAGTTGCTGCCACGTCTGCCGGCGAGCGAGTCCCTGGACGAGCCTGTTCAGCTCGAGGTACGCAGCGGCCTTCCCGGTGTCAGCCGTACCGACTCCGAGCACACCGAGAGCGATGAGGCGCTCCTGCGGGTCATCGACGTCATAGCCGTAGTACGCGGCGATGTGCGCGACGGCGCGGTGGCTGGTGATCAGAACGGCAGCGGCGTCGGCTGCCAGCGCCCCGACGACGGTTCCCACCCCGGGCGCCGCCCCTGCTCCGGCCCCTAAGGCGGCGCCTCCGGTGGCGAGCAGAGTCCCGCCGGAGACGGCGAGACCGGCGCCCGCACCCTCCACCGTCGACGCGGCGATGTAGGCGAGGTCGAGCCTAGGTTTGACCCGGTCGATATCATGGAGCTGCAGGGAGCGGATGTCATAGAGGGAGTCGACGGCGAAACCGCGCTTCTGGTAAGCCCTCACCACGGCACCCCGGCGGACACTCGCGCGGGCCGCACGGGTCCCGAGGTCGGTGATCCCGCGCAGCGCGTGGACGAAGGCGGACTCGAAGCCGTCAGCGCCGGGTAGCGCATCGAGCCGATCCTTCGCCGCAGCCCGGGCGCGGTCGAGGCGTTCCCGCACCGCCTGGGGTAGCAGGCGGCGGCCCTCCCGCCCGAAGCGCCGCTGCTTCCAGGCGTGGACACCCTCCCACGCGCCGGCGTCGTAGGGCGGCATGGTCTCCGTCGAACCGTGTCCGTGCTCTGCTGCCATGGTTCGCTCCTGGTACGTGTCTCTCCTCGCAGGATGGCAGGTCACCCCGGCGGTATCGCCCGCTGACTCTCAGGCGAGCCCGAGCAGCGCCGGGAGGTCGGCGAAGGAGTCCAGCACGTGGTCGGGCTCGCCGGGTGCCGACTCGACGGCCGTCGCATCGTACTTGCCGGTGCGCAGCCCACCTCGTCTCACGGGGGAAGCGTTGTAGCAGGATATTGACTATGATGTTGCCATGTCGAGCGATGTGATCTACACGGTCAGCGACCTCAACCGCAAGCGCCGAGAGGTCGCGGACGCTGCACGACGTGGGCTTGCCCGCATCCGCGACACCGATGGCACCGGTCTGGTGCTCCTGCCGGCCCGCCACTACGAGGTACTCGAGGCGGTCAGCCGTTGGGCGGACCGCCTCGGCGTTGTGGAACGCGCCCAGACCAAGAGCCGGGCGGAGCGACAGCCCGCTGACTTCGGGGACCTGACCTGGTTGCGCCACCTCGACGACGAGGACCTCGCACAGTTCGTCACCGAGCTGCGCCAGACACTGTCACTGGCCTATCACGACGAGGACCTCACCTCGCTGGACAACGCCGTGGTGGACTGGAAGGCCACCGCCGAAGAACTCGCCGACCCCGCCCGCCGCGAGATCTTACTCGGTACCGCGGACGCGGCTCGGGACCGCCCCATGAGGTCGCCGTGCAGCGAGCCGGTTGGTGAACCACGCCGGCACGGCGTGATCACCGATCCGGGGCAGCAGATCGATGCTGCCGTAGCACGTGACTGAGCTCTTCGGTGTCGGATCGGCCGGCGGTGCCGATGGAGTCGGCCACCTTGTCCGCCCGGTCGAGCAGCACCGGAAGGGAGCGTTCCGGCGGCATCGAGAGCAATATCTGGGTGGCATGCCTGGCCGCTTCGCGCGGGTAGCCCTCCTGGCGCAGGCAGTCGGCCTGGTCCAGGGCGAGGAAGGTCCGATCGGTGACCGCTGCCTCGGGGTAGGCGGCCAGCGCTTGATCCTG
>JBOHGT010000187.1:0-5528 GCA_050700385.1 Pseudonocardiaceae bacterium | reverse complement strand
CTGGGATCATTTTCGCCTGGGGTCACTTGTCGCGCGGGTCGGTACCACCGGACTCGTCCGGCTGGGTAGCCTGCGCTGCGATCTCGCTCGGCGCTGCCTGGTGCCCGTTACCGCCGACGTGCGCCTCGGCCCGCATCCGGTCCGCCATGTGCGGATAGTGCAGCTCGAAGGCGGGGCGCTCGGAGCGGATCCGGGGCAGCTCGGTGAAGTTGTGCCGCGGCGGCGGGCAGGACGTCGCCCACTCCAGCGAATTGCCGTACCCCCAGGGGTCGTCCACGGTGACGACCTCGCCGTAGCGGTAGCTGCGGAACACGTTCCACAGGAACGGCAACGTGGAGGCACCGAGCAGGAACGCGAAAGCCGAGGAGAAGGTGTTCAGCGTGGTGAACCCGTCACTGGGCAGGTAGTCGGCGTAGCGCCGGGGCATGCCCTCGTTACCCACCCAGTGCTGCACCAGGAACGTGGCGTGGAACCCGATGAAGGTGGCCCAGAAGTGCAGCTTGCCCAGCGGCTCGTTGAGCATCCGACCGGTTATCTTGGGGAACCAGAAGTAGATCCCGGCGAACGTGGCGAACACGATCGTGCCGTAGAGCACGTAGTGGAAGTGCGCGACCACGAAATAGGTGTCCGAGACGTGGAAGTCGACCGCCGGCGCGGCGAGCAGCACCCCGGTCAAGCCACCGAGCAGGAAGGTGACGAGGAACCCGACGGCGAAGAGCATCGGCGTCTCGAACGTCAACTGCCCCCGCCACATCGTGCCGATCCAGTTGAAGAACTTCACGCCGGTGGGCACCGCGATGAGGAACGTGGTGAACGCGAAGAACGGCAGCAGCACCGCACCCGTCGCGTACATGTGGTGCGCCCACACCACCATGGACAGCGCGGCGATGGCCAGCGTCGCGAACACCAGGCCCTTGTAGCCGAACAGCGGCTTGCGGCTGAACACCGGGAAGATCTCGGACACGATGCCGAAGAACGGCAGCGCCACGATGTAGACCTCGGGGTGGCCGAAGAACCAGAACAGGTGCTGCCAGAGGATCACCCCGCCGTTGGCCGGGTCGAAGACGTGCGCCCCGAGGTGGCGGTCGGCGAGCAGGCCGAGCAGCGCCGCGGTGAGGATCGGGAACGCCAGCAGGATCAGCAGCGTGGTGATCATGATGTTCCAGGTGAAGATCGGCATCCGGAACATCGTCATACCCGGGGCGCGCAGACAGATCACCGTGGTCAGCATGTTGACCGCGCCCAGGATCGTGCCCAGACCGGCCACCACCAGCCCCGTGATCCACAGGTCCGCCCCCGCGCCCGGGGAGTGGATCGCGTCGGACAGCGGGGTGTAGGCGAACCAGCCGAAGTCGGCCGCCCCGCCCGGGGTGAGGAACCCGCTGACCACCAGCGTCCCGCCGAACAGGAACAGCCAGTAGGACAGCGCGTTCAGCCGGGGGAACGCGACGTCGGGGGAGCCGATCTGCAGCGGCAGGATGTAGTTGGCGAACCCGAACAGGATCGGCGTCGCGTAGAGCAGCAGCATGATCGTGCCGTGCATGGTGAACAGTTGGTTGTACTGCTCGTTGGACACCACCTGCAGTCCCGGCTGGGCCAGCTCGCCGCGGATCAGCATCGCCATCGCCCCGCCGATCATGAAGAAGGCGAAGGAGGTGGTCAGGTACAGGATCCCGATGTCCTTGGGGTCGGTGGTGCGGATCAGCCGCAGCAGGGTCGACCCTTTCACCGGGGTGCGCGCCGGGTAGGGACGCGTGGCGATCGGCTGCGGCGCGACGGCCGTCACAACTGCCTCCTGGCCTCGGGGTGCGGGTCGGAGCTCGCGTGGGCGGTCCGGCGACACGGGTCGTCGGCGCCCGTGTCGATGCTAACGCGCCGACGGTGCCGGCTGCCGGGACCCCACCCTGACGCTGGGTGACCAGGTTTCCGACGGCGCCGGGGGCGGAGGTCTATCACCCGTTTGCCAGGCCCACCGGATGCGTGACGATCGTTCCCGAGGGGTACCCAACACCATTACCAGCGACAGCGTCCACATCTCGACTCGTGACACAGGCCACGAGATACGGAGGTCATCCGACAAAATGCGCATTGCCCGATATACCACTGCCGTGCTGGCCGTCACCTCAGCCGCCGCCGCCCTGACCGGCGCGCTCGCGGGGACGGCGACGGCGCAGGCGGCGACGCCCTGCGGGAGCTCGGCCGAGGCCTGCATCGACCTGTCCGACAACCAGGCGTGGCTGATGGATGACGGCGCCGTCAGCTACGGGCCGGTGCCGATCACGTCCGGCAAGCCCGGCTACGAGACCCCGCCCGGCGTGTTCGAGGTCAGCTACAAGGACAGGGACCACAGGAGCCGGGTGTACGACAACGCGCCGATGCCGTACTCGGTGTTCTTCAACGACGGCATCGCCTTCCACGAGGGCAGCCTGGAGGAGGAGTCGCACGGCTGCGTCCGCCTCTCCCACGAGGCAGCCGAGACCTTCTACTACGACCTGGAGCCGGGTGACATCGTCGAGGTGGCGCCCTGATCCGGGGCTCGGCCGCCCGGAGAACGAACCAACCCCGACGAGGACCTCGTCGGGGTTGGTTCGCATGAGAATGGCCTACGGGTAGCGGAAAAAGGTGTAGCTCATCTGAGGTATGTCCTGTAAGACTTGTTCACTGGTGGCGGTGTCTGACAGGGGACGATCTGATGGCTAGCGACTTCGTGGCGGTTCCCGAGTGGTTCTCCTGGGAGAACGCCGGTGCCGGGGTAGCGGTGGCTGACGTCGACGGCGACGGCCGGCCGGACATCGTCGTGCTGATGGCGGATGACCCGGCAGGGCAGAATTTCGGGCACTACCGGGTGGGTTACCGGCTGGCCGCGAACGGCACGGTCAGCAGGTGGGGGCCGTGGCGGCAGGTGCCGGACTGGTACGGCTGGGTCAACGTGGACGTCGGGATCGCGGTGCACGACATCGACGGCGACGGCACGCTCGATCTCGTGGTGTTCGTGGTGGACGCTCCGGCCGGGCAGAACAGCGGCCTCTACCGCATCGGCCGTCGGCTGGCGGCGGACGGCGCGGTCACCGGCGGTTGGGGGCCATGGCGGCGGGTGCCGGACTGGTTCGCCTGGGAGAACCAGGGCGCCGACATTGCGGTGGCCGACCTCAACGGTTCGGGGCGTCCGGACCTGGTGGTGGTCATGGTCGACGCCCCGCAGGGAAAGAACGGGGGCTACTACCGAGTGGGTCGCGATCTGACGGCGGACGGCACCGTCACCGGGGGGTGGGGGCCCTGGCGGGCAATGCCGGACTGGGGGTTCTGGGAGAACCAGGGCGCCGGTGCCGCGGTGGCCGACCTCGATGGCGACGGCAGGCCGGAGTTGCTGGTGTTCGCCGTGGACAACCCGGCCGGAAAGAACGGCGGCTACTACACGATCGGCTGGGGCCTGGACGCGACCGGGCGGGTCACCGACGGGTGGGGCCCATGGAGCGCCGTGCCGGACTGGGTGTTCTGGGAGAACCAGGGCGGCTCTGCTGCGGTCGCCGACCTGGACGGCACCGGCCGCCCCGAGCTCGTGATCTTCGCCATCGACAACCCCGGGCAGCGCAACACCGGCTATTACCGCGTCCTGGACATCGTCACCGATCTGGACACGGCGGCGACCAAGGGGGTGTGGCGGCTGCTGGACTTCGACACCCAGGTCAACCCGGTCCACGCGGCGCTGCTGCGCACCGGCGACGTGCTGCTGTTCTCCGGATCGGGCAACGACGTGGACCGTTTCGTCGCCCACGACTACCGCACGCGGGTCTGGCGTTACCCATCAGCCCAGCTCGATGCTCCGAGCACGCCGATCGACCTGTTCTGCGCCGGCCAAACATTCCTGGCCGACGGGCGGATGCTGGCCGCCGGCGGTACCGCGCAGTACGATCCCTTCGTCGGGCTGCGTGACACACTGGTCTTCGACCCCGCGACACGCGCCTGGACGCGCAAGCCACACATGGCAGGCGGGCGCTGGTATCCCACCCTGCTCACGCTCGCGGACGGACGGGTGCTCGCTGTTTCCGGGTTCGACGCAGGCGACATTCCCAACGAAGTGCCCGAAATCTACACCGACACCCCGCCTGGTTGGTCCACGGTGCGCTCGCCGGGCAAATGGCCGCTGTACGCCCACCTGTTCCTGCTCCGCGACGGCCGGGTCCTCTACGCCGGCGGCCAGTGGGGCGGCAACTACGGTGTCCACCCCTCGGTGTGGGATCTGAGCTCGGGCACAGTCACCGTCGTGCACGGGCTGACCGCACCGGACAAGCGCAACCAGGCCGCCAGCGTGCTGCTTCCGCCTGCGCAGGACCAGCGCGTCATGATCATGGGTGGTGGGGGGCACGACCATCACCACGGTGGGCTGGTCGCCGGGGTCAAGGACGCCTGCATCGTCGACCTCGCCGCCGCGTCACCTGCCTACCAGGCCGTCGCGTCGATGCATCACGCGCGCATGCACCTCTGCGCGACGCTACTGCCCGATCGCACGGTGCTCGTCACCGGCGGCGCGGCGCTGGAGGAGAACGCCGCCGTGGCCGCACGCGAAGCCGAGATCTTCAACCCCACCACGCGGACCTGGACCCTGGGCGCAGCGGCCCGGGTGCCCCGGCTCTACCACTCCGTGGCCCTGCTCATGCCCGACGGGAAGGTCGTGACCGCGGGCTCGAACCCCGTCCGCAAGACCGAAGAGCTACGCATCGAGGTCTACTGGCCGCCGTACCTGTTCCGCGGGCCACGGCCCGCCCTCACCCTCGCCGGCAACCAAGGCAGCTATGGCGGCACCGTGACAGCGACCACCGACGCATCCGCACTGTCGACGGTCAGCCTCGTCCGGCCGGGTGCCACCACGCACTCCTTCGACAACGAGCAGCGCCTCGTCGACCTGCCGTTCACCAACGCAGCCGGACGCCTCACCCTGACCCTGCCCACCGAACGCAGGCTTGCGCCACCCGGCTGGTACCTCGTCTTCGCCGTCAACACCAGTGGCGTCCCGTCCCGTGGAGCGTGGATGCAACTATCCTGACCACCCGATCGTGAGGCTGACGAGCCCGGAACAGACGGACGCCGGTCCCGACCCCTACTCGACGGCGCCGGTTTCCCGACGGAGGAGCGCCCCGTGTCGACTGAGGCGGCTCGTCGAGCGGCCGCAGCGCGGTGCCAGCCGGTAACAGCTGCTGGAGACGTTGAAGGACTTCGCTGGTGAGCGACTCCACGAGTCGGACGAGGCGCCAGGACTCCATCGACGCACTTCGCTCACTACCTCGCCCCGACCGGTACCTGGCGGCATCGGGTGTCGAGGCGATGTCGAGGCTGGCTACCCGGCGAAGTGCACCGAGTGTCGCTCATCCTGATGATGCCAGAGCTCTAGCGTCCCTTGGGCGCTAGCGTCCCTTGGGCGCTAGAGCATTGAGACTTGAGCAGAGTTTCAGGCGGCCATGCGGGCCTCGGTGATGTAGTCGTTGATGTGGCGGTCGATCACCCGGAGTGCTTGACGCAGTGGCAGTGGG
>JBOHGT010000186.1:0-14196 GCA_050700385.1 Pseudonocardiaceae bacterium | reverse complement strand
CAACAAAGACAAGATGATCACCATCATCTACCTCACCGCAGCCAAGCTCCAACTACCTACCGTCACCAACCCTACGCCCGCATACATGACCTCACGCTAAGTAACCCACTTAAAACAGCGAAGAGCCCACCCAGGAGGGACTAGCTGTGCCTGACATAGTACCAACCGGCCAGCTCATCCGGCTGTACCGCATCGATCGGAAGAAGAGCACGGTTAACATCGCCACCCACGCGGGGATAACCGTGCGCTACCTGGAGATGATCGAAGCCGGGACCAAGACGCCCTCGTTGCCGGTGCTTAAGAAGCTGGCCAAGGTTTTGGGTGTTCGCGTGGCCTCGCTGGTTGGCGGTGCACCGAGTGAAGACCATGAGGGAGCGGTTAATCCGCGGCTGGCGCACATAGAGCGGGCGCTCTTCACCTACCGTTCCATCTCCCTTAGCGACCGTGAAGGCCCGCCAGAGCTTTCAGACCTGGCCAGCCGCTTGAGCGCGGCATGGGAGGCTTGGTTTACCTCGCAGAACAAGTACACTGACGTGCTGAACGTCCTGCCTGGCTTAATTGTTGACGCTGAGCACGCGGTGAACGCATACGGGCGTTCGCCTGAAGCGTGCCGGTTGGCCTCAGAGGTGTACCAATTGTCGCGGCCCCTGCTAAAAATCCTTGGGCGGGCAGACCTTGGCCCGTTAGTATGCGAACGGGTCATGCGTTATGCCGAGGAAACCGATGACCCGGTGCTGATCGGTGCGGCGACCTGGAACCTAGGCCAGGCGATGCTAGCCGACGGTATGCATCAGGCCGCGCTTGACCTCTCCATGATTGGCGCGGAAAAGCTGGAAAAGCTACTGCCCGACGGAACGCCGCAACACTTCTCCGTCTATGGCGGTTTGTTGCAAGTGGCCGCCATCGCCAGCACGCGCGAAGGTGATCCGTGGCGCGGTCGCGAGCTACTTCGTGATCCCGCGCATAAGGCGGCGCTGAAGGTCGGTGAGGGCCATAATTTCCATCACATTGTCTTTGGCCCCGGCAATGTGGGCATCCATCGGGTAAGTGTCGAGCTGGAAAACGGCGACATCTCCGATGCGCTGCGCATGGCTGACGGTGTCGATATCAAGGGCATCGCGTCGATCGGGCGTCAGACTGGGCATCTATACCAAGTCGCCCAATGCTACGAGCGCCGTAATAACGATGCGGCTGTCTTCGTGCATCTAAAAATGGCTGAGACAATTTGCCCCCAGGACTTCCGGCATCGGCAGAACGTGCGCAATATGGTAGCGACACTCGTCAAGCGCGCCAAGCCGTCATACGCTTCCGAGGTGCGGGAGTTTGCTGGGCGTATCGGGCTGTTGAACTAGTGTCGCCAAATATGATCGAGTTTACGTGTCGTCCCCGCGTTTGCGCAGCTCAGTGCCCAGTTCACTGATCTTCAGAGCGTAAAGGGCTGCTCATTTCGCGACACTAGCTACTCAACCTGTCTCGTATATATTTTTCACACTGTTAGTTCCAAGACCAACGAACTGTCAGTTCACCATGGTTACTGTTCGTCTTCAACGACTCCAGAGCGTTACTATCTGACCTGCTCCGATGGTAGGTGTGGTGGCCGTGCCGGCGGCGCCCCACAGTCGCCGGTATGGCCATCCCATGCGCTCTGGTGGGAAGGCACACGCGACCGTGACCGATGAAGACCGTGACCTGATGAAGGCGTTGGCCCGGTTGAACCAGGTGTGCGCCGACCTCGCGGGCGTCATAGAAGATGATCTATCTCAAGAACAGCACATTGAGATGGCGCTTCAGTTCACCGATATGGCGCACCGAGTTCTAAAGCGCGCCTTCTCGCCCGTCAAGGTCGTCGACGCGCGCCCGTACGTCAACCTGCCGTATGCCGAGGGCAACGGCTCATGACCGGGAACTACGGCCCGCAGCGCCAGCCGGTCGGCTGGGTGTACCTCCCCGACGGCTACACCATCCGCTGGGAGCGCTTTGACCGGGTGGCCTACATCTTCCCTGGTAACCGGGTGAAGACAACCCCGCCGGACGGGACGCCGAGAGTGCCGGTGCTCGCGACCGTCCCCGTGCCGCCGTCCGGCTGGTCTGACATGAACCACATCCAGGTCGTTGGCCGCCAGTGGCTTGCAAGCAGAGCCGGGACGCCTGCCCGGCCTAGCGGCGGGCGGTTGGCCGAGACGCTGAAGCGGCTGCTGAAGAGCAACCCCACGGACGAGGAGATCGTCCAGGTCGTCAGCAGCATCACCAACACGAACCGTTGAAGTTTGAACGTACCGTTGGCAAGTGCCATGGCGTCATCAGCTTTGGGAAAACGCGAACGGGTGACATGACCGTGGTGATGCTCACAGCCGGTCATCTGGTAGCGCCTCGCTTCGAGGCGGTACCGTCTCCGTCCACCACACCCCCAACGGGAAGGAGACTCGGTCATGAGGTTAAGGCCGCAGTCTGTGCAGACTGGGCGGGTCATGTTAGCTCTCTTAGGCATCGAGAGTGCAGGAAAACCGAGCGTCACCAGCTGGGCGGGGCACCGACACGTCGGCTTATGATCGCCTACCCGACGAGCGCCTCACGCATCCTTCTCGACAAGTTCTGACCAGCTGCCGCCGGTCGCGTCTCGAGTTCGCGGACGGCCTTACACATCCACCGAACCGGAGGAACATTCCAGAACAGCGTCTTATAATTGCGTGAATCGCTTTGTCATTCAACTTCCCGACAAGGTGCTGTCGTCGTTCACGCGAAGGCTCGTTGTGTAACGCCAGCCCGTCTGCCCATGCCTCTCGACGGGCACGAGTGTAGAGGACGTCGGAGGCCATCTCGTCGAGTCGCCCGCTAAGGACGTCCATAAAGGTCACTAGTCGACTGTACTTGCGCGCGGCAGCCGCCCACCGCCGGTCAGGGTGGTCACCCGGTCGCGGTCGCCGCTTCCAGATCCAGGGGGAGGGCCGAGATGGCCGGACGGCAGTTCGCTCGGCGGCCGGACGGCGCCTGGTGGTCGCACGGGCGTGCGCCTCCTCATCGAGAGGGTCGACGGTGTGGCCGACGCAGCTCCCCCGAGGAACTGCTCGTGGCCGCCCGAGTGCTCAGGGGGTTGTGGGGAACGCAGACTAACGGCTGGGTCACCGGACGGAGGCTGCCGCACGGGGGGAGAAGCCGCACAACTTCTTCGCCCCGGCTCAGCCTCGGTCCGCGGTGGGTCGCAGCACGGATCGTGCCACGACGACCGCGAGGGCGGTCAGCAGGCAGCCGGCCAGTGGCGCCATGAGTGAGGCGATAATCGGCCCCTCGCCAACGCCCACCATGCCGTAGGCACAGATCCCGCTGAACACCACCGAGAGCAGGAAAAGCAGCAGCAACAACCGCTGCACCCGCCGGGCGCGACCGGCCAGTAAGGACTGCCCCGACACCACGTTTCTCGCGTCGAGCAGGCCGATTCCGGCCATGAAGACCAGGGCTCCCCCGGTTGTGCCACCGGCGATCGTGATTGCACCGAGGAATCCGTTCGCGCTGGGCGCGGTCAGGACCAGCAGCAGAGTCACCCCAGCGAGCAGTGCCCCCGCGACGAGGAAGCCGACGCCGGCGCGGCACACTGCGGCGCGGATGCCGACCGCGACCGGCGCCGGCAACCACACGTCCTGGTCCGACCGCTGCGGCCCCCCGGGCGTCATGGCCCCACCTGGTCCGGGCCCCGCGCGGCTGAAGGCCGCAGCGCCCGGCGGGTGAGCACGGCGCCCAGCAGCGCGAGCACCCCGCAGGACACCGGCAACAGCAGGTAGCCCCCGACCGCCGCGGTGGCCTCCGACGCCGGGGCGGACCGCTCGACCGCCCGTGCCGTGAGCAGCAGCACGGCGCCGGACAGCGCCGCTGCGCCGAGGGCGCAGCCTGCGATCGCCAACAGGACCCGTCCCAGCACCCGGCCGCCCGCCACGTCCACGTGCTCGGCAGTCACGTACCGCCGCGCGCCCAGGACACCCACCGCTGCTGCGAGCAGCAGGACCGCAGACACCGCCGCGAGTATCACGCCGAACCCGCTGAACGGGTGGTCGGCGGTGGGTAGCCGGAAGCCGGCGAGCAGGGTCGCGACACCGCCGACCAGGGCCCACAGCAGCAGCAACAACCCGGTGGCGGTGCATCGGGAGCGGATCCGCCGCGCCGCGTCCGCCCCCACCCACCGGTAGTCGGGCGCCGGTTCCGGGCCAATCGGAATCGGAATGATCATCATTCCTGCGGCCGCCAGTCCGACCCGTCGCCATCGGTCACGCTCGCGTCCGACATCGCCCCGACGTTGGTCTGCGACCACTCGTCGCCGACGTCGCGGATCCCCTGCTGGATCGTGGTCTGCTGGTTCTGGATGGTGTCGATGTGGGAGTCGAGGGCCACGATGGTGGCAGCGATCAGACCGACGCAGGCGGCCACCGCGGCGAGGACCGCCCCGATCGCCGCGGGGATGCCCACCACAGTGGCGGCGGCGACGATGGCGGCGACGATCGCGACCACGAAGCCCACGAAGGCGATCTTCATTGCCAGCCAGAAGTTGTCGATGGACTCGGCCAGGCTGTCCAGCGATGTGCGCATCTCGATTGCGAGGTCCTTCAGGCCGGTCAGCGCCTCGCCCTGGGCGGGCACGGTGGCCCGGTAGGCCTCGGCGGCGCTGCCCGTCCACTCGATATTCGTCCGGAGCTTGTCGAGGGAGATGGTGCCCGCGATGTCGCCGAGGACATTGCCGATGCTATCGGCCCACTGCACGCCGACGTCCCGCAGGCGGTCGGAGTTCCCCGGCTGCTCGAACAGCTGATTCACCCGGTCCCAGAACTCCTGCATCTTCTGCCCGAGCTGCTCCATCCCCTGCACGATCGGCTCGATGAGGTGGCTGAAGATGCCCGGCACCCAGCTGATGACCTCGTTGACCTTGTCGAAGAACTCCCGGATCTTCTGTTCGATCTCCTGGGACTTCTCAAACGCCTCATTGACCAGCGGATTCGTCATACCTGACCTCAGTAGGTGCTCTCGAAGGTGTGCCTGCCGGCTTCGTCCTCGCGCTGGTAGGTGTCGGCCGATGCACGCAGCGTCTCGGCGATCGCGCGGAGGTTCACGGCACCCTGCTAGAGCAGATTCTGCACCTGCGACCGGGCCGACTCATACGTCGCATCCAGGCCACGGTCCGTGGCCCACATGGAGACGTCCGCAGCGGTCACGGTGACCCCACCCACAGCCGAGGTCGGCCCTTGCATGTCGCCCGCGGCGGCGTCCCAGAGCGTGACGTCCGCCCGAATCGCCGCCAAGGCTACTTCGATGTCACTCATCTCCCGTTACTCCCCTCGGTGGGATGCTGGGGACCCAGCCCGATCCTGCTCAGCAGGGTGGCAGGGTCGCTGGCGAGTGCGGTGAGCTCGGCGATGGCCGAGCTGTGCGGACCCTGCGCGAGATCGCCCGGCGTGCTCCGGCGGCGCAGCTGGCCAAGGACGTCCACGAGCTCACCCTCGATCTCGGAGGCACGGGAGCGCGAGGCCCACCCGGGATCCACTGACACCTGGAGCACCTGGCCGCGCTGAGCGGTGCCGTTGACGTGGCGGCCCGCGCTCTCGGCGGACACCGGGCGGTCGATGATCTCCGCGGCCTGCCGGGTGAACTCCTCGAGGTCGGCCGTCACCGCGTCGAGCAAGCGGCCGACGTCCTGCCGGGTCAGCGGCGTCATGTCCACGTGGTGAGCAGCGGGTGCGGGCTGCTGCTCCTCGATCTGGTCGAGCTGTATCGCCATGGCCGCCACCGTCGCGGCGTTGGCCGCAGCCAGCACGCTGGCCCCCAGGGCGCGGGGGTCGACGGCCTGCTTCCAGCCGATGGCCAGGCGGACCGACGCGACCTCGCCCGTAAGGGTGGCCTGAACGGTCACGACGCTGTCGGGATCCTGCCCGGACACGGTCTCCCCAGGCTCGGTGGGCTGCCTGGCCGATCGTCGACCGGAGATCTCCTCGTATTCCCGGTCGTCGAGACCCTCGAAACCCCACCTGCGGTCGCCCATGTGAGTCCCCTCGGTCGCTTCGTGCGGCTCCGACGTCCCACCGGGCCGCTCGGTTCCCCGCGTGCGGAAATCCCTCGTCGGCGTCAGGAGGTGCACAGCCTAGCGTTGCTCAACCGTCAGCTCCCCGAGCTGGTCAGGGACGGGTTCCACCGCCGGCACCGCTACCCCGAGATGGTCCCGCATCCACGCGGCGACCTCGGCCCACGGAGCCGAGATGTCGAACTCTTGTGTTCGACTTATTCTGCCAACGGTGCTATCGTAAGTCGAACGTACATGTTCGACTTACGGAGCTTCCATGAGCACCCTGCATGCCGCACACCCGGAGACGTCGCGGCGCTGGACGGCGTTGGGCTTGCTCTGCCTCGCGCAGTTCATGCTCATCGTGGACATCACCGTCGTGCAGGTCGCCCTGCCGAGCATCGGGGACGACCTCGATCTCGGTCGCGAGGCGCTGACCTGGGTCGTCACCGGCTACACGCTGTTCTTCGGCGGCCTGATGATCCTGGGCGGGCGGCTGGCTGATGTGTTCGGGGCGCGGCGGACGCTGCTCGCGGGACTCGCGCTGTTCACGCTCGCCTCGCTGGCGTGCGGCCTGGCGGGCACTGGATCCGTGCTGGTGGCCGGGCGCGCCGCGCAGGGAGTCGGGGCCGCGCTGCTGTCACCCGCAGCGCTGGCGATCATCACCACCACCTTCCACGGCACCGAACGCCATCGCGCATTCGGCGTGTGGGCGGCGATCGGCGGCGCCGGCGCCGCCGTGGGTGTCCTGCTCAGCGGCGTCCTCACCGCCGGGCCCGGGTGGGAATGGGTGTTCTTCATCAACGTGCCCGTAGGACTGCTGGTGTTCCTGGCGTTTCCGCTGACGGTCCCCGCCAACCGGCTCGGTCCGCAGCGGCACCGGTTGGACGTGCCCGGGGCACTCGTCGCCACCACGGCGACTGCGCTGCTCATCTACGGGCTCGTGCGCGCCGGCGACGCCGGCTGGGCCGCGGCCGCGACGGTGCTGCCGGTGACGGCGGCAGCGATCTGTTACGCGGGCTTCATCGTGATCGAGCGACGGGTCGGGGCGCCGGTGGTGTCCCCGGAGCTGCTCGCGCGCCGTCCGGTGCTGTCGGGCGCGTTCGTCATGCTCACCGCGACCGGACTGATGCTCGGCCTGTTCTTCCTCACCTCGCTGTACCTGCAGCAGATCCTGGGCCTCAGCGCGCTGCGGACCGGGCTGCTGTTCCTCCCGGTTGCGGTAGCGATCACCGTCGGGGCGCAGCTGGGCGGGAATCTGATCGGGCGGCTCGGCGGCCGACCCGTCGCGGCGGCCGGCTTCCTGCTCACCGCCGTGGGCGCGGGCATGCTGACACAGATCTCCCCGCTGGAGGGCCCCTACACCAGCGTGCTGCCCGGGTTCCTCGTTGCCGCGTTCGGCATCGGCCCGCTCTTCGTCGCCGCCACCAGCACCACCCTGGCCAACGTCAGCCACCACGAGGCCGGGGTGACGTCGGGCCTCATCAACACCTTCCACGAGCTGGGTGGCTCCATCGGCGTCGCGGTCGTCTCGACCGTCGCGGCCGGCAGCATCGCCGCCGGCGCCACCGGCATCGACGGCTTCACCTCGGGGTTCACGATGTGCGCCGTCGCGGCCGGCGTGGCCGGAGTGGTCGCGCTCGGCCTCGTGCCCCCGGGCAAGCCTGCTGCGGTCGTCGGCCATGGTCACTGACCGGCCAGCGCCTACGGTGACGGCCATGGCGACTCGACGTACGTCCCGCGAGCCCGCCAGGCAGCGGGAACGGGACACCGCCCCACTCCGCCGCGCCGACGCCGAGCGCAACATCGCCGCCATCGTCGAGGCCGGCCTCGAGCTGTTCAGCATGGACGGAAACGTCACCATGACCCAGGTTGCGCGCACCGCAGGTGTCGGACGCGTCACCCTCTACGCGCACTTCCCCTCGCGCGCGGACCTGCTCGACGCCGTGGTGGCCCGCGCGATCAGCCAGGCCACCGTGGCGCTCGACGCGGACGACCTCGCCTCCACTCCGCCCGACCAGGCAGTCGGGCGGCTCTTGCGCACCTCGTGGCGCTTGCTCGACCGGTTCCGCAGGCTCAAGGCCACAGCCCAGGCGGAACTGGGCGAGCAGCGCCTGCGCCGGCACCACGACCGGGCACTCCAGCACGTCGAGGCCCTGATCGCCCGTGGCCAGGACTGCGGCCTGTTCCGCACCGACCTGCCCCTGGGCTGGTTGGTGACCACGTTCTACGCCGTCCTGCACGCGGGCGCCGACGAGGTGGACGCCGGCCGGCTCCCGGCGGCGGAGGCGCCCGATGTCCTCACCGCCACCGTGCTGTCCCTGCTCCGGCCCGCGGACGACCATCGCAGCGACCAGCACCCCGCCGACGGCCCGCGATGAGAGCGCTCGTGCTCGGCGGCTACGACGCGGTCGGCGCCCGCGTCGTGACCCAGCTGCGAGCCAGCGGCGATCTCGTGCTGGCGGCAGGGCGCGACACGACCCGCGCCGACCGGGTCATCGACCTCGTCAACCGGCTCCCGAGCAGCCCGCCGAGGCCGGGTCGGTAGAGCCAGATCGGTGCGCGGTACAGGGCGCGCTGCACCCTCATCCGCGGCGGGTACAGAGGTGTCATGACGATTCCTCTCCGGGTAGCAGGTGTCCCAGCAACAGCTTGATCAACGTGACCGGGGCGAACCAGGCCAGCGGATCCGGGACGGTCAGGATGGTCAGTGCAGCGGCGGCGGCGAGGACGGTCGTCGCGAACGCGACCGGCCGCCGCAGCACGTGAGGAACGGCGAGCACCACGAGCGCCGCGGCGAGCACCAGGCCGTAGACGGCTACCGCGGTGACCCACCCGAATCCGGGTACGGCCAGAGCCAGGACGAAGGGCTGGACGTGCGCGGCGACGAAGGCGAGGTGATGCCGGCCGCTGCGTCCAGGGCCGTGGAAGCGGCGCTTCGCCGCCGGCGTGGCGTTCGCGACGGCGCCGCCGAACTGGTCGAAGGCCACCACCGCGATCACGATCAGCGCCAGCACCGGCCATCCGGCGCCGGCCGCGAGCGCGACCGCGAACACCGACCCCGCCGCCGCGGCGGCGTAGGTGACCAGCAGCTCGCTGCCGGCGGCCCCCGGGGCCACGAGCCGGTCGTTGATCCCACGAACGACGGTCGTGGGCGTCTGCCTGGTCACGACGACCCCCGATCGAGAAGGCCGTCCAGGCACACCGACACGATCGTGGCCTCCAGCTCGGCGATGGGCAGCCGCGGGTCGACCACCCATTGCAGCAAGCACCCCTCGATCGCGCCGACGACGACGGTCGCGTGCGCCCCGCCCACCCCGCGCGGGCCGTCCCCTCGGCCACGGCCTCCTCCAGCAGTGCGGCGATCACCGCCCGGTACTCGGCATAGACCGCCGCCATGTCCAGCGGGGTCAGCCGGTGGATGCGTCTGCTGAGCCTGTCGTGCCAGTGCATGCTGAGCCGTTCCCAGTCGTGCCGCGTCGGCACCCCGTTCTCCGGCAGCACCTCGAGGGCTCGGCGTACCTCTGACAGCGGGATGCCGACGTTCTGCGCCATCTTGATCAGAGCGACGGGTCGGAGCGTCTCCCGACCGTAGCGGCGCTGGTTGCCCGACGCTGAGATCCCACGGGATGTCGGCGGTCGAACCTGACGCGCGATCGTTCTCCATGCTTGACCTTAACAATGGTTGAGGTCGTAGTGTCGCGGACACCATCGACGAAGGAGACAACGTGTCTTATCCGGATCCTCGCTACTTCAAGGACACCGGCGAGATCAGCGCGACGTTTCGACCTGCGACCATCAATCCCGACTTCGTGTCTTCGCCCGTGCAGACGGCGGGCCCGACTGTCAGCCGGGGTACGGCGTACCACTATCTGGCCACCAACGCCTCCACCGCCGGCGAGTTCGGCCTGTACCGCGTGGACATGGGCCCGGAGGTAGCAGGTCCGAGCACGCACTTCCACAAGACGATCTCCGAGTCGTTCTTTATCCTCTCCGGGACGATGCGCTTGTACGACGGCGAGGGCTGGGTCGACGCGGGCCCCGGCGACTTCCTGTACGTCCCCGTCGGCGGACTGCACGCCTTCCGCAACGAGTCGGGCCAACCGGTCTCCATGCTGCTGCTCTTCGCGCCCGGTGCGTCTCGTGAGACCTACTTCGAGCAGGTCAGCCAGATCGCGCAACTCAGCGACGCGGAACGACAGCAGTTCCTCATCGAGCACGACAGCTACTTCGTCTGATCGCCGCACCCGGGCATGAGACGACCAGCGTCCACGCGGCGACGGTGAGCGCGTGAACGCCTGCGCGTACATCGCACCGTACGCCGCGGTAACCGTGTCACCGGTGACCAGCTGGACCCGCAGGTCCGCTCCGCTCCCGAGCGCGTACACGAGCGTGTCGTAGCCCAGCTCGTGCGGCGCGCCGTCGATGTGAGGGCGACGTCGCGCCACTGCAGGAACGTCTCCTGCACGATCTCCTCGGCCTCCGCGGCCAAGCCCAGCCGTCGATCGGGACCCGCGCCAGCGTCCAGCTGAGCGGTCAGCCGGCGTCGAGCAGGAGTTCGTGGAGCGGGTGGCGAGCGCGGGGCCGAGCCGCGTGGGGTGGCCGTCCGGGATCCGCTCGCGCTCGAGCTCGGTGCCGACCGCGAGGATGGCCAGCGGGACGACCCGCCCGGGTAGCGCGGGCAGCGTCGCGGCGTCGAAGCCGCCCATCTGCCGCACGGCGAGGCCAGCCGCGCCGGCCTGCGTGGTCAGGTGCGCCGCGGCCTGCCCGGTGTCGTAGACGGCCCATCGCCGCTCCACGCCATCGGCGTCCACGGTCTCCGCGGCCATCAGGATCAGCACCACCGCGTCGCGCGCCCACTCCCGGTTGCCGGGTCGAGCGCAGCGAGCAGCGCGTCGAAGGCCGGTTCACCGCGGCGCCCGGCCAGGAACCGCCACGGCTGGCTGTTGAACTCCGACGGCGCCCAGCGGGCCGCTACGAGCAGCACGTCGAGCTGGTCGCCGGGAAACGCGGCGGCCGCGTCGAACGCACGCGGGCTGGTGCGGGAGGCGAGTAGGGGGGTGCAGGGCACTGCGGGCGAGGTCGGGGACATGGACCTCCCGAGGCTCCTCGGTCGAAGGGTGCTCGGGCTGGAGGTCGTCGCTCCGCGATGCGGGTCGTCGCCCGGCTGCGAGGTGCTGACGAGGAGGGCCGTGCCCGTGTCGCGGGTCTGTCCCGCGACGAGGGCGGTGAGGACGATGACGGCGCCGAGCACCTGGCCCGGGGTGAGCTCCTGGCCGAGGATGAGCCAGCCCGCGGCGGTCGCGACCACGGGGCTGAGTAGGCCGAGGAATGCGACGCTGGTGGCGGGCAGGGCGCGGATGCCGCGGAACCACAGGGCGTACGCAACCGCGGAGCCGGGGATCGCGAGATACAGGTAGCCGGCCACGTTCGCGCTGCTCAATGTGGTTGGTGGGGGTCCCTCGGGGGGTGAGCCGCTGGCCGAGCAGTCCGGTCGCGAGGCCGGCGACCAGCAGAGGCTGCGCGGCCACGGCCTCGACGCCGCCTCATTCGACGTGCTCGCCACCCTGCGCCGCAGCGGCCCGCCCTACCGGCTCAGCCCCTGGCGAGCTGATGCGCTCGGGGATGGTCACCTCCGGCGCGATCACCCAACGCCTCGACCGCCTCGAGGTCTGCGGCCTGGTGACGCGCACCCCCAGCACGGCCGACGGCCGCGGCGTCCACGTGACCCTCACCGACCAGGGACGAGAGCTCATCGACCAGGCACTGCCCGACCACGCCGGGTCCGGGACGTGGTGATGCCGCTGGTGCTGAAGCTGGTGGATCCAGCCAAGGCGCAGGCGGCCATGCAGGACTACACCATCGACTGGAACGCGGTTGCTCCCCGCCTGCTGGGCGGGGCACCGACACGTCGGCTTGTGATCGCCTACCCGACGAGCGCCTCATGCATCCTTCTCGACAAGTTCTGACCAACTGCCGCCCGTCGCGTCCTCGAGTTCGCGAACGGCCTTACACATCCACCGAACCGGCGGAACATTCCAGAACAACGCCTTATTAATTGCGTGAATCGCTTTGTCATTCAACTTTCCGACAAGGTGCTCTCGTCGCTCGCGCGAAGGCTCGTTGTGTAACGCCAGCCCGTCTGCCCATGCCTCTTGGCGGGCACGAGTGTAGAGGACGTCGGAGGCTATCTCGTCGAGTCGCCCGCCAAGGACATCCATAAAGGTCACTAGTCGACTGTACTTGCGCGCGATCATGCGCTGAATGTCATCCAACTCCGCGGTGAACAGCTCGTACGTCTTCTCATAATCATGAAAGCGCTTGTCAAGATTCTGATCCAGGCCAGCCTCGCGCAGGACAATAGGCAGGTCGTGAACCACCCGTGGGGCGACTTGCAGGACGATATCCTGGGTAATCATGGTACGTCCGGTGTGCATGCTCTCGAGTGCGAACGCCCAGCACTTGGGCAGTTGGTCCACCTGCCCCGCCGCGTAGAGCTCGAGTATCCGGAAGTAGCGCTCAGCGAAGAGGAGATCCACCTGGGTCATCCACTCAGGATCTTGAAAGCCGCCCGCCACCACGGTCGCTTTCACGCTTTGGGTGATCCGTCGGTACACCGTTGCGTAGATCGACAGGCGATTTCGCTCACGGTCGAACTCTGCAACGAGCGTCCCCAAACGCTCGATGACCTCGTCCAAGCTGCTGGGCGGCGCAGCAACAGACGACCGTTCGGTCGGGACATTTGGCTTCGGGACCACCACGGGCGCAGCTGCCAGCTCAACGGCTTGCGGGGTTGCGCCGAGATGGTTCCACCATGGCCTGATCTGTTCGACGGCACGTAGGGCCTCGATGAGCCAAGGGAAGGGTGTATTCGGCGTGAGGATCAGCCCCGAGACGAGGACAGATTGGTTCTCGATCGTCTTCGTGAGCAGGCGCTGCTCCAGTTCGGTCCGGGCGTTGACGCGCGCAGCCCCCATGTTCCAAGCATGTTCCCGCGCCGCCTGGAAGCTGAATAGACTGAACTCCTCGTCCAGGTTACCCAGAAGTTGATCCAACACACCGAGGCCGGTGGCGTACATGGCCGCGATTCGGTCCTGAACCTCTTCGGTAGCGACCCGCAGGGCGGCATTAACAGCCGTGTGGTCTTCATATCGTGCGTTGCGATCGGGGTCGATTCCCACCTCATGGAGGGCAAACGCCAAGTCATGGTTGATGTGCGCGTTGATGCCCAGCATCAGATCTTGCATGACCAGACCGGACCCTGCCTTCGATGTGTCCAGGGATATCCGCCATGGTTCCGGGACACTCGCGCGGTCCTCGCGCTCGTAAGCCGCCAGTGCCTGATGGTACCGGTTAGCGAAGGCGACGCCGTAATCGGCGACCCAGTGGCTGTTGTGGAACTGATTCGCGTCGATCCGGCGCTGTAGCTCCTGAGTGATCTTCAGGTAAGCGACCACAAAGACGCCACGCCGGTCCCGCCGAGCCAAGAACGCTTGCTCTAGACGAGCAAAGCCTTCAATGACGTCTTCGATCGTCTGATACGCCGATCCGATAGGCAAATCATCCTGGGACGACATTGTCCTGCTCCTCATCACGGTCGACCGGTGCCAGCGGTCAAGTGTGACACACGGACAGTGAGCATTCACCTCCTTTTGGGCGTGCGTGTGTTACCACCGTGGTTGTGCTGGTCGGCGGGTTGCACGGCCAGCGACACCCAGCCTTGACCGAGACGGTCCTTCCCCGCGGCTGACCCGGACGCCGGGCCGCTGTGCAGCAGGTGTGTCACGCAGCGACGCACCTGGATATGGGTGGTCACCTTCACCAGGGCGAGCTACCTCCGTATCACCCAGGCCCAGACGTCAATAGACAGTTCGCAGGTGATCATCACCAACCCACACCCCACTTCGCCTCGGAGATGCGCGCGTTGGTCAACAACACCGATCGCCGCGCTGGGCCTGGCGATGGGCCCGGCCGCGATCCGCAACGGGAGAGGTATTAGGTGGGGGTGTGGATCCGCACACCGTGACCGTCGTCGGTAGCGTGAACCTCGACCTGGTCGCGCGGCTGGACAGGTTGCCCGGGGCGGGCGAGACCCGCACCGCGACCGGGTTCGCCCGGCTGCCCGGCGGCAAGGGCGCCAACCAGGCGCTGGCCGCCCG
>JBOHGT010000185.1:0-18223 GCA_050700385.1 Pseudonocardiaceae bacterium | reverse complement strand
GCGCTGCGGCGCGCGCTGCGCGCCCACCCGTGCCACGGCTGCGAGGACCGCGAAGCCCATGCCCGCTGGGCGGAGCGCCACGACCGGTTGGCGGCCGAGACCGACCGGCTACGCCAGCAGGTCGCCGCGACGACGCACTCGCTGGCTCGCGCGTTCGACCGGATCCGCGGGCTGCTCGGCGAGCGCGGTTACCTGGACGGCGAGCGGATCACCGATCACGGCCGGCGGCTGTCCCGGCTCTGGTCGGAGGATGACCTGCTCACCGCCGAATGCCTGCGGCACGGGGTGTGGGAAGGGTTGGAGCCGGCCGAGCTGGCCGCGGTTGTCTCCGCGCTGGTGTACGAGGCGCGGCGGGACGGCGCGCAGCCGCCTCGGGTGCCGACCGGACCGGTGACGGACGCGCTGGCGGCCACCGTCCGGATCTGGGCCGACCTCGAGGCCGACGAGCGCCGCCACCGACTCGAGCGCACCCGCGAGCCGGACCTGGGCTTCGCCTGGCCGGTGTACCGGTGGGCGCGCGGCGAGTCGCTGGCCGCGGTGCTGGCCGCGGCGGAGAAGAACGGTGCGGAGCTGCCGGCGGGCGACTTCGTCCGCTGGTGCCGGCAGGTGGTCGACCTGCTCGACCAGATCCGCGGCGTCGCGGGCGAGGGCACCGGGGTGGGGTCGGCCGCGGCCGGGGCGGTGCGGTCGGTACGCCGGGGGGTGGTCGCCATCGCCATCGGTAACAGCTGAACCAGCTGCCACCCGGCACGCAGTCACCGGCTGGGACCACCCGCTGTGGTTGGATCGCGGCCGGAGGCGCAGCACCACCAGCAACCGGAGACCACCATGAGCACGCCGCGCGACCCGTCCGGCCCGGACGACGAGCAGCAGTGGGGCGAGCGGCCCCCGGACCCGGGCTACCAGGGCACGCCCTCCGGGGGTTTCCCCGCGCAGGACCCGTCCCAGGGCGGGTACGGTCCGCCGCCGGGTTACCCCCAGCAGCCGCCGCCCGGTTACCCCCAGCAGCCCCCACCGGGCTACGGCCAACCCCCACCGGGCTACGGCCAACCGCCGCCCGGCTACGGTCCGCCACCGGGCTACGGCCAACCCCCACCGGGCTACGGTCCGCCACCGGGCTACGGCCAACCGCCGCCCGGGTACGGGCAGCACCCGGGTCAGCAGTACGGCGGATTCGGCCAGCCCGGCCAGCAGCAGTACGGTCAGCAGCCCTATGCTGGCTCCTACAACCAGCCCGACTTCGGGCAGCCACCTCCGAGAAAGAACTCGGGGCTGCCGTGGCTGCTCGCCGGCGGTGGGCTGCTCCTGGTGATCGCGCTGGTCGCGGTCCTGGGATTCGTGACGCCCGGCTGGTTCACCAGGACGGTCTTCGACAACACCGCCGTGCAGAACGGGGTCGAGCAGATCCTCCGCCAGGAGGGCGTCGCCGTCGAGTCGGTGTCCTGCCCTGAAGGGCAGCCGGTCGAGGTCGATCACACCTTCCGTTGCCGGGTCACGGTCGAAGGGCAGCAGCGCGAAGTCAAGATCACAGTCGTGACGGCCCAGGGTGAGTATCGGGTCGAGCCCGCCTGAGCGCGCGGTACCTACTCGTGAGCCGCCGCCAACGCCACCACCAGCCGGTCGACGGCCCCGCCGAGCCCCCACCTACGCTGCAGCGTGCCGAGTGCGTCCGGATCCGCGGGAGCGGCCGGTAGCACGTCGTTGCGGTCCACCCGTACCGGCGCGTCGAGGGCGACCCGCACCACGGACGGCGCGACCGCGAGGTAGTCGCGGGCGGCCGCGAGCTTGGCCCGCACCCCCGGTGCGAGGGCGGCCGTGGGGTCCCCCAGCGCCTCGAGCAGGCCCTGCACCGAACCGAACCGCGACACCAGCGTCGCGGCGGTCTTCTCCCCGACGCCGGGCACTCCGGGCAGCCCGTCGGAGGGGTCCCCCCGCAACGCCGCCAGCTCGGCGTAGCAGGGACCGGCGTCGACCTCGGAGAGCCCGTAACGGGCGCCCAGTTCCGCTGGGCCGATCACCTCGGCCTTGGCCAGCCCCCGTCCGACGTAGACCACCCGGACCGGCGTCGGCTCGGTGCGCACCACCTGGAACAGGTCCCGGTCTCCGCTGACCACCTCCACCGGGTCGCGCCGCTGCGCCGCCACCAGGGTGCCGATCACGTCGTCGGCCTCGTAGCCCTCGGCGCCCGCGGTGGCGATCCCCGCCGCGGCGAGCACCTCGAGGATCACCGGGACCTGCAGTGCGAGGGCGTCGGGGACAACCTCGACGTCCGGCGCGTGCTCCTTCTCCGCAGCCACCCGGTGTGCCTTGTAGGACGGGATCGCGGCGACCCGGAACGCCGGCCGCCAGTCCAGGTCAAGGCAGGCCACCAGGCGCGACGGCCGTCGCCGCTCCACCAGGAAGGCGATCATGTCGGTGAAACCGCGGACGGCGTTCACCGGCGTGCCGTCCGGCGCGGTCACCGACTCGGGCACTCCGAAGTACGCGCGGAAGTACAGGCTCGCGGCATCGAGCAGCAGCAGCGGTCGGTCCATAGCGGAGCAGCTTGCCAGCACCCCACGACTGTCGGTCGGGCCCGTGCCGGGCAGACCCCGGTCGCGGAGGCGGCCGCCCATTAGGCTGCCGCGCATGACCAGTTCGGCCGCACCCACTTCCGCGTTCACCACCCGGCTGGAACGAGCCCGAACCGCCGCCCGCACGGCCGGAGTCGATGCGCTGCTGGTGACACCGAGCCCGGATCTACGCTACCTGCTCGGCACCGGCGGCGAGTCGCATGAGCGGCTCACCTGCCTGGTGCTGCCCGTCGACGGTGACCCGGTGCTCGTGGTGCCCAAGCTGGAACGCCCGGGCTTGGACGCCACACCGGTGCCCGCGCTGGGCCTACAGGTCGCCGAATGGACCGACGGTGACGACCCCTACCTCATGGTCGCCGAGCTGCTGCGCAGCTCCGGGCCGGTGCCGGCCCGCGCCGCGCTCGGTGACGCGATGCCCGCGGCGCACGTGCTGCGGCTGCGCGAGGCCCTGCCTGCCACCGAGCAGGTACTCGCCTCGCCGGTACTGCGCGAGCTGCGGATGCGCAAGGACACCGCCGAGATCGAGGCGCTGGCCGCGGCGGGCGAAGCGATCGACCGGGTGCACGCCCGGATGGGGGAGTGGCTGCGCGTCGGGCGCACCGAGGCCGAGGTGGGAGCGGACATCACCGTCGCAATGGTCGCCGAGGGGCACACCGAGGCCGCGTTCGTGATCGTCGGCTCGGGACCGCACGGCGCGAGCCCGCACCACGACGTGTCCGGCCGCGTGTTGCAGCCGGGTGACGTGGTGGTGGTCGACATCGGCGGCCCGACCCCGGCGGGCTACCACTCCGACTGCACCCGCACCTACTCGCTCGGCGAGCCGGCAGGGGCGGACGTGGCGGGCACGTACGCGGTGCTGCATGCCGCGCAGGACGCCGCGGTCGGCACGGTGCGACCCGGCGTCACCGCCGAGCAGGTCGATGCGGCGGCGCGGCGCCCGATCACCGAGGCGGGATTCGGCGAGTACTTCATCCACCGGACCGGGCACGGTATCGGGCTGGAGGTACACGAGGAGCCCTACATCGTCGGCGGCAACGGCCTGGTGCTCGAGCCCGGGATGGCGTTCTCCGTCGAGCCCGGGATCTACCTGCCCGGCCGCTGGGGCGCACGCATCGAGGACATCGTGGTGGTCACCGAGGACGGCGCGCGCAGGCTGAACAACCGGCCCCGCGCGCTGCGCGTGCTGGATCCATGAGCAGCCTCGAGCCGACCGACGCGACGATCGTGCGCGCGCTCGCCGAGAACGGGCGGTGCAGCTTCACCGGCCTCGCCGAGCAGGTCGGGCTCTCGGTGTCGGCGGTGCACCAGCGGGTGCGCCGGCTCGAGCAGCGGGGGGTGCTCCGCGGTTATACCGCGAGGCTGGATCGTGAGCAGGTGGGACTGCCGCTGACCGCGTTCGTCTCGCTGACCCCGTTCGACCCCTCCGCGCCGGATGACTACCCGCAGCGACTCGCGCACCTGACCGGGATCGAATCGTGCTACTCGGTGGCGGGGGAGTCATCCTATCTGCTGGTGGTGCGCGTGGCGTCGCCAGCGGCGCTGGAGGAACTGCTGCGCCGGATCCGGGAGTCGGCCAAGGTGTCCACCCGCACGACCGTGGTGCTCTCCACCCCGTTCGAGGGCCGGACCGTGATCTGAAGCGCCGTCATCCGGTTTCCCCGGGATCCCGGTCTCCGGGTCACCCCGAGAACGGTCCCGGGGACGCGCCCGATTCAACCGGCGTGGATCGCGCGGATAGTGGGAACCACGGCGGCCGCTCCGGGCCGCCGGGAGGAAGGAGTCCCGTGAGCACCTCTCTGGTCCGCCCGCGCGAAGGTAAGGTCATCGCCGGGGTGTGCGCCGGCCTGGCGGAGCGCTTCGGCTGGAACGCCAATGCCGTCCGGCTGCTGTTCGTGCTGTCCTGCCTGCTTCCCGGGCCGCAGGTCCTCATCTACCTCGCGCTGTGGATCATCATGCCGAAACGCGCGTACTGAGCCAGCGGTACCAGTCCGGCACGCCGTCACCGCGGGTCGCGGAGAGCTGGAGCACGTCGGCCCGCGGGTTGGCACGGTGTACCGCGTCGGTGAAGCGCTCGACGTCGAACTCGACGTGCGGCAGCAGGTCGATCTTGTTGAGCAGCACCAGCTGGGCGGCGCGGAACATGTGCGGGTACTTCAACGGCTTCTCCGCGCCCTCGGTGACCGAGGTGATGACGACCTTGGCGTGCTCGCCGAGGTCGAACAGTGCGGGGCAAACCAGGTTGCCGACGTTCTCGATCAGCAGCAGTGAGCGGTCCGGCGGATCGAGCGTGCGCACCCCGTCGGCCAGCATCTCCGCGTCGAGATGGCAGCCCGCGCCGGTGTTGATCTGCACCACCCGGGCGCCGGTGGCGCGGATCCGCTCGGCGTCGAGCAGGGTCTCCTGATCGCCTTCGATCACCGAGACCGCCCGCTCGGTGGCCAGCTCGCGGACGGTGCGTTCGAGCAGTGTGGTCTTCCCCGAGCCCGGGGAACTCATCAGGTTCAGCGCGAGGATCCCGCGGTCGTCCAACCAGCGCCGGTTGCGCCCGGCGAGCTCGTCGTTGCGGGCGAGCACGGCCTGCTCGAGCTGCACCGTACGGGTGTCGTGATCGTGGCCGTGACCCCCATGCTCGTGATCCTCGGCATGCCGGTGCCCGTGGCCCTCGACGTGGTCGTGCCCGTGGTCGTGGTCGTGCCGGTGGGTGGTCCCACCGGGGTCGGTGACGGTGACGCCACCGGCGTCCGAACAGCCGCATGTCGCGCACATCAGGCCGCGACCTCCACTTCCTTGATCCGCAGTTCCTCACCGGCCAGCAGCTCGAGGTCGGCACTGCCACACTCGCACAGCGCGAGCAGGTCGTTGCACTCGAACTCCGCGGCGCAGTTCCGGCACCGGGCACGTCCCGCCGGTTCGATGATCTCGAGGACGGCCCCGTCGAGCGTGGTGCCGGTGGCCACCAGGTCGAAGCAGAACTGCACCGAGTCGACGACGACCCCGGACAGCCGGCCGATCTCCAGCTGGACCCGCCGGACCTGGGCTTCGCCCATGCGCTCGCACACCGCATCGACGACGCTCTGCGTGATCGACAACTCGTGCAACCCTGGTCACTCCTCGGACGGGACACCCAGTCCACTGCCCGCCCGGATCCTTGTCAAGCAGGAGAGAATGATCGGATGAGCGGATGTGTCCGGATGCAGGTCCGGGTCGAGGGCATCGTGCAGGGCGTGGGCTTCCGGCCGTACGTGCACGGGCTGGCGAGCCGGCTCGGTCTGGCCGGGCTGGTCGGCAACGACACCACCGGCGTCTTCGTCGAGGTCGAGGGCGCGCAGCCGGCCGTCGATGAGTTCCTCGCCGCGCTGCCCCGCGACGCGCCGGCGCTGGCCGTCGTCGAGTCCGTCCGCTCCGCGCCACTGGTCCCGCACGGCGATCGCGGCTTCGTCATCGTCGCCAGCGACGCCGACGGGCGGCGCGACACCCTTGTCTCGGCCGACAGCGCGACCTGCGCGGACTGCCTGCGTGAGCTCGCCGACCCCACCGACCGCCGCTTCGGCTACCCGTTCATCAACTGCACGAACTGCGGGCCGCGGTTCACCATCGTGCGGGGCGTGCCCTACGACCGGCCGCTCACCACGATGGCCGGCTTCCCGCTGTGTACCGCGTGCGAGACCGAGTACCACGACCCGGCCGACCGGCGGTTCCACGCCCAGCCGGTGTGCTGCCCGGCCTGCGGGCCCCGGCTGCGGCTGGTTGACGCCGACGACCACGAGCTGCCCGCGGACCCCCTCCCGGAGGCCGCGCGGCTGCTGGCCGGGGGAGCGGTGCTCGCGGTGAAGGGGCTCGGTGGCTACCACCTCGCGGTGCACGCCGGTCATCCGGACGCGGCCGCGACGCTGCGCGCCCGCAAGCACCGGGAGGACAAGCCCTTCGCAGTCATGGTCGCCGATCTGGCGGCCGCGCGGGCGCTCTGCGAGCTCGACCCCGTGGCCGAGGGGCTGCTGGAAAGCCGGCGCCGGCCGATCGTGCTCGCTCCGCGTCACCCCGACGCACCGGTGGCGCCCGAGGTGGCGCCCGGCAACCGGCAGCTGGGGTTGATGCTGCCCTACACCCCGTTGCACCACCTGCTGCTGTCCGAGACCGCCGGCGCGATCGTGCTGACCAGCGGTAACGTCTCCGATGAGCCGATCGCCTACCTCGACGGTGACGCGCGCGAACGGCTGGCCGGCATCGCGGACGCGTTCCTCACCCACGACCGGCCGATCCACATGCGCACCGATGACTCGGTGACCCGCGCCTTCCGCGGCCGCGAGCTGCTGCTGCGCCGCTCCCGGGGTTACGCCCCGGAACCGGTGCGCCTGGCCGCACCGGCGCCGCGCCCGGTGCTGGGGTGCGGCGCCGAGCTGAAGAACACCTTCTGCCTGGCCAGGGGGCACCACGCGTTCGTCTCACAGCACATCGGAGACCTGGAGAACTACGCGACGCTGCGATCGTTCACCGAGGGTATCGCGCACCTGCAGCGGCTTTTCGACGTCAACCCCCAAGCCGTCGGGCACGACCTGCACCCGGAGTACCTGTCCACGAAGTACGCCCTCGAGCTCGCGGGAGTCGAGCTGGTCGGGGTGCAGCACCACCACGCGCACATCGCCTCGTGCCTGGCCGACAACGGCGAGGAGGGGCCCGTACTCGGTGTCGCGTTCGACGGCCTTGGCTACGGCACCGACGGGACGATCTGGGGCGGCGAGTTCCTGCTCGCCGACCTCACGGGCTTCGAGCGGCTGGGGCATCTCGCGGCGGTTCCGATGCCCGGCGGCACGACCGCCATCCGCCAGCCGTGGCGGATGGCGGCGGCCTACCTCGACATGGCAGCGCTGGACGGGTCGGACCTGGCGCGCCGCAACGCCGGGCAATGGGATGCCGTGGTGGCGATGGCCCGCCGGGGCGTCAACGCGCCGCTGACCTCCAGCGCCGGGCGGCTCTTCGACGCCGTGGCGGCCGTTCTCGGGGTCCGGGACACCATCAACTACGAGGGTCAGGCCGCCATCGAGCTCGAGCAGTGGGCCGACGCAGCCGAGCCCGGCAGCTACCCGGCGGTGATCACCGGCACCGGTCCGGTGCAGCTGTCCGGCGCTGACCTGCTGCGCTGCGTGGTCGAGGACCTGCGCGCCGGTACCGACCCGGCACGGGTCGCCGCCCGGTTCCACAACGGTATGGCAGCGGCGATTGTCGACGTCTGCCGCATGCTGCGGGACACCACCGGGGTGGCAACGGTCGCGCTGTCCGGCGGGGTGTTCCAGAATCTGCTGCTGTCGCACCGCACCGTCGAGGGTCTGGAGGCGGCGGGGTTCGGCGTGCTGGTGCACTCCCGGGTGCCGCCCAACGACGGCGGGATCAGTCTCGGCCAAGTCGCCGTCGTCGCTGCGCGGGACCGGCTCACCGGCGGCTGACGCCGAGCGCCGCGCGGTGGGGGCCCGAGCCGAGATGCTGCACGAGCCGCTCCGGCGCACCATGGACTTCGGGGGTGCGGGTAGGGCAAGGAGGCGACCGTGAGCGCGGCTGATAGCGCGCCGAAGCGCACCCATGGGCTGTCCGGTGCGGCCGAGCGGCGGCTCACCGAGGAACTCGCCGAGCTGCGTGAGCAGCGCCGCGAGCTGGCCGCAAGCCTCAGCGACGAGCAGTTCACCGGCGACCGCGCCGATCAGGCCGACATGCTGGAGCGCGCCGCCGAGATCGACCGGCTCGACGACCGGATCTCCGAGATCGCCGGGCTGATCGCGGGTGGCAACCCGCCGGACGAAGGAGGGCTGCCACCGGGCACGGAGGTCACACTGCGGTTCCCCGACGGGTCCGTCGAGACGTTGCGACTCATCGGGACCGCCGAGCGGCTCGCCGAGCCCGGCGAGCAGGACGAGGTCCTCACCCCGGACAGCCCCCTCGGCCGAGCCCTGGTGGGGCATGGCGCAGGCGACGACATCACCTACCCCACCCCGGGCGGCGAGGCGCGGGCCCACGTGGTGTCCGTGCACCTACCCGGCGAGTGTGCGGGCGGATGACCCGCTGCTGGCAGCTCGTTTGGGCCTGTTGGCGCGCGGGTACCCACTGGCTTGGGTGAGAGCCCAGTCGAACCGCCGTCAGGAAAGGAGAGTCCTGTGATGGCAGAAGAAGACGACCAGCGGCCCGTTCCAGCCTACCCGGACAGCATGGGGCCGGATATCCACTCCGGTGGAGAGCAGGAGCTCGGCGGTCTCGTGCCCCCGTACGAGGGGCGCTTGACGGAGGAGCTGGACACCAAGGACGAGTTCATGGATCAGGTCTACTCCGGGGAGGGAGGTACTCCCGGACCGGGCCGCGAGATCTCCGAGACCGAGCAGGCCGGGGTGCCCGCGACCGACACGACCGGTGCGTCCCCGCTCGGCGTGGGGGAGAGCAAGACCGGGCAGGGCAACGAGCAGTCGCTCGGTGACTCCGAGGAGGACCGCCGGAAGGACCGCGAGGAGGCGAGTATGTCGCCGGCCACGCCGATCGACCCGAGCAGCCCGAACATGCCCTGAACATGCCCGACCAGGGCGGCTGAGGGACCGATAATTCAAGAACCGGGTCGCCCGCCCCACCTGGGTGGGGCGGCACCGCGGTTCATCGACCAGGTGCCGCCGCCGAGCCGACCCTCCTCGATCGGCTCGGGCGGGCGGTGCCGATAGGACGTCGCCAGCACCTCGGCCGCGTCGCCGCTCTCGTTCATCGCGAGGCACGGCGGGCGGTAGAGGCAGTCCCGGCAGACATCTTCCGCGGGGCTGGGGTACACCGCCAGGTCGGGGGAGGTCGCGGCCCGAGCCTCGGCCGCCAGGTTGGTGCCCGCCACGGCTAGCTCCGAATCGCTACGGGTGATGCGGGTTCGGCGGAACCAATCGGTGCCCTCGATCCGTACCCGGTCGCGGGGGATCTGGTGGGCTTGGGCGTACATCCGCCGGTGCCGCATCCGCTGCTGGTCGGGTACTACCCCGGACACCGTCTCCTCGGGTTCTCCTGCGTCGACGCGGATTTCGTTGTACACCGTGCCCACGACTCGCATGCCGAGGTAGAAGTGCGGCCACGCCCAGGCCCACACGACGGAACGCTCGTCCAGCTGCAGCATGTCGAGCTCGGCCCACCCGTTGGTGACGATCCGATGCTGGATCGCCCAGTAGGCGTCGTGCTCGTCGATGCCCACCAGGTCGACGCGGTCGGTGTACCGGATCGCCCGACCGTCGGGCGTGACCAGATCGGCGTACGGCACATCGGGGTCGGGGATGTTCACCTCGAGGTCGACGTCGATCCGCACCGGGGTGAAGTTATCCACGGTCGGTGCCCACGCAGCATAGGCGTCCAACAGCGCGCGCCCACGGGTCAGCGCCTGCTCGCAGGCCTGCTCGTCGGCGCCGGCGTCCTGCTGCCCGCGCAATGACCGCTCCAGGGCCTGGTGCACCAGCGGCTGCACCACCGACCGGTTCCACTCCCACATACCGGGGAAGTAGTAGACGGCCAGCGCATCGTGCACGGCACGGTCCAGATCCACGGCGCCGGAACTGCCTACCGGCTCGTAGTCCTGCCGGTTGCGCGAACCCAGGTCCCATGCCCGGCGGCACCGCTTGAATGCCACTCGGTCGCGCGCACTGATCCGGTACGCCATTTGCGCCTCGACTAGTGCCAGTGCGGCCACGGGTCGTCCGGCGACCACCGGCATCGGTCCTGACCGCCAGCTGCGGCCTCCATTTCGGCGAGCAGGTCATCGAAGAACGCCGGCATCCGTTCGGGGTCGTCAGGCCATCGCCCGCCGTAGTAGACCCACGCATCCGGTAGCGGCGCGGCGACGTCGGGTCCGGTCACTGTGGTGCCGACGCCGGTGCGGCACCACGTGTAGCTGTCGCCCCGCCGTTCGATGTAGACCAGCTCGCCGGGCTCAGGCCGATCGGCCCGCATCTCGGCGAGCAGTTCGCCTTGTGTCAGCGCACCCTCCTAGACGTCTCAGCAGATCCGGGGCAGCGGATCACCGACCAGCAGGTCGACGATCCGGGTGCCACCGAACCCGGTGTTGAGCAAGACGAGCCCCGGGGGATCCTCGGCGATCCGTCCGATGATGGCGGCGCCGGCGCCGAGCGGGTGGGCGCGCATCGCTGCGAGGGCGTCGCCGGCTGTGTCCTTGTCGACGATGACCACGATCCGTCCCTCGCACGCCACGTAGAGCGGGTCGATACCGAGCAGCTCGCACGCACCGCGCACCGCTGTCTGCACCGGCACGGCATCCTCCTCGACCACCACCGCGACGCCGGCCGCTTTCGCCACCTCGTTGAGGATCGTCGCCACCCCGCCCCGGGTGGCGTCGCGCATCGCCCGCACCCCGGCTCCGGACTCCAGCAGTGCGCGGACCAGGCCGTGCACCGGTGCGGTGTCCGACTCGAGATCCGCGTCGATGTCGAGCTCCCCGCGAGCAAGCATGATCGTCACGCCGTGCTCGCCGACGGGTCCGGAGACCAGCACCACGTCACCCGGCCGGGCGGTGACGATGCCCAGCTCCCGCCCGGGCTCGAGCAGCCCGACCCCGGCGGTGGTGATGTAACAGCCGTCGGCCTTGCCGCGCTGCACGACCTTCGTGTCACCGGTGACGATCTGCACCCCGGCCGCCTCGGCTGCGGCGGCCATCGAGGCGACGATGCGTCGCAGGTCGGCGACCGGGAAGCCCTCCTCGAGGATGAACCCGGCCGAGAGGTGGGCCGGGGTCGCCCCGGACACCGCGAGGTCGTTGACGGTTCCGTTGACCGCAAGGTCGCCGATGTTACCGCCGGGAAAGAACAGCGGGGAGACGACGAACGAGTCGGTCGTCAACGCGAGCCGGGTATCGTTCGCCGTCAGCACCGCAGCGTCCTCGAGCGGCTCGAGCAGCGGGTTGCGGAAGGCATCCAGGAAGACCGCCTCGACGAGCGTCTGGGTGGCCTTGCCGCCCGAGCCGTGCGCCAGGGTGATGCGCTCCTCCTTCACGCGTGGCTTGCGCGCCCGGGCCCGCTCGATTCGTTCCAGGACCTGCTGTTCCCGGCTGGGATGCTCCACGCCGGACTGGTACTGCGCGAGTTCGGGGTCCTCGACATGCTCCCGAACGGCCTGCTCCGCCCAGTCCGCCTGCCGCTGCTCAGCCATGAATTCGCCTCCGCGGAAGCACGTGCGTCAGCGGGAGTGAATCCGCCTCCGCGGAAAGGTTCGGGTCGCCGGTCATGCCCTGCTCGCCTGTGGCTGGCTCGCCTCGCGGACACGCTCACGGGTGAACCGCCCGAAGTTGTAGTACGCCGCACAAGCGCCCTCGGAAGAGACCATGCAGGTGCCGATCGGAGTCTCCGGCGTGCACGCGGTGCCGAAGACCTTGCACTCCCAGGGTTTGAGCACGCCCTTGAGCACCTCGCCGCACTGGCAGGCCTTCGGGTCGGCGACCCGCACGCCGGGCAGTGAGAAGTGCCGCTCGGAATCGAACTTCGCATACTTCTCGTTCACGCGCAGCGCGGAGTGCGAGATGAAGCCCAACCCACGCCACTCGAAGTACGGCCGCAGCTCCATCACCTCACCAACGGCTCGCAGCGCGGTGAGGTTGCCGTCCCACGGCACGACCCGCGAGTACTGGTTCTCCACCTCGCAGCGACCCTCGGCCAGTTGCACGAGCAGCATGTAGACCGACTGCAGGATGTCCAGCGGCTCGAACCCGGCGGTCACCAGCGGTTTGCCGTGCTCGGCAGCGATGAACTCGTACGGTCGACAGCCGATCACGGTGGACACGTGCCCAGGACCGATGAACCCGTCGAGGCGCAGGTCGGGGGAGTCCAGGATGGCCTTGATGGCGGGGATGATCGTGACGTGGTTGCAGAAGATCGAGAAGTTCTCGATGCCCTCGGCGGCCGCGCGCAGCACGGTCATCGCTGACGACGGCGCGGTGGTCTCGAACCCGATGGCCATGAACACCACGTGCTTGTCCGGGTTCTGCCGCGCGATCTTCAGCGCATCCAGCGGTGAGTAGACCATCCGGATGTCGGTGCCCGCCGCCTTGGAGTCGAAGAACGAGCCACGCCCGCCGGGCACCCGCATCATGTCGCCGAACGACGTCATGATCACGTCGGGTTGCTCGGCGAGCGCGATGGCGTCGTCGACCCGGCCCATCGGGATCACGCAGACCGGGCAGCCCGGCCCGTGCACCAGGGTGATCGACTCCGGGAGGTAGTCCTCGAGTCCGTGCTTGTAGATGGTGTGGGTGTGCCCGCCACAGACCTCCATGAACTTGTAGTGCCGGCCCGGCTCGCACAAGGAGGTGATCTTCGCGGACAGCGCCCTGGCCTTCTCCGCGTCGCGGTACTCGTCGACGAAGCGCATCGCCGTCACTCCTTTTCGTCGATGCGTGAAGAGAGCAGGGCCTCGATTTCGTCGTCGTAGGCCTGACCAATGCCCTCGAGAAACTCCATCGCGGCCCTGGCCTCCTCCTCGTCGATCTTGGACAGCGCGAAGCCAACGTGGATCAGCACCCACTCACCGGGTTGGGGCGGGTCATCGGTCAGCAGGCCGATATTGATGGCACGCTTCACCCCGCTGACGTCGACCTTGGCCAGGTCGGGCGTCTCGGCGAGGATCTCGATCACTTCGCCCGGTATGCCGAGGCACATGGGGCTCACCTCCGTGAGTGGGGTGCGGTTGTTGTCACATCTCGCTGATCTGGCGGTACCGTTCCACTTCCCCGCGCATCATCACGGCCATCGAGACCATCCCGAGCACGAGGAGTGCGAACAGCAGGCGCTTCATGTCGTTCACCGTCCTTTCCGTTCTTGTTGATGAGATTCCACACCAGCCCGACGGCCTGGTCCATCACGGCGGAGACCGGTGCGGACAAGCCGATCCCCTCCTCGGTGCTGGCCGGCTCGCAGCCGACGAGCAGCGTCCTGCCCACGGTGCCACCCAGTGTCTCCAGTAGCGCGAGTACCGCGTCCGGCTGCATGCCGTGTGAATCGAGGGTGGCCGGGTCGGCCGGCGGCAGGTCGTCGCGACCGATCTCCAGCACGTACAGGGTCCCGGGTTGCGCACCCCTCGGGATGGCGTCCAGCAGGATAGTGGTGTCCGGGGCCATGTCGACCAGATCATAGGCCAAATGCATGCCGGCGATGCCGTAGTCACCGACCTGCACCCCCTCGGGGAGTTGCTCGGTGTCGAGCCGGCGGGCGAGCTCGACGCCGAAAGCATCGTCGCCGAGGAAGATGTTTCCGATCCCGGCCACCAGTGTCCGGCATCGAACGCTCGACCCTGCGGTGTCGAGTCTCGCGCAGGTCTCGTGCGGGTCTCGCGGGCTCATGGCAGTGGCTCGATCTCGTCGGGAGCGAAGTAGCGGTACCGGCCGTGTTCGAGGGCCAAGTCGGCGCCAGGGTCGTCGTCGAGTGTGACGGCCACGTGCTGGTCCCCGTCGACGTCGAGGAACACCGCGGCCACCGTGGCGGTGCGTCCCGCGAGGAACATGTCCTGCGCATCCGCCCGGCGCAGCCCCGGCATCAGCCGTACCTGGCTGCCCTTGGCCACTGCGACGCCGGCGACGACCACACTGTCGGTCTCCGGGGACACGGACGCATCCGCGCCGGGGTCCCACCACGGGACACCTGGGGTGGTGATGGTCTCGATCGGATCCGGCTCGGATCGCCCGGTGGCACCCTCCAGGTAACGCACCGCGCCGTGCAGCCGCTCGAGCATCTCGGGCGGCATGGCATCCACCCGGTCCATCAGTGCCCTGGCCCGTTCGTCGGTCGCGCGGGCCTCCGCCTTCTCGGAGTCGGTGAGTGCCATGGTGCGAAGGGTGAGGATCTCGTCGATCTCGGTGCCGTCGAAGAGTTCCCCGGGGCTCTCCGGCGCGATCGACGGGTGGTCGTAGAGGATGATCGGCGACGACAGCACGACGCCGCAGCGGCCGGACTCGCCGACCAGCACCGGCCAGGTGTGCTCATTACGGCAGGCTGCGGCGGCCGGTTTGGCCCACTCGGGCGGGTCGAGCAGTGAAATGAACTCCCCGTCGGTGACCGCGAGCAGCGTGTGTGCGGCGAGCAACGAATGCCGCAGCGCGATGTGCCGTCCCGCCTCGGGATCGGACCACTCCGAGGAGTTGGCGACCTCGACGGTGAGCTCGACGGCGCCGTACGGGCCGGGCAGCAGCCGTGCGGCGAGCCGCAGCGTTCCGTGCAGCGGCCAGCGCTCACGGATGACCAGGTCGTCGCCATCGGTGTCCGCATCGGTGCCGCCCGGGAACGCCACGGGTATGTGCCGCTCGGCCTCGAGCAGCTCACCGAGCCCCACGACGGCGTCGACCTCGCGCTCCACGGCCTCGTCGAAGTCGGGCACCTCTCCGCCGGCCTGCCCACTGCGGTGCTGCAACTGCAGGAACCGCAGCCGGGCGTGCAGCACCGGGTCGGTGCCGGGTTCGAGCAGGCACTGGGTGCGGGAGGTGTCGTGCTCGCCATGCCCCGAGGCAGCATAAGCCGGAGGAACCAGCACGCCGAACTGCCAGCGTGCCTGAGCCTGGTTCTTGCGCGCCGAGGCGCGGTACGGGTAGAGCAGGTAGCCCTCGTAGAGCACGGCATCGGCCACTGCCCGTGCGGTCTCCAGGGAGGCGGTCATGGTGTGCGCTCCGTTGCTGCCTCAAGCAGTGCGGCGAGGGTGTCGTCCCACGTCGGCAGTGCCCGCGCGGCCTTGAACCTGGCCAGTTCGTCGATCGTATCTCGGCGCAGCCGCAGCCAGCCGCTGTTGGGGAAGTAGATATCCATCAACTCCTGCCACACTGCGACCGGGGTACGGTGGCGGGTCTCAGCGTGCCAGGGCACCTGCTCGATCCACAACCCGTGATCGCCCTTGCCGAACACGGTCCCGCTGAACATCAGCACGAACGGGATCTCGCCGTCCTCCAGCGCGTGGAAGTACCGGCCGGCGGCGACTTCGAGGTCGTAGCTACACGGTACGGCGAGCTCGATCTCGGTGCTGCCGCTGAAGCCCGCGATCATCTCCGAGGTGTTGGCGAACTGGAACGGCTTGCGCGTCTCGCCCCAGCGGGACCGCTCGCCGAAGAGCTCGAGGAGTTGCTCGGTCTCCCGTTCGCCGTAGTCGCGCCGCTGCGGCTCGACCCTGATCTGGCAGCGCAGCGCCATGCTGTGCACCTTCGCCCCGCTAGCCTCCTCGATGCGCAGCCGGAACAGCAGCGTCGGGCTCATCGCGTAGTGCTCCGGCGTCACGTCCAAGCAGGTGAACGTGAGCTCAGCCATGTGTCGCCTCCACCGATTCGCTGCGGTCCCGCAGCTCGGCGAAGAAGCCGTCGATCGCCGTCCACGCTTCCTCACCGCCGTCGAAGCCCTTCCAGTGCATCTTGACCAGACCGACCAGTTGGTAGCAGGCGTCGATCGGAACCGCGAAGCACTCGAACCCGGTGTCCTCGCGCCGGTTCACCAGCAGTGCCTCGACGTCCGGAGTCAGGTCGGCGAACGCGGGGATGGCGGCGAGCAGCTCGGTCCACGAGTCCAGTGGTAGCAGCGACTCGGTAGCTCCCGCCGGGCTCGGGTAGAAGGCGACGGTGCGCTCCGCGGGGGAGTTGAAGAAGAAGAACGCCATCCGCACCGGGATGCCGATCGCATCCCACGTCGCCTCGGCGAGCGGGACCTCGGCGGCGTGCCGGTAACGCTCGGGAACCCCGCGATACCGGCCGCCGCCGGCGCCCTGCGCGGTGAACAGCAGAAAGCAGCCCCGGCAGGTGCACATCAACCCGCGGCCCTCGACGTCGACCACATGGCCGTGGCGCTCGTCGATCGGCTCGGCGCACATCTCGCAGCGCTCGACCTGCTCGGCCCGCTCGGCCGGGGGTGGGGGTACCGCGAAACGGCGCAGTCCGGTCCTCATGACCCCGCTCCCGCCGGTGCGGCGATCCGCACGGACCCGCCCTCGGTGAGCAGCGGCAGCGGGTCGAGGTGCAGGTCGGTCCTGCCGACACCGCGTCCCGCCCGGACCGCGTCGTACTGCTGACCGCAGCTCGCACAGACCAGCAGCGCCCCCTCCAGCGCCCCGTCGGCGAGCCCGCCGCCACAGCCCGCACAGCGATCGGCATAGGCGTAAAGGCTGCCGGCGACATTGCATACCACGGCGTCCGTACTACCCGCGCGGGTCGCGGTGAGGCGACCTTGCGGGAGGGTGTCCACCCCCTCGACCTCCACCCAGGCTGCTGCCGGCGTGGCGGGCTTGGAGTCGACCGGGGCCAGCGGCAGCAGCTGCCGGCCCGACGGGGCCATCGGGTCCGGCGCCATGTTGGCGACGTCGACCTTCGTCACCTCCGGCGCGAGATCGTCGATCGCCTTCTCGATGGCCAGCGTGACGGTGACCGAGGAGGACGGGCAGCCGTCGCAGCTACCCGCCAGCCGCAGCCGCACGGTCCCGTCTTCGTCGAGCCCCAGGTACTCGACGTCCCCGGCATGCGAGCCGAGGTAGGGACGGACCTGCTCCAGTGCAGCGAGCACACGTTCCTCCGTGCTCTGCGGGTGCAGATCATGCAGCACCAGCAGGCCCGCCACCAGCTTGTCATCGAGCAGCGACCGGAGCGCCTGCTCGCCGAGCAGCTCCACGATGCGGGCCAGGCCCGCACCGTAGAAGTCGACGAGCAGGGCGACGAGCTCCTCGGCCCGCCGCGCAGTGGCCGGGTCGGAGGCCACGGAGAGCTGTGAGAGCAGCTCCTCGACCTGCGACCCGACCGCCTGCACGTCGGGCGTGTTGGTACCTGGCACGATCAGCCGCCAGTCGTGCTGAACGCGTGCGGGGTGTGCAGCCGCTGTACCTCCTGGCCCTTACCGAGGTACATGTGCACCCCGCAAGGCAGGCACGGGTCGAAGCTGCGGACCGCGCGCATGATGTCGATGCCCTTGAAGTCGTCGCCGCGGCTCTCCTCGAAGATCGGGGTGTTCTGCACGGCGTCCTCGTAGGGCCCCGGGGTGCCGAAGCTGTCGCGGACGCTGCCGTTCCACGGCGTCGGCGGGTACGGGTGGTAGTTCGCGATCTTGCCCCCGCGGATCACCATGTGGTGGGACAGCACCCCGCGGACGGCCTCGGTGAAGCCGACCGACAGGGCCTCGTCCGGGACGGTGAACTTCTCCCAGGTCTTGGTGTGGCCTGCGCGGACCTCGGCGAGCGCCTTCTCGATGAAGTGCAGGGCGCACCCGGCGGCGTAGGCCTGGAAATAGGTGCGGGCCCGGTTCCGCTCGATGGCGTTGGACAGCGGCTGACCCTGCCGGTCGTGCGGGATCCGCCACTCGAAGCTCACCTCGGGCTTGAGCACGGTGCGCGGCAGGTTGATCTGCACGCTGTGCCCGGTCGCCTTGATCTCGTCGATGTCCACCAGCCCGGCCAGCGCGGTGGCCCACAGCCTGGCGAGCGGGCCGCCGCCGGTGTCGAGCGCGAGGTGGTCCTTGCCGTCGAACCAGCGCGGGGACATAGTCCACGAGTACTTGTCGTCGAAGTCGCGCTTGGCGGGCCGCGGGATCGTGTGCTGGTTCCACGGGTGCCTGCGGTCCACGTCGTTGCCGAGCGGGTCCTTCGTGACGAACATCTGCTGGTCCTCCCAGTCCTCGTAGAACGAGTGCCCGAGG
>JBOHGT010000184.1:0-3922 GCA_050700385.1 Pseudonocardiaceae bacterium | reverse complement strand
GTGAAGGGCACTTTAACTGCGTCCGACGCAGTGAAAGTGCCCTTCACCGCGCGGGCGGCGCGCCCAAATCGCCGGTGAGGTAGCGCTGCAGGTTCGGGGCGATCGCGGCCACCACCGTGTCGTGGTCGGCGGAGGCCAGCGGCTCCAGCCGGAGCACGTAGCGCACCATGCCGAGCCCGGCGACCTGGGTCGCGCACAGCGCGGCCCGCAGCTCGGGACGGTCGGGTGCCACCGCACCGACGATCCGGCCGAAGACCAACCGGGTGATGAACTCGCGCAGCATCCGCGCGGCGCCCTCGTGGCTCGACACGCTGCGCATCAGCGCCACCATCGCCCCGCCCCCGTCGGCGTCCCAGACGGTGAGGAAGGTGCGCACCACCCGCTCGGCCAGCTGCTCGCGAGCACCGGTGAGCAGCCGGGGGACCAGCTCGTCGGGGTTGACCGGGATCTGCATCGCCGCGACGAACAGCGCGTCCTTGCTGCCGAACCAGTGGTTCACCATCGCCGCGTCGACCCCGGCCCGCTCGGCGATGGCCCGCACCGTGGCGCCGTCGTAGCCCGACTCGGTGAACTCCACTCGGGCCGAGTCGAGCAGCACCGCCCGGGTGTCCTCGCCGGCGGGCCTGCGGCCCCGGCGTCGCGGCGCCTTCACGCGGTGCGACGGCGCAGCGTCGCCGCCCCGAGGGCCAGCGCCGCGACGGCGATGCCCGTCACCACCCCGAGGTTCGTCCACACCGCTGCCGGCACGGTCGGCGCTCCGGTCAGCTCGACCATTCCCTGCGCCGCGTAGCGCAGCGGCATCACCCTGCTCAGCGCGTCCAGCCACCCGGCCATCATCTCCGGTGGTGCGAACAACCCGCACAGCAGCACCTGTGGCAGCACCACCGCCGGCATGAACTGCACTGCCTGGAACTCGGTGACGGCCAGCGCCGAGACGCCGAGCCCGAGCGCACTGCCCAGCACGGCCGTGGCCACCGCGAGCAGCAGTAGTGTCGGCACCGACGCCGGCTCGCGCAGGCCGAGCAGCCCGAGTGCCACCGCGCTGGCCAGCACCGCCTGTACCAGAGCGAGCGCGCCGAACGCCAGGCCGTAGCCGAGCACCAGGTCGGCCTTGCCGATCGGCGTGGTCAGCAGCCGTTCCAGGGTGCCGCTGGTGCGCTCGCGGACCATCGCCACGCTGGTCACCAGGAACATCGCGACGAACGGGAAGACCCCGAGCATCACCGGCGCGACCCGCTGGAAGATCCCTGGCGACGCGGCGAACACCTCCGAGAACAGCCACAGCAACACGCAGGGCATGACGAGGATCAGGGCCAGCGTGCCGCGGTCGTGGCGCAGCTGGGAGAGCACCCTCGTGGTGGTCGCCCAGGTCAGCCGTAGGCTCATGCCGCCACCTCCGGACGCTCGACCAGCCGCAGGAACACCTCGTCCATCGCGCTCGCGCCGGTGACGGCGCGCAGCTCGGCGGGTGTGCCGGTCGCCACCACCCGGCCCTCGCGCAGCAGCACGAGCTGCTCGCAGCGGTCGGCCTCGTCCATCACGTGGCTGGACACCAGTAGGCTGACCCCCTCGTCGCGGGCGAGCGCCCGGAACAGCGTCCACAGGTCCCGGCGCAGCACCGGATCGACCCCGACGGTCGGCTCGTCGAGCACCAGCAGACGGGGCGCGGCGACCAGCGCGCAGGCCAGCGACACCCGGCTGCGCTCGCCGCCCGACATCCGTCCCACCAGCCGGTCGGCGAGGCCGGTCAGGCTCACCGCGTGCAGCGCACGGTCGACCGCGCCGCGGTCACGCCGGTGCAGCACGGCGTGGTGACGCACGTTTCCCGCCGCGGACAGGTCGCCGTACACCGACGGCGACTGCGTCATGTACCCGACCTCGGCCCGCAGCCGGGGATGCCCGGCGGGCCGTCCGAGCACGAGCACGGATCCCGCCGCCAGCCGCTGCAGGCCGACGACGGCGCGCATCAGCGTCGTCTTGCCGCTGCCGCTGGGGCCCAGCAGGCCGGTCACCGAGCCGGTGGCGATGTCCAGGTCGATGCCGTCGAGCGCCCTCACGCCGCCGCGTCGCACCACCAGGCCGCGCAGGCTGATCGCCGGCATGACACACCTCTTTTCAACAAGAAGTGAAAATGTACGCCCGGGGTCGGGAGCCGTCAACGTCCGACCGGCAGAATGGGACCATGGCCAGCAATCCGACCAGCAATCCCGGGACCGGTGGGGTCCTGCCGCACCGCGAGCAGTTCCGCGCACTCGCCGCGGACCGGCGGGTGATTCCGGTCACCCGCACGCTGCTCGCGGACGGCGAGACCCCGCTCGGCGTCTACCGCAAGCTCGCCGCGGGCCGCGCGGGCACGTTCCTGCTCGAATCGGCGGAGAACGGCCGGTCCTGGTCGCGCTGGTCTTTCGTCGGGGTGCGCAGCGCCGCGGCGCTGACCGAGGTCGGTGGCCGGACGGTGTGGACCGGCACCCCGCCGGTCGGGCTGCCGGGCGTCGATGAGCCATGGCAGGGCAACCCGCTCGAGGCGCTGCGCGAGACCGTCGCGGCGCTGCACACCGAGCCGCTGCCCGGCATGCCGCCGCTGACCGGCGGGATGGTCGGCTACCTGGGCTACGACGCGGTGCGCCGGCTGGAGCGGCTGCCCGAGCTGGCCACCGACGACCTGCAGCTCCCCGAGCTGGTGATGCTGCTGGCCACCGACCTCGCCGCGCTGGACCACCACGAGGGAACCGTCACGCTCATCGCCAATGCGGTGCTCGATGATCTATTTATCGCGGCGAGCCGCGGGGGGGACGACTCGCCCGAGCGCGTGGAGGAGGCCTACGACGACGCGGTGGCCCGGCTGGAGGCGATGACGGCCGGACTGTGCACCCCCGCCGTCGCCAGCGCTGCAGTGTTCGAACGGCCGGCGCCGGAGTTCGTCCGCCGGCGCAGCCCCCAGCAGCACCACGCCGCGATCGAGACGGCCAAGGAAGCGATCAGGGCCGGCGAGGCGTTCCAGGTCGTCGTCTCGCAACGTTTCGAGATGGCCACCGAGGCCGACCCGCTGGATGTCTACCGGGTACTTCGCACCACCAACCCGAGCCCGTACATGTACCTCCTCGCGCTGGAGGACTTCAGCATCGTCGGCTCCAGCCCGGAGTCGCTGGTGACGGTGCGAGACGGGAAGGTCACCACGCATCCCATCGCCGGAACCCGGTGGCGCGGCGCGGACGCCGACGAGGACCTGCTGCTGGAGAAGGACCTGCTGGCCGACGAGAAGGAGCGCGCCGAGCACCTCATGCTCGTCGACCTCGGGCGCAACGACGTCGGGCGGGTGTGCCGCCCGGGCAGCGTGCACGTGGTCGACTTCTTCCGCATCGAGCGCTACAGCCACGTCATGCACCTGGTCTCCACGGTCACCGGCCAGCTCGCCGAGGGCCGCACCGCGTTCGACGCCGTCGCGGCCTGCTTCCCGGCCGGCACGCTGTCCGGGGCGCCCAAGCCGCGCGCGATGGAGCTCATCGAGGAGCTCGAGCCGACCCGCCGCGGCGTCTACGGGGGAGTGGTGGGCTACCTCGACTTCGCAGGAGACGCCGACACCGCGATCGCCATCCGCACCGCGGTGATCCGGGACGGGGTGGCCTACGTGCAGGCCGGCGGTGGCATCGTCGCCGACTCCGACCCGGCTGCCGAGGACACCGAGTGCCTCAACAAGGCGCGCGCGGTGCTCGCCGCGATCGCCACCGCGGGCACGCTCCGGCTCGCCGCGGGGATGCCCGCGGAGACCGTGGGTGCCTGAAGCATGGGCACCGAGCCCCGGCGTTGCCTGCTGGCGACGGTGCTGCTGCTCCTCGCGGCCGCCGCGGCGCTGGGTAGTGCCGCCGGGCTGCGCTGGGCCCGCCAGCCCTTCTCCGTGCCGCTGCGAGGCGCGGTGCCGGTG
>JBOHGT010000183.1:0-3812 GCA_050700385.1 Pseudonocardiaceae bacterium | reverse complement strand
GGCGGTGCCGCGCTGCGCGACGCCAAGGACCGCGCCCGGTCCCCGTTGGTCTTCGATGCCGGCGAGTGGGCCGACTTCGTCGCCGGTGTGAAGAACGGCGAGTTCGACTTCTCCTGAGGTGCGCGATGACCCGCTACCGCACGACCAGGCTCCTACGGCTGGCCACGCTGCGTTCGATCGCATTGGCCGCAGCCGGCGCCGTCACCCTGTCCGCCTGCGCGGCATCCGAACGCGGCGAGGGTGACGAAGCCGGTGGCAACCGGACCGGCGGCACCCTGACCTTCGGGGCGGCCGGCGCGCCCGACCTGTTCGATCCGTTCTACGCCTCCGACGGTGAGACGTTCCGGGTATCCCGGCAGATGTTCGAGGGCCTGGTCGGCATCAAGCCCGGCACCGCGGAACTCGAGCCGGAGCTGGCCACCGGCTGGCAGTCCAGCGAGGACGGCCTGACCTGGACCTTCACCCTCGATGAGGGGGTCAGGTTCCACGACGGCACCGACTTCGACGCCGACGCGGTGTGCGCCAACTTCGAGCGGATGTTCAACCAGACCGGAGCCGGCCAGAACCCGGCGCTGTCCTACTACTGGAACCAGACCTTCGGCGGCTTCGCCGACGGCGCGACGCCCTCGCTGTACGACTCGTGCACCGCCGCGTCGCCCACCAGCGCAGTGATCAAGCTGACCAGGGCCACCGGCGAGTTCCCCGCGGTGCTCGCACTGGAGTCGTTCTACATGCAGAGCCCGACCGCGCTCGAGCGGTACAACGCCAACGAGGTGCGGGCGCAGGGCGAGGGGTTCGTCTACTCCGAGTACGCCCAGGAGCACCCCACCGGGACCGGCCCGTTCCGCTTCGCGGGCTATGACGAGGCCAACGGCACCGTCGAGCTGGCCCGTTTCGACGACTACCGGGGCGAGCAGGCCAAGCTCGACCGGCTGATCTTCCGGGTCATCGCCGACGAGACGGCCCGCCGGCAGGCACTGGAGGCCGGCGAGATCGACGGCTACGACCTGCCGAGCCCGGCCGACTGGCAGACGCTGCGCGACGGCGGGTTCAACCTGCAGATCCGCGACCCGTTCAACATCCTCTACCTGGGTATCTCGCAGCAGGAGAACCCGGCGCTGCGCGATCTGCGGGTGCGCCAGGCGCTTGCCCACGCCATCGACCGGCAGACGCTGGTCAGATCGTCGCTGCCGGACGGCGCCGAGGTGGCCAGGTTGTTCTACCCGGACACCGTCGACGGCTGGACCGAGGACGTCCCGCAGTACCCGCACGACCCGCAACGCGCCCGGCAGCTGCTCGCCGAGGCCGGCCACCCGAACCTGGCGGTGGAGTTCTACTGGCCGACCGAGGTCACCCGGCCGTACATGCCGGACCCGCAGAGCATCTTCGGCGCCATCCGCGAGGACCTCGAGGCGGCCGGTATCACGGTCAACCCGGTGAGCAAGCCGTGGAACGGCGGTTACCTCGACGACACCGAGAACGGTCGCGCCGAGCTGTTCCTGCTCGGCTGGACGGGTGATCTCAACTCGCCGGACAACTTCATCGGCACCTTCTTCGGGACCACCGGAGGGATGTTCTGGACCCAGGCCTCACCGTGGGGCGAGCAGCTCGCCGCCGAGCTGCAGGCGGCCGACTCCGAGTCCGACGACCAGGCCCGTATCGCGATGTACGAGGGGCTCAACCGCAGGTTGATGGGCGAGTACCTGCCGGCCGTCCCGATCTCCCACTCGCCGCCGGCCATCGTGGTGAGTGAGAACGTCGAGGGCCTGGTGCCGAGCCCGCTCACCAAGGAGCAGTTCGCGTCCGTCAGCATCAGCGGCTGAGGGAGCTGTGCTCCGCTACACCGTCCGGCGATTCGGCCAGCTCGTCGTGGTGGTGGCGGTACTGTCGGTGCTGCTGTTCGCGTGGCTGCGCTCGCTGCCGGGAGGGCCGATCTCGGCCCTGCTGGGAGAGCGCGCGACGCCGGAATCCCGGGCGCGGCTGGCGGAGGCGTTCGGGCTGGACCAGCCGATCCACGTGCAGTACCTCCGCTTCCTCGGCCGCGCGATCACCGGCGATTTCGGCGTCTCCACCGGCGTGCAGCGCGGCGACGCCGCCGTGGCGATCTTCCTGCAGCGGTTCCCGGCCACCATCGAGCTCGCGACCCTGGCGCTGCTGCTCGCGGTGGCCGCCGGCATCCCGCTGGGCTACCTCGCGGCACGGCGCCGGGGCAGCTGGCTGGACAACTCCGGGGTGGTCGGCTCGCTGGTCGGCGTCGCCGTGCCGGTGTTCTTCCTGGCTTTCCTACTCAAGTACGTCTTCGCGGTGGAGCTCGGATGGCTGCCCACCCAGGGGCGCCAGACCGGGGGCATCGACGCCACCCGGATCACCGGGTTCTTCGTGCTCGACGGGTTGCTGACCCGCGAGTGGGACGCGGCGTGGGACGCGCTGAAGCACCTGGTGTTGCCCGCGCTCGCGCTCTCGTCGATCCCGTTCGCGGTGATCTTCCGGATCACTCGGGGCGCCGTGCTCGACGTGCTCGACGAGGGCTACGTGCGCACCGCGTACGCCAAGGGGCTCACTGACCAGGTCATCAGGGCCAGGCACGTGCTGCGCAACGCGCTGCTGCCGGTGGTCACCACCATCGGGCTGCAGACCGGGGCGCTGCTGTCCGGGGCGGTGCTCACCGAGCGGGTGTTCGCCTTCCAGGGCGTCGGGCAGGCGCTGGCGATCGGTTTCGAGCGTCGCGACTACGCCGTGCTGCAGGTGGTGATCATCGCGGCGGCCATGGTGTACGTGCTGGTCAACCTGCTCGTCGACCTGTCCTACGCGGTGATCGACCCGCGGGTGCGGACCTGACGTGGTGTTCACCTCGCGCAAGGAGCGAATCGACGAGCTGGCCGCCGGTGGGTCAGCCGATGCGGGGGTCAGCCTCGCCGCCTCGGCGTGGCGGCGGCTGCGGCGCAGCCCGATCTTCCTGGTGGGCGTAGCGATCATCGGCATGTTCGTGGTGACCGCGCTGCTCGCGCCGTGGCTCGCGCCGAACGACCCCGGGCTGCGGCTGCTGGAAGACCAGGTCGTGCGGGCCCGCAACGAGATCCCCGCCGCCCAGCCCGGGTTCCCGCTGGGCGGCGACCAGGAGGGCCGGGACCTCTTCTCCCGGATGCTGCTCGGCTCGCAGCAGACCCTGCTGGTCGCGGTGCTCGCCACCGTCATCGGCCTCGGTGGCGGGCTGGTGCTCGGCACGCTGTCCGGTGCGCTCGGCGGCTGGGTCGACTCGGCGGTGATGCGCCTGGTGGACGTGCTGCTGTCCATCCCGTCGCTGCTGCTCGCGGTCTCGATCGCCGCGCTGTTCGCCCAGCAGACCCAGTTCACCGTGATCGTGGCGGTGGCGATCGTGCAGATCCCGATCTTCGCGCGGCTGCTGCGCGGGTCGATGCTCGCGCAGCGCGCCTCGGACCACGTGCTCGCGGCCCGCGCGCTGGGTGTCAGACCTGGCGCGATCGTGTTCCGCCACATGCTGCCCAACTCGCTGGGCCCGGTGATCGTGCAGTCCACCCTGGTGCCGGCGATCGCGATCATCGACGCTGCGGCGCTGTCCTTCCTGGGTCTCGGCGCGCCGGACGATTCGAACCCCGAGTGGGGCCAGATGCTCGGCAAGTCCCAGGCCGTGATCGACAGCCACCCGCAGCTGGCGTTCTGGCCGGCGGGCGCGATCATCGTGGTAGCGCTCGGGTTCACGCTGGTCGGCGAGTCGCTGCGGGACGCCCTCGACCCGAAGAACCGCCGATGACACCCAGGGTCGTGAATGATTTCGGTAGCTGTAGCTACCG
>JBOHGT010000182.1:0-18343 GCA_050700385.1 Pseudonocardiaceae bacterium | reverse complement strand
GCGCTGCCGAGCCTGGGCACCCCAGGCGACACCGCCGAGCTGGAAGCCATCGAGCTGGCCCGCCGGGTCGCCGCCTCCGACCTGGGAGGCGAGACCCTGGCGCGGCTGGAGGCCGCCGTCGATGACATCGCCACCGCCTACCCCGCGGCCGCCCCGGCCGATCTCCTCGGCCCCGTCCGGGGCCACCTCGGCTACGTCCGGCGGCTGGTCGACGCCCGCGCCACCCTCGACCAGCGGCGCCGTCTGCTCGTCGTCGGCGGGTGGCTGTCGCTGCTCGCCGCCACGCTCTACATCGACCTGGAACGCTACCGCCCGGCCCGGGGGTGGCTTGGGACCGCGGCAGACCTCGCCCAGCAGACCGGGCACGACGAGATCCACGCCTGGCGCTACGAGACGGAGGCGTGGCAGGTGCTCACCGTCGGGGACTACCGCCGGGCTGTGGAGCTGTCGCAGGCCGCGCAGCGCCTCGCCCCGCGGGGCAGCTCGGCGCAGATCCAGGCCACCGCACAGGAGGGCCGGGTGTGGGCGCGGCTCGGCGAGCCGCGGGACACCTACGCCGCGATCGATCGGGTGCAGGCACTGGCGGGGTCGATGCCCCCGCCGGACCGGCCGGAGCACCACTACCGCTACGACCCGACCAAGGCACTCGCATACACCGCGACCACACTCGCGTGGGCAGGCGACGTGGCAGCCGAGGGCTACGCCCGGGAGAGCATCGCCCGGCTCCAGGGCCACGGGGACGTGAGCCGCTGGCCGCGCCGGGTCGCGTCGAGTCACCTGGACTGGCGCTCGCGCTGCTCATCACCGACCGGCTCGACGAGGCCGCCGCGTGCGCGCTCGCCGCGATCCACTCCGGCAAGGTGGTGCCGTCGAACCACTGGCGCGCGCTGGAGGTGGTGCGCGCCGTCGAAGCCCGCGAGCTGCCCGGGAGGGCCGATCTGCGGGATGCGTACGAGCAGATGCGACGCGGCGCGGGCACTCACCCGCAGTGAAACGTATGCGCCGAAGCGTGCCGTGCTCGCCCCGGCGGCCACCTGCGGGGGACGATCCGGTGCCGTGACCACCGCGACGTCACCAGCCCCGCGGCACCGCTCGTCGCTGGCGACGGCCGGATCACCTTCCTCGCCGCGGTGACGGACATGGCGCCGTACCCCCGCGGGTGGGCCACGGAACCATGTTCCAAAGCAGGCAGCGCGCGGTGTGGAGCCCGGCTACCTGATAGGCGTTGAGGGTGCGAGCCGCCGTCGCGTCGTTCTCCAGGCTCAGCAGACCCGACCCGTTGCCGATCTCGGTTACCGGGCCCGGAACCTCGAACAAGACCAGTGCGCGAGCGTGCACGCCTCCGAAAGCTGGATCGGATACCAACCAAGGTCAATTGTGATCGCTCACTGCAACTATGCCGGACTGGCTATCGCGCGTCACGGACAACAGCCAGAGCTTGAAGTATTCGATCATGTTCTGGAGTTGTGACACCCACGATTGCACCTTCGAGCAATACCATGAATCGCCCATAAGCCCATCGCTGGAGTTGGTCGTCGGTCTCACCTTCTGGAGCGGGGAGTAGGTCACTGAGCATGTGCGCCGCTGCCCGAGGCTGGACACCTGCCCGCATCCAAGCGAGAACCTCCGGGCTTGCCGCTCCCGAGCGCACTGCCAGCGGCAGGAGGGTGAGGCATCGGAGGCTCTCCTCAGGGAGCCCCCATGGTCCGTCCGGGTCCTCCTCCCGTCCAGTCGCCACGATCGCTCCGAGCGCGCCCGCGATCAGTGATAGCTCGAATCGGAAACCTTCGGCGACCACCGTGATCACCCTCGGTAGCGGATCCTGGGAGCCGCGCCCGGCGTTGCCGTTCACCGGTCTGGGGTGGATCTCCTCAGCGACAGTGATCAACGGCTTGCCGGTCATCCAAGCGGCAAGGGCGCGTTCGAAGGCCGACCACCCGGTACCGCGCTCGGCTTGATCGACGGCATGGATCCCGGACAGGCGGCTTGTCCCGTATGCCTTCTTGGGCAGCATTCTCTCCAGGGCGCGTAGCGGGAGGGTTCTCAGCAGTTCAATCATCAGCCGCGCCCACTCGACAATGGTCGTAGGGGCGGCCCGGTCCGTTAAGCGTACTCGCAGTCCGTGGTAGAGCTGGACTGTTTCTGGCAGGCTGATCCCGGATCGATGCGCTGCGAGGGCGATCCAGGGCGGTGCTCCGGCTTGCGCCACGAAGCTCTGGCCGAGAGCGTCGACGGCGCTTGCGATCTCCCTTGCGCGTGGTACGACCTGCGCTCGATGGATGGCCCAGGTCTTGCTAATTACTCCTTGGGTATCGTCGTGCTCACTGGCGAACGACAAGAACGCGAAAGCGGTTTGGTCGGTGTCGCCCATGGTCTCCACGTGCAGGTCTCCGCTGATCGCGGTTTCGATCAGATCGTCGAGGGCGCTGGCGATGTTGGTGGAGGCGTCCTCCTCCTGAAGGAATTCGGCTGCGCGGACGGCTTGCATGGCATTGTCTGCAGAGTCAAGAAATACTGGCTTGTTTGGCACGACGATCGCCATCGATCGGGGTGCGACGTGGGCGCGACCCGCCCTTCCGATCGCGTTGAGCAACTGCGCCCGCGTACGCTGCTTCTTCTGCTCTACCGATGCTTGATCGTCGTACCCGATGTCGGTTCCGCCGATCACGACGGCGGTGGCCGGAAGGTTGAGGCCCTGGGCCATCGTTCCCGTGGCGAACATAGCCAGGGCGCTCTCCTTGTCGAAGGCCACCTCGCTGGCGCGCTGCTCCTCGCGTAGGAGCGCGCTGGTGTGCACCGCGATCCGCTTGAGCAGGGTGCCGCGCAAGGCCGTCTCGACTCCCAGCTCCAGTTCGGCCAGGGCGAGGAGCGATTCGACGGTCTTATCCGGTTCGACTGAGCTGCTGTTGAAGCCGGGCATCGTGGTGGCCGCCAGGAAACTGTAGTGCTTGTTGCTCGGAAGGAAGGCGAGCACGCGGTCACCTCGCTCGCCGAGTCTTTGCACTAGCGCTGCGGACGCGCGGTTGCAGTACCCCTCGGGTTTGAGCTGCCCATTGCGGCTCACGGCCAGTTCCACGCCGATGTCTGTCTTAACTAGGTTGTAGTCAAGGGCCTCGGTGCTGCGCCACGCTCCTTGTAAACCAACGAGCAGCGCGATTGGTGCCGTGAACTTTTCCTTAACGCGGCTTGGCCCGCGCTGGGACAGAGTCGTTAACGCGGCTCCGCCTACGGCCTTCGTGCGGTCATTGTCGAATCCGGCGATCGCCCGTAGGGTCCGAGTCGGCCGCCACGGCTCGTCGACCACGATCGCTGGGATCTGGGTCGCATCGCCGAGCCAACTGGCGAGGTCGTGGGGGTTGGCCACCAGGGCGGAGAGCAGGAGAAGGCGCGCCTGTGGCGCGCGGTGTAGGACCTCCGCGATTACCAGCTCGGCGATCACGCCTCGGCCGTTACGCTCGCCGAGGATGTGCGCCTCGTCCAGGACACACAGCGACAACCGAGCGAAGGCGTCGGGACTCTGCCGTAACGCCAACGAACACTTCTCTGGTGTCATGACCAGCACTTTGCAGTCCTCGATCTCAGTGAGGGACTCACCGACCAGCTCCGTGTATTCGGCGCCGCCGATGAACTCTCGGACCGAGCTTGACCCGAAAATGTCCGCGGTGTGTCGGCGGATCTGACCGACAAGGGCATTGGTAGGTGCGAGGTAGAGCACCCAGCCATCGCGCAGCGCCTGGGCGATCGCCAGCTCGGCGACGGAAGATTTACCTGAGCCAGTGGGCACTGAGACCACGGCATGTGATTGGGGCCCGGGAAGCGTCTTACGTGCGTACACTTCGGCAGCGGGCCACAGCAGCGGGCGGGTGCGGGCACGCTCACGTTGGTACATCTCGAACCGGCCGCCATCGCCGTCCGGTGGTGGCACCCCGCGGAGCGCGCGGCCTGTAGTCCCATCGCAGGCCGCGGCGAGCAGCAGCGCCAGATGGTGCAGATCGGCGTGTTGTGCCGGTGCCGACAGCTCGTCCGGTCGTCGTTCGAGTTGATCGGCGAGGGCCTGCAGTGCGACGCCTGCTTGCGGGTTGGTCGGCGCTTCAAACGTCAGCCACCGTACGTGGTCAGAGATATGGGAGCCGATCTGTCTCCAGATCTCATGCCGCACGATGGACCTCAGCGGCGCATCCGTTCCAGGTGCTGGTGGGGGCTGTGGGTGCTCGTCATCTGCTATCGGGACCAACCTCAGCAGGGCGCGGATCTTGATGAGCACCCACTCCGCAATTTGGCCTTCCGGGTCGGCGATGTGGTTGGTCTCGCCAAAGCCACCGACGGTGAGCGCGGCGTTGGCGTCGTACCCGGCGATGAGGTACAGCAATCCGGACTCGACCTGCTCGAACCTTCGCGTGGACCCGAACATCCAGAACTGTTGCTCGCGCGCTTCGAGCGGGGCAAGTTCATGCGCGATCATAAGCGCTTCCGCCGCCACGAAGGCACAGGCACGAACGGTGGCCGACCCGATGTCGAGCGGGAGGACGGCGTGTATCTCCAGCGCGGTCGCCAGCCTGCGCAGGTCACTTGGCAGCTGTGTGTCGGCCTCCGGTTCGGAAGCTCCCGATTGCAGATCAGTGGCCTCCAACCAGGCCCGGGTCAGCAGGCGCCGGATCTGTTCGGTAGGTAGGCCCGATAGGGAAGGCAGCGCCTCCAGCAGCTCATCGACGCCGCGGTTGAACATCAGAACACCAACTCGGGGACCGCGGTGCGCATTGCGTCTGCTACCGCGTCGAAGAAGGCATGAAACGCCCTTAGACGTACGATGATCACTCGCCGTCGTTCGACGGGTGGGGCAAGCCTGGCCAGCGTTGGCCGGCGCGTTGTGGGGTCAAACTCGTCTTGGTGCACGATCATGGGCAGGTAGCATCCGTTGTCGCTCCAGAGCGACTCAGAAACCTGTACGGCTAGTTCGTGGGGCAGAAACCGTCGGAACGCAAGAAGCCTGGCCCGCAACTCCGGTCCGTGCACGCCTTTGTCAACCTGAGCGAACAGGCTGGCCGCGTGGCCGAGCTGGTTGCTGCCGTTCGAACATGTCGTCTTGCTTTCACCGATAGCCACTGCCAGGACACCGCCCTGAACATAGGTGCTGACCGAGTCCAGGCCCTGGCGGGTCGGGTTTGGGTGGACCTCGGTCAACGTGCGCACTTGTCCGTTGACAGACGGGGTCTCGCGCCGTGCGGTCAACATCAGCAGTGCATGCCCTACACCCTCACCGATCCAGGCGTTGCGTCGCGTGTCGCGGAACTGCTGATCGCTGGTAGTGGTGAACTCGTTCGTCTCACCGATGATGTTGATCACCGTCTGGGTAATCTCAGCTTGCCGGTCAGCGCCGTGTGCGAGAAAGTCGCTGCACAGGCGTGCGTCGATGTCGACCGCACCCGCGAGGGCTCCGACGAGGTAGCGCCCCAAGGCCACTGGGGCCTTCGGCTTGTCCAATCCGTCAACGATCACTACGGTATGGCTCGACGCTACCCTGCCGACGGCGAAGGCGACCGCACTTTCAAGATCCGCAAGCGACTCTTCCAGTACGAGGATAGGCGCCTTCGGCGCCACCGTCTCTCCGACGGCGGGCTCGTCCACGATGCGCTCCTCCCGCGTCCTCTCCCTCCTGGTACGCCGAGAGCGCTAGACAAGGCGAACACAACATCCGGTTGGTTCGGGCCTTGTCGTGGCGCGTAGACAACGGCGAGCTCATCGAATGCTAGCGCACAGACGCAGACCGGCTCCGCGCTGGCCGCCCGCGAGGTGCGACGGGTGCGGGCCGCGCTGTGCAAGACCGGGGCCGACGCGGCGCTGGCCGAGCTGACCGAGCACCTGCGGGATCTCGCCGCGGGGAACTGACCGCCGCTCGGTGGTCACGTCGCTGCCGGGAGGCAGGCAAGTCCACAAGCATCATCGCCGCGGCGACTGGAATGCATAACATCACCTTCCTTGTCGCGGTCACCGGTGCGGCCGATGACGGGCGACGTGATCGTGCCGGGGTGCGTTCGCCCAGACGCTGCGCACCCGGCGCCCGAAAGATCGTGCGCTCGCACCACTGGTATAGGCCGGTCGGAAAGGTGCTCGACACGCGGTAGCTGATGCCCACGACCGGTGGCTGCCCTGCACCACAGGCCCGGCGAGCGGTCAGCCGACCTTCTTCGGCACGCTCTGGTCCTTGCGGACCTTGACCAGGCTGGCCGCGGTGGTGATCACCAGCACGCCCACGATCACGCCGAGGGACAGCCCGATCCCCACCGTGGGCACCGGCAGCGGCTGCCCGCCGTACAGGAACGGCAGCGAGTTCTCGTGCAGCGCCTCGAGGATCAGTTTGACGCCGATGAACCCCAGGATCACAGCCAGCCCCAGCGACAGGTACACGAGCCTGTTGAGCAGGCCCCCGAGCAGGAAGTACAGCTGCCGCAGGCCCATGAGCGCGAAGGCGTTCGCGGTGAAGACCAGGTACGGCTCCTTGGTCAACCCGAAGATCGCCGGAATGGAGTCCAGCGCGAACAGCAGGTCGGTGGACCCGATCGCGACCATCACGACCAGCATCGGGGTGACCCACCGCTTGCCGTCGATCTTCACCGCGAGCTTGCTGCCGTGGTAGTCGTCGGTGACCGGCACGACCCTGCGCAGGCCGCGCAGCAGCACGTTCTCCCGGAACTCCTCGTCCTCGTGCCGCCGCCGCGCCAGCTTCCAGCCGGTGTAGATCAGGAACACCCCGAAGGCATAGAAGATCCAGCTGAACCGGGCGATCGCCGCGGCGCCCAGCGCGATGAAGATCCCGCGCATGATCAGCGCGAGCACGATGCCGACGAGCAGCACCCGGTGCTGGTAGATCGCCGGCACCCGGAAGGTCGCCATGATGATGACGAAGATGAACAGGTTGTCCACCGACAGCGAGTACTCGGTGATCCACCCGGCGAAGAACTCGGTCGCGAACTGCCCGCCGCTGAAGTACCAGACACCGATCCAGAAGACCACGGCGCACGCGACGTAGAAGACCACCCAGCGGGCCGCCTCCTTGATCTTCACCTCGTGCGGGTGACGGTCGACGACGAACAGGTCCAGCGCGAGCAGGACGACGAGACCGCCGACGGTCGCCAGCCACACCCAGGTGGGAACGGTCATCCGAGAACCTCCGGGAGACGCCGCGCGCCAATCACCGGAGGTCTCTTCCACCGGTTGCCCGGCCGACGGCACCGGGCTCCCGGGCGCACCGGGGTCCGTGATGACGATGCCGCCGCGAAGGAATACTCCCCTCCACGTACCTACCCAGTCTTGCCTAACAACCGCGGCAACACCAGCCGAGGGAGGGTGGTGAGCGGCACAGTCCCTTTCTCCGGGCCGCCCTACGCGACGGTCTTCGGGCTGGCTGCATGGTGGCGCTTCGCGACCAGGGACATCACGAGCTGACGTACGGCGACCGGGTCATTCGGGGCACCACGGCCGGTGACGACGACGATGCGCTCGCCGTCGTAGCACTCGAGTTCCATGACGATGCCGTCGTCGGTGTTGTGCAGCGCGCGGATCCGCCGCTCGGTGAGCAGCACCCGGGCGCCGTGGCGGGGGCAGTGGACTGCGATCACGTGCACCAGCATGCGCCGGGCCGGGACGCGACACGAGTGGCAGGAATGCCGACAATCGCTGGTATCCTGCCAAGCATGGTCGAGTGGCAGTTGCGGGACGTGGCGGCGGTGGCGTGCCAGGGTGTGGGCACGTTCGGCCTCGGAGTGTTCAGCGAGATCTTCGGTTACGACCGGACGGCCGACGGGCTGCCGGGGTTCGACTACGCGGTCGTCGCAGCCGAGCCGGGCCCGCTGCGCACCGACACCGGGCTGCGCATCGTCCCCGAGCACGGACTGGAGCGGCTCGCCACCGCCGACCTGGTCGTTGTGATGTCCTGGGACTCCGATGACGACCCGCCGGAGCCGCTGACCGATGCGCTCCGCGCGGCGGTGGACCGAGGCTCCCGGATCCTCGCGCACTGCACCGGGGCCTTCGCCGTGGCCGCCGCCGGGCTGCTGGATGGGATGCGGGCCACCACGCACTGGTGCCACGCCGCGGACTTCGCCCGCCGCTACCCGCAGGTCCAGCTCGACCCCGACGTGCTCTACGTCGACGCCGGACCGGTCGTGACCAGCGCGGGCACCGCAGCCGGGATCGACGCGTCGCTCTACCTGCTGCGGCAGGCCTTCGGCGGCGAAGTCGCCAACGCGGTGGCGAGGCGGATGGTGGTGCCGCCGCACCGCGACGGCGGGCAGGCGCAGTTCATCGAGCAGCCGGTGCCACCTGCCGAGGACCCACTCGGTGCGGTGCTGGCGTGGGCGGCCGAGCACGCCGCCGAGGAACTCACCGTCGAGCAGTTGGCTGCCCGGGCGCACATGTCCCCCCGCTCGTTCGCCCGTCACTTCCGGGCGCACACCGGCACCACGCCGTACGCGTGGTTGCTCACCCGGCGGGTGCAGCTGGCCGAGCGGTTACTGGAGAGCGGGGACCTACCCGTCGACGAGGTTGCGCGCCGCGCGGGATTCGGCTCGGCCGCGGTGCTGCGGGAGCACTTCGTCCGGGAACGCGGGGTCTCCCCACAGGCCTACCGGCGCACGTTCCGCACCTCCGCGGCGCCCATCATGTCGGCTTGACGAGCCGAACGGCCTGCTCGGGGAAGCCACCCGCCGGGCAGGATGAGATGGATGTCGCCGAACTCGTGCCAGCGGTAGCCTGCCCGCAGCGCCTCGGCGTAGGACGCCTCCAGCAGCTCGGGCCCGGCGATCGCCCGCAGCATCAGCAGGTGCGAGGCGGTGGGTTCGTGCCAGCCGGTGAGCAGCCCGTCAACGGTCGACACGCCCCGCTGCGGCGTGACCACGAGATCGGTCCAGCCGGCGCCGGACGTCACGGTGCCGCCGGGCGCGGCGGCGGACTCCAGTGCGCGCACCACGGTCGTGCCCACGGCGATCACCCGCCGGCCGTCGCGCCGTGCCCGGGTCACGGTGGCCGCGGTTGCGGGGGGCACCTCGAACCACTCGGCGTAGGGCGGCTCCCCGAGCTCCTGCGAGGACACCCCGGTGTGCAGCAGCACCGTCGCCACCTCGACACCGCGGCCGGCGAGCCGGCGGAACACCCGGCGGGTCAGCGGGCGGCCGGCGCTGGGCATCTCGGCGCTGCCCGGCGTGTCGGCGTGCTCGGTGCGGTACGCCGACAGCGGCCACGGCGCGGCGACGTGGGAGTACCGGATCGGCGCGCCGTGCTCGGCGAGCCAGCGGTGCAGCGGTCGCGGCGTGCGCAGCTGCCCGACCCACAGCCGCGAGGAGCCCGGCGCGTGCACAGTCCCGATCCGCATTGCAGCGCCGCCGGTGAGCCGGATCGCCGCCCCGGCCCAGTCGGCCGCCGACCGGGCGCCACCGGGCGGGCCGGCGATGCGGACCTCCACGATCCAGCGGGATGTGGTGGCGGCTAGCGCGGCCGGGTACCGCACCCCGGCAGCCGGGTCGAGAGTGGAGAGGTGGACCTCGACGCGGAAGCCGTCGACTGTTACACCCGGCAGCGCCGCGGGCAGCGTGTCGGAGGTGTTCACGACCAGCAGGTCGCCGGCGCGCAATGCCGAGGGCAGGTCCACGGCGGTGCGGTGCGCCAACCCGGTGTCCGTGGCGACAAGCATCCGCACCCGGTCGCGGGCGAGACCGCGGGACTCCGGCGGACCGGTTGCCACCAGGCTGTCGGGCAGCGCGAAGGACAACGCCGTGGCGTCGATGCCTCGACCCTGCAAGCAGGTCCCGGTCATACCGCGACCGCCCGCAGCTCATCGACGGTGTAGCGGCCGGAGGGCAGCTCCCCGTCGACCAGGCGGCGCAGCGCCGGGACGACGTCCTCGGGCTCGGGCCGGTCACTGATGTCCTCTCCGGGGAACGCGGCGGCGTGCATCGCGGTACGCATGTCGCCGGGGTCGGCCGCGTACACCCGCAGCTCGGGCTCCTCGGCGCCGAGCACATGGGCCAGCTGGTCCAACGCGGCCTTGCTGGCGCCGTAGCCGCCCCAGCCGGGATAGTCCGCGACGGCGGCGTCGCTCGAGATCGTGACCACCCGGCCGCCGGCGGCGCGCAGCGCGGGCAGCGCGCGCTGGACCAGCCGCAACGGCGCGAGGACGTTGGTCTCGAACACCGCACGCAGTTCGTCGATGCGGTAGTCGACCAGTGGCGGCAGCGGGGTCTGGCCCAGCGCGGAGGCGTTGAGCACGAGCAGGTCGAGCCGGTCGCCGGCCGCGGCGACGAGCTCCCGGCGGTGCGCGTCGTCGGTGACGTCGCCGGGCAACGCGGTGGCGGCCGGCCACCCTGCGGCTGCGCGGTGCAGGTCGGCGGCGGAACGGGCGTCGACGACGACGCGCCAGCCGTCCCGGGAGAGGTTGTCGGCAAGTGCGCGGCCGAGGCCGCGGGAGGCGCCGGTGATCAGTGCGGTGTGCATGGCACCCAGGCTCGTCCGCAACGAATGCCGCGGCATCGGGCCGCGGGCGCAACCAGAGGCAGACCTTGGTCCTAGGACCGCGCCCATCTCGCAACGGCGCCGTTTCTAACCTCGGGGCTCGATCAATCCTTCGCGCACCGCGTGCAGCGCGGCCTGGGTGCGGTCGGCGACGCCGAGCTTGCTCAGCACCGCGCTGACGTGGGCCTTTACCGTCTTCTCCGACAGCACCAGCTCGCGGGCGATCAATCGGTTGGACAGCCCGCGGGCGATCAGCCGCAGCACCTCCCGCTCCCGGGCGGTGAGCGGGTCGGGGACGGCCCCGGTGACCGAGTGCATCACGGTCGCGGCGACCCGAGGGTGCAGCGGGGCACCACCGGCGTGCACCGTGCGCAGCGCGTCGGCCAGCTCGGCCGGACCCACATCCTTGAGCAGGTAGCCCGCGACCCCGGCGCGCACCGCGGGCAGCACCGAGTCCTGCCCGGAGAACGAGGTGAGCACGACGACCTTGACCTGCGGGTGGGCCTGCGCCAGCCGTCGCACGGTCTGGACACCGGTCATGCCGGGCAGCACCAGGTCGAGCAGCACGATGTCCGGGCGCAGCGCGCCGACCAGCGCGAGTGCCTGCTCGCCGGTGCCCGCCTCGCCGACCACCTCCATGTCGTCCTGCAGCTCGAAGAACGTGCGCAGCCCGGTGCGCACCATCTCGTGGTCGTCGACCAGCAGCAGCCGGATCGCCTCAGCCAGCGGGCACCTCCAGAGTGACGGTGGTACCGGCGCCCGGGGCGGTGTCGACGAGCAGCGTGCCACCGAGCGCATCGGCACGCTCCCGCATGCTGGTCAGGCCCAGCCGCCGGGAGGTGCGGCGGGTCTCGGCGAGGTCGAAGCCGAGCCCGTCGTCGACGACCCGCAACCGGATCGCCGCCCGGTCGAGGTCGAGCCACACGCCGATCCGGTGCGGCGCGGCGTGCTGCAACGCGTTTCCGATCGCCTCGTTGGCGACCTTGAGCACCTCCCGCTGCACCGCCCGGTCGGTGCGCCGCAGCTTCCCGGCGACCTCCAGATCGACGGGCACGTCGTGCACCGCGCGGAGCAGCTCGACCCGCTTGCGCAGCGCGACCCCGATGCCCTCGGTGTCCACGTCGGGCGGGCGCAGCGTGTCGACCAGGGCGCGCAGCTCGTCGAGCGCGGTGCGGGACAGTTCGCGAATCCGGTCGAGGTGCGGGTGCAGCCGGGGGTCGGTGGCGACGGTGGCCGCCGACTCGGCGGCCAGCGTGAGGCTGAACAGGTTCTGCGTCACCGAATCGTGCAGTTCCCGGGCGATCCGGGTGCGCTCGTCGGCGATGGACAGCTCACGCAGCCGCTCCTGCCGCTGGGCGTTGACCACGGCGAGCGCGGCGTGCCCGGCCAGTGTCTCAACCAGCTCCTGGTCGGCGGCGCTGAACTCCACCGCGCCGACCTTGTCCGCCAGGTACAGCGCGGCGAGGACCTCCCCGCCCGCCATGATCGGGACACCGAGGAAGGAACGCATCTCGGGATGCGCGGGCGGGTACCAGCCGAACCGCGGGTCGGTACGGATATCAACGAGCCGGATCACCTCAGGGCGGGACACCAGCACGCCCAGCATGCCGTGGGTGCGGGGCAGCGAGCCGATCCTGTCCCAGGTGGCGGCGTCGACGCCGGCGGTGAGGAACAGCGCGAACCCGCCGTCGCCGTCGGGCACCCCGATCGCGGCGTAACGGGCCCCGGCGAGATCCCGCGCAGCGTCCAGGATGCTGCGCAGCACCGGCTCGCTGCGCCGCTCCGAACCGAGCTGGGACACCACGTCGAGCAACCGCCGCAGCGCCTGCGCGTCCTCGCCCACTCTGCTCCAACTAGGTGATGCCGGCTCCAACTAGGTGATGCCGGCGGCGTCCATGCCGCGGAGTTCCTTCTTCAGCTCGGCGATCTCGTCGCGCAGCCGGGCGGCCAGCTCGAACTGCAACTCCCGCGCCGCGCCCATCATCTGGTCGGTGAGCTGCTGCACCAGGTCGGCCAGCTCCGCACGCGGCATCGAGCTGACATCGCGGTCCTCCGGCATCCCGGCGCTGCCACGGGCCCTGCCGGGCTCGCCGGCGGCGCGCTTGCCACGCGACGCGTTGCGGCCCGAGCCGCCGACCGCCACGTCTGACGCCGTGTCCGCAGTGTCAGCGGCCTCGGCGTACACCCGGTCGAGGATGTCGTTGATCTTCTTACGCAGCGGCTGCGGATCCAGCCCACGCTCGGTGTTGTAGGCGATCTGCTTGGCGCGGCGGCGGTTGGTCTCGTCGATGGCGCGGCGCATCGAGTCGGTGACGGTGTCGGCGTACATGTGCACCTGGCCGGACACGTTGCGCGCGGCGCGGCCGATGGTCTGGATCAGCGAGGTCCCGCTGCGCAGGAACCCCTCCTTGTCTGCGTCGAGGATGGACACCAGCGACACCTCGGGCAGGTCCAGGCCCTCCCGGAGCAGGTTGATGCCGACCAGCACGTCGAACTCCCCGGTGCGCAGCTGGCGCAGCAGCTCCACGCGGCGCAGCGTGTCCACCTCCGAGTGCAGGTAACGGACCCGGATGCCCAGCTCGAGCAGGTAGTCGGTGAGGTCCTCGGCCATCTTCTTGGTCAGGGTCGTGACCAGCACCCGCTCGTCGCGGCCGGCCCGCTCGCGGATCTCGGCCACCAGGTCGTCGATCTGCCCCTGCGTGGGCTTGACGACGACCTGCGGGTCCACCAGACCGGTCGGGCGGATGACCTGCTCCACGAACTCGCCGTGTGCCTGCGCCATCTCATACGGCCCCGGCGTCGCCGAGAGGTACACCGTCTGGCCCACCCGGTCGCAGAACTCCTCCCAGGTCAGTGGCCGGTTGTCCATCGCCGACGGCAGCCGGAACCCGTGCTCGACCAGGGTGCGCTTGCGCGACGCGTCACCCTCGTACATGCCGCCGACCTGCGGCACCGTCACGTGCGACTCGTCGATGACCATGAGGAAGTCGGACGGGAAGTAGTCCAGCAGCGTCGCCGGGGCGGTGCCGGCCCCCCGATCGTCGATGAACCGCGAGTAGTTCTCGATGCCCGAGCAGGACCCGACCTGGCGCATCATCTCGACGTCGTACTGCGTGCGCATCCGCAGCCGCTGCGCCTCGAGCAGCTTGCCCTGCCCCTCCAGGGTGGCCAGCCGGTCGGCCAGCTCGGCCTCGATGCCCCGGATGGCCCGCTCCATGCGCTCCGGCCCCGCGACGTAGTGGGTGGCGGGGAAGATGCGCAGCTCGTCGACCTCCCGCACCACCTCGCCGGTGAGCGGATGCAGGAAGTACAGCGACTCGACCTCGTCGCCGAAGAACTCCGCTCGCACCGCCAGCTCCTCGTAGGCGGGGATCACCTCGACGGTGTCCCCGCGGACCCGGAACGTGCCACGGGCGAAGGCGAGGTCGTTGCGGGTGTAGTTGATGTCGACCAGTGACCGCAGCAGCGCGTCGCGCCCGACCTCCCGACCGACCTCCAGGTAGACCGACTGGTTGAGGTACTCCTGCGGCGTACCGAGACCGAAGATGCACGAGACCGAGGCGACGACGACGGTGTCACGCCGGGTGAGCAGCGACATCGTGGCGGAATGCCGCAGCCGCTCCACGTCGTCGTTGATCGACGAGTCCTTCTCGATGTAGGTGTCGGTCTGCGGGACGTAAGCCTCGGGCTGGTAGTAGTCGTAGTACGAGACGAAGTACTCCACCGCGTTGTGCGGGAACAGGTCCCGCAGCTCGTGCGCCAGCTGGGCGGCCAGCGTCTTGTTCGGCGCCAGCACGAGGGTGGGGCGCTGCACCCGCTCGATCAGCCACGCCGTGGTGGCCGACTTGCCGGTGCCGGTGGCACCGAGCAGCACGACGTCACGCTCGCCGCCCTTGACCCGCCGCTGCAGCTCGTCGATCGCGACGGGCTGGTCGCCGGCAGGGTCGTAGTCGCTGACGACCTGGAACCGCCCGGCGGTGCGAGGGATGTCGCCGAGCGGGCGGTGCTCGGAACGGGCGAGCAGGTCGGGGCTGACGGTAGCGCTCTCGGTCACGGCATCGAGGGTAGGCCGCCGCACCGACGCTGCGCCGACCGGACGAATCCATGCACGTCCCACCGCGCGGCTGCGTAGTGTCGAGCTGCATGACGGCCCCGCCCACCGGAAGCGCGACCCACATCCACCCGCCGAAGGTCGAGCTGTACGACCTCTCCGCCATGACCAACACCGACCCCAAGGGCTTCGTGCGCCCGGTCGCCGAGTACCGCGTCGAGCCGTTCGGTCTGCTCATGGCTCGACCCGTCGAGGATCACCCTCGCATCTACTACTGGGAGTCGTGGCTGCTGCCGGCGCTGCGGCTCAGGATCACCGACTTCTTCTTCCACGCCGACCAGGAGCGTGACCAGGACTTCTACCTCGACGTGGCGCGGATCGAACCGGGCAGGACCGTGTGGCGCAGCGAGGACCACTACCTCGACCTGGTAGTGCGCACCGGCCGGGACGTCGAGGTGCTCGACACCGACGAGCTGCTCGCCGCCGTGAGGGCCGGTCTGCTCGACGCGGGCACCGCGCAGCGCGCGCTGGAGGTCACCTACCGGACCATCGACGGGCTGGCCCAGCACGGCTACCGGCTGGACCGCTGGCTCGCCTCGCACGGCGCCCACCCCACGTGGCGCAGGCACCGGCGCAACGGTGCGGCGAACGTTGAGTGAAGATCTCTACCCTGAGAGTCACCAACCGGCCACCCAGGGCTACGCTCAGCACTCGTGAGCGCGGTCATGACACCCCAGTTGGTCGATGTGATCGATGTGCTGACCGCGACCCGGACCTACTCCTCGGGGACGGTGCGCCACCTCACCTCGTGCGATGCCGAACCGTGGGGCCTGCGCGTCGCGTGCCCGACGCCCGAGGACCCGTCCTACGACTCCGAGGTGGGCTGGCTGCTGCCCGCCGACGATCTGCGGCTGACGATCCGGCGGCCCCGCTCCCGGCACGCGGCCGACGACGCCAGCGTGCTGACGGCGGTGCGCGTCTGGCGCGACGGCCGGCACTGGCGCACTGCCGACCTGCTGCTCGGGCTGACGGTGCGGGTCGGATCGCCGTGCCGCATCGCAGGGTCGGAGGAGTTCGCCGCGGCGGTGGCCGGCCGGGTGCTACGTCCCGGTGACGCGGATCTCGCGCTGCATACCGTGCACCGCACCCAGGCCGAGCTCGCCCACCACCGCAACGACCTTGTCGGGTGGCTCGCGGCCCGAGGCATCATGCACCGCTGGCCGCCGTTCGGCTGAGCCCCGGGCCGGGGTGGGCGCGCAGCCAGTCCCGCAGCAACAGCGTTTCCCGCCATACCGGCGAGTCCACCGGACGGATGTGGCAGTTGACCGCTCGCTCGGGGTCGGCATTCGTCGCCAACGCCTTGCCGGGCCGGCTGCCGTCCATGGCGTTGTCCCACCACCGGCCGGCGCGCTCGACCAGGCCCGCATCGATGAGGTCGCCCGCCAGCCCGTGGGCAGCCGCGAGGTCCGCGACGACCACCTGCACGTCCAGGATGTCCTTGGCATCCAGGCCGGGGACCGCCGTGGAGCCGATGTGGTCGACGCGCCGCGCGCGCTCACCCGCCACCGCGGCCACCCGCGCCAGCACCCGCTGCGCCTGCTGCTGCCAGGCGTGGTCAGCAGCCACCACGACGGCGTGCCGCGATCGGGGCGCGGGACGGCGCAGCCGGAGGTTCTCCTCGAAGGGCACCAGCCGCTGCTGCCACAACCGGTCGACAGCGGCCTCGGTGTCCGTGACCGGCCCGCTGTTGTCCAGCCAGACGTCGGCGACCGCGCGTCGCTGCGCTTCGTCGGACTGCGCGGCGATCCGCGAGCGGGCGTCGACCTCGGGCATGCCGCGCTGCTCGACGAGCCGGCGCACCCTGGTTTCGGTATCCGCATGGACCACGATGACCAGCGGGAAATCCGGCGCCATGCCGCCCTCGACGAGCAGCGGGATGTCCTGGACGACCACGGCGTCGGCAGGCGCGGCCTCGGCAAGCGCCGCGGAGCGGGCACCGACCAGCGGGTGCACGATCGCGTTGAGCCGCGAGCGCGCGCCGTCGTCACCGAAAACCCGCGTCGCGAGCGTGGAGCGGTCCAGTGCCCCGTCCGGAGCCAGCACCGCCGCACCGAACTCGGCGGCGACCGCGCGCAGTCCCTCGGTGCCGGGTTCGAGCACCTCCCGGGCCAACCGGTCGGAGTCGATCACCAGCGCGCCGTGGGCGGTCAACCGGGCGGCCACGGTCGACTTGCCCGCACCGATCCCACCGGTCAGTCCCACCCGCAGCACGCTGCGATTGTGCCGATCAGCCGCCGCCGGAGAGCTTCTCCCGCAGCGCCGCCAGCTGCTCGTCGCTGGCCAGCGACCCACCGCCACCGGTGTCGCTGCCAGCGGCCGCCGGAGCCTCCTTGGCGGCCGAGGAGTAGTTCTGGTCCCCGGACGACTCGACCTCGGCCTCGGTGGCCTTCACGACCTGCTTGCGGTGCTGCTCGAAACGGACCTGCGCCTCGGCGTAGGAGCGCTCCCATTCCTCGCGCTGCTTGTCATAGCCCTCGAGCCAGTCGTTGGTCTCGGGATCGAAGCCCTCGGGGTAGATGTAGTTGCCCTCGTTGTCGTACTCGGCGGTCATGCCGTACTGCGTCGGGTCGAACTCCATCTCGGGGGTCAGGCCCTCGTTGGCCTGCTTGAGCGACAGCGAGATCCGTCGACGGTCCAGGTCGATGTCGATGACCTTGACCATCACGTCGTCGCCGACCTGCACGACCTGCTCGGGGATCTCCACGTGGCGCTCGGCCAGCTCGGAGATGTGCACCAGGCCCTCGATGCCCTCCTCGACACGGACGAAGGCGCCGAAGGGCACCAGCTTGGTGGCCTTGCCGGGCACGATCTGGCCGATCTGGTGGGTCCGGGCGAACTGCCGCCAGGGGTCTTCCTGGGTCGCCTTGAGCGACAGCGACACCCGCTCGCGATCCAGGTCGACGTCGAGCACCTCGACGGTGACCTCCTGGCCGACCTCGACGACCTCGCTGGGGTGGTCGATGTGCTTCCAGGACAGCTCCGAGACGTGCACCAGGCCGTCCACGCCACCGAGGTCGACGAAGGCGCCGAAGTTGACGATCGAGGAGACCTGGCCCTTGCGGACCTGGCCCTTGGCGAGCTGGTTGAGGAACTCGCTGCGCACCTCGGACTGCGTCTGCTCCAGCCAGGCGCGACGCGACAGCACCACGTTGTTGCGGTTCTTGTCCAGCTCGATGATCTTGGCCTCCAGCTCACGCCCCACGTAGGGCTGCAGGTCCCGGACCCGGCGCATCTCCACCAGCGACGCCGGCAGGAAGCCCCGCAGCCCGATGTCGAGGATCAGGCCGCCCTTGACCACCTCGATGACGGTGCCCTTGACGGGCTCCTCGCTCTCCTTGAGCGTCTCGATCTTGCCCCAGGCGCGCTCGTACTGCGCGCGTTTCTTGGACAGGATCAGCCGACCCTCCTTGTCCTCCTTCTGCAGGACAAGTGCTTCGACGGGCTCGCCCATCTCGACGACCTCGGCGGGATCGACGTCGTGTTTGATGGACAGCTCGCGAGAGGGGATGACCCCTTCGGTCTTGTAGCCGATATCGAGCAGCACCTCGTCACGATCGATCTTGACGATGGTGCCCTCGACGATGTCGCCATCATTGAAGTACTTGATGGTCAGGTCGATGGCGGCGAGGAAATCCTCCTCCGTCCCGACGTCGTTGATCGCGACCTGCTGCGTGGACGGGGCGGCGGTGGTGTCGGTGGTCATGCGGTGGGGTGCTCCGGAGGAATAGG
>JBOHGT010000181.1:0-5162 GCA_050700385.1 Pseudonocardiaceae bacterium | reverse complement strand
GGTCAGGGGTCCAGCTCGCGTGCCACCGCGCGCACCACCTCGGCGATGCGCTTGGTGTTGCGCCGGTCGGGGTAACGCCCCCGGCGCAGCTCCGGCTGCACCCGCGACTCCAGCAACCTGATCATGTCGTCGATCAGCCCGTGCAGCTCCTCCGCCGGGCGGCGCCGCGCCTCGGCCACCGAGGGCGGTGCGTCGAGTAGCCGCACCGAGAGGGCCTGCGGGCCGCGGCGCCCGTCGGCAACCCCGAACTCGACGCGCTGACCCGGCTTGAGGCCGGTGACCCCCGCCGGCAGCGCGGCCGCCCGGACGTAGACGTCCGCGCCGCTGTCCTGCGTGACGAAGCCGAAGCCCTTGTCCGCGTCGTACCACTTGACCTTGCCGGTCGGCACTGAGCTCACCATTCCCTCGTGGAGTACCCGCCACCGCGCCCCGGCACCCGAGCACCCGGTACGACGAACGCGCCCCGAGCGCACCCGGGACGCGTGCGATCCAGCTTACGTCCTCCGCGGCCCCGCGGCACCCATCACTCGGCTGCGGTGAAGGGCACTTTCACTGCGTCGGGTGCAGCGAAAGTGCCCTTCACTGCGACACTCGCGGGTCAGGCGTGCCGGGCGGCCGCCACGCCGGCCAGACCGAGCAGCTCGACGGACCGCTCGCGCATCTCCACCTTGCGCACCTTCCCGGTGACCGTCATCGGGAACCCGTCGACAACGTGCACGTAGCGCGGAATCTTGTAGTGCGCGAGCTTGCCGGTGCAGAACTCCCGCAACACCTCGGCGGTGAGTTCGGCCGCCCCCTCGCGTAGCCGCACCCAGGCGCACAGCTCTTCGCCGTAGCGCTCGTCGGGCACTCCGACAACCTGCGCGTCGAGGATGTCGGGGTGGGTGTAGAGGAACTCCTCGATCTCCCGCGGATAGATGTTCTCGCCGCCCCGGATCACCATGTCCTTGATCCGGCCGGTGATATTGAGGTAACCCTCCTCGTCCATCATCGCGAGATCCCCGGTGTGCATCCAGCGCGCGGCGTCGATCGCATCCGCGGTCTTGTCGGGCTCCTCCCAGTAACCGAGCATCACCGAGTAGCCGCGGGTACAGAACTCGCCCGGGGTGCCGCGCGGCACCGTCAGCCCGGTGTCCGGGTCGACGACCTTGACCTCGAGGTGCGGGTGCACCCGCCCGACGGTGGACACCCGTCGGTCGAGGGTGTCGCCGGCACGGGTCTGGGTCGACACCGGTGAGGTCTCGGTCATGCCGTAGCAGATCGTCACGTCCGTCATGCCCATCCGCTCCACGACCTGCTTCATCACCTCCACCGGGCACGGCGAGCCGGCCATGATCCCGGTGCGCAGCGACGCGAGGTCGGACGACTGGAAGTCCGGCTCGGTCGAATTCAGCAGGGCGAGCTCGGCGATGAACATCGTCGGCACCCCGTAGAGCGACGTGCAGCGCTCCTCGGCCACCGCGGCCAGCGTCGCGGCGGGCTCGAACCCGGGCGCCGGGTAGACCAGGCATGAGCCGTGCGTGGTGGCGGCGAGGTTGCCCATCACCATGCCGAAGCAGTGGTAGAGCGGCACCGGCACGCAGATCCGGTCGGCCTCGGTGTAGCCGCAGAGCTCGCCGACGAAGTAGCCGTTGTTGAGGATGTTGTGGTGGCTCAGCGTCGCGCCCTTGGGGAACCCGGTGGTACCCGAGGTGTACTGGATGTTGATCGGGTCGTCCGAAGAGAGCGCTACCAGCGCCGCCCGCAAGACGGCCGGATCGCCATCGCGCACCGCAAGCGCGTCCCAGTCCTCGGAGCCGATGAGCACGGCCCGCTCCAGGCGGGGGCACCGCGGCCGCACCTCGGAGATCATCGAAGCGTAGTTGGAGGTCTTGAACGACCGCTCGGCCACCAGCATCCGGACGCCGGCCTGGTTGAGCACGTACTCCAGCTCGTGGGAGCGGTAGGCCGGGTTGATGTTGACGAGGATGGCGCCGATCTTGGCGGTGGCGTACTGGGTGAGCAGCCACTCCGGGCAGTTCGGCGCCCAGATGCCCACCCGGTCCCCCTTGCCGATGCCTGCGGCGAGCAGCCCGTGAGCGACGGCGTCGACGTCCGCGCGCAGCTGCGCGTAGCTCCAGCGGCGGCCGCTCGGCCGGTCCACGACGGCATCCCGGTCGCCGTGCACGGCGACCGTGCGATCGAAGTCGTCCCCGATCGTGTCGCCGAGCAGCGGGACATCGGAGGTACCCGAGACGTAGGACGGGCGGGGGGCGACAGCGGTCACGACGATCTCCTCACCACGGTGTGACGACGTTCACCATGCATCCGGATCTGCAGGGCGCGCCACTCCCGGGCCGGAGGGGTCAGCCGTCAGCGCCCTGTCGCCTCCCCATCGATACCGGGCGAGGGCCCGACCTCCGTCACGGCCTCTGTCTGGGACCGCAGGTCGATGCGGTCCCTCACCTCGTTGACGCCGAAGGCCAGGACGGCGATCAGGATGGCAGCCAGGACGATGAGCGTGGCGCGCCACCAGATGAACAACGCGACGCCGATGAGCAGGATTGCCAAGAACGTGGTGGGTGGGGGGCTGGACATGTCGTCTCCCTTGGTCAGGGTGTGCGGATGTATCGGGCGCAACTCCCTTCGATGAGCTGCCGTCTGCGCGCTCGTGACGCGAGAGGCTATGGTAGTCAGACGTCAGATGTCTGTCTACAGCTATAAGCGGTCAGACAACGGACTGGTGTAGAGTCCAGTCCGACGGCTACCGCGTCAGGGTTGAACGCCCACCTCCGTCCCTCCCGCCACAGGTCGGGAGAGCCGGCCCGAGCGTGGGCCGTCGCGCATGAACCTCGGCTGCGGCACCAGGAACAGGAGTGGCGATGAGCAGCGGGCGCGACGGCAGCAGGAGGATCTCGCCTGCCCCGACGTGGGAACTGAGGCTGGACGCACGTCGACCTCTGCCCGAGGTGATCGAGGAGAAGCTGCGGGAGCTCATCGAGAGCGGTGAACTACCGGCCGGGGAGCGCCTCCCGAACGAGCCGGAACTCGCGAGGCGGCTGGGTGTGGCGCGCAGCTCGGTGCGTACCGCGTTGCAGCGGCTCGAGGTCCTGCGGGTGGTGGAGGTGAGACGGGGGCGCGGCTGGTTCGTCCGGCGCAAGCCGGTGACCGATCTGCAGGGTGACTTCGTCAGCTGGGTCTCGGAACGACGGTTCCGGATCGGCGAGCTGCTGGAGCTGCGGATGGCGCTCGAAGGCATGGCATCGAGCCTCGCCGCTGCACGCGCCACCGACGGCGAGATCGACGACATCGCGAAACTCAGTAGTGACCACCGCGGAGCGCACACCGACGTCGACGAGCTGTTGCGGACCGACGAGGCTTTCCACGAGGCCGTCGTCCGGGCGAGTGGCAACGAGCTGCTGCTCGCGACGTACCGCATGCTGGTCAGTGAGCTTGCCGAGGTTCGTCGCAGGAGGTTCACGGTCCGCGAGGCTCCGGCACGATCCGCCACCCAGCACGACACCGTGGTGATGTTCCTCAAACGCGGCGACTCGGCAGGCGCCCGGGCGGCGATGGTGTCCCATCTGCTCGGTCTCTACCACGACGTGCAGTCGGCGGACGACGGCGACGAGCCGCAGGAACCGGCTCAGCTGACCACCTTCGTGGGCGTCGAGGACGAGCCGGAGTGGCCGCGGCGCTGATCCACTCGTCACCGCCCCTCCGTTACCGGCGAGGACTGGCGCACCACGCGCTGCGACAGTCAATATGTCGTGACCGACGCCGGGCGCAGACGGGGGGTACTGACGGTGACCGTGGCGCTTGCGGCGCTGGCGGCCGCGTGCGTCGCGGTCGCCCTGGCTGCGGCGCTGCTCTTCGTGGCCTACCGGCGGGTGCTGCGCCGTAGCCTGGTGGACGAGCTCATCCGGCTCTCGGGCCCATCGGTCGTCCAGGCGTTGGCGCCGCAGCAGGTCATGACGGCGCTGCTGTCGAGGATCTATGGCGATGGCGACGCCAACCGTGACGTCATCGCCGGCGTGCTGGGCGGTGAGGGATCCGAACCGCACGGTGCCGATCTCACCATCAGCACCCACACGACGGTGAACATGGCGCTCCGCGGGGTCGACCACGACACCTACGAGCTGATTCCCACGGTGACCTACAGCTTCAAGGAGAACGTGCCGGACCACAGGTTCGCCATCTTCGCCACGTGCGATGCGCAGCTCCTCGACTCCATCACTCTCGCCTGCCGGTTTCCCCTCTTCGAATCCTGGTTCGTTCCGGACGAGTCGCTGTTCGAGAAATCGGTCGACGAGATGCTGTCTTCGGTGTACATCGGAATCCGTTACACCGACCTCGACGGCGGGCATTATGACGTAGCGCTGAGCAGGATCGAGCTGACGGAGGTGAGCTACCGTGACTGGCCCGAGTTCCTGAAGTTCTTCCGCGAACCGCTGGGGACCATGCCCCGCCAGAACCCCGTGCGCTACATGGGGACGCTGCGCATCTTCGAGTGCGACCTCGGTGAGTTCGCCGATGCCGACCATGCCGTCGGCTCGGTGGAGAGCCTGTCCCTGCGGTTGACAGCGTTGCAGCGCATGGACGACGGCTTCTGTTTCTGGCAGGCGCCATACCCGTGCTACGTCGAGCGCATCAGCTTCGACACGACCGGACTGGCCGTCGATGACGACACCTCCTGGCTCTTCCGGGCCGTGCCATTCACCTTCCGCTCGGCCATCGTGACGGGCGGATGGACCCCGGCCGAGCACCTGAACGACCTCGCCGTACGCTCCTGGCTGCTTCCTGGCCACGGCGTCGCTCTACTGTGGAGGCCCTGTGCGGACGACCACACGACCTCCGGCGAGTGACATCCCGGCGGTGCACGCCGCGATCGCTCCGGTGGGCGCGCTGCTGCGGGAGCGCCGAACCCTGTACCAGCTCGCCGCGGAGATGCTGGACCGCGACGGTCCCTGCGTGCTGGAGCCTGATGTCGTCGACAGTCCGATAACCCGCAACCGGATCGGCGACGCGCTGGCCGGTCGCGCGCGACTCGCGTGCTCCGAGCTGGTCGGAATCAACGCCGTAGCCGGCGATGCGGGTGGCGGAGCGGAGCAGCTACGGGTGGCTTCGCGGCCGGCGGCGAACGTCCTGCTCGCGGGGGCTTTGGACACCGTGGGGGCGCAGCT
>JBOHGT010000180.1:0-13624 GCA_050700385.1 Pseudonocardiaceae bacterium | reverse complement strand
GCGCCGGCCAGCGCGCCGAGCCCGGTCAGGCCGGTCAGGCCGGTCAGGCCGGTCAGGCCGGTCAGGCCGGTCAGGCCGGTCAGGCCGGCCAGCAGCACGGCGAGCGGATCGGTCTGCGACCCGCCGCCGGTCTCGGGTGCGCCCTTCGGTGTCCGCGACACCTGGTCGCCGTCACCCTGGTCACCGTCACCCTGGTCGCCGTCACCCTGGGCGGGCAGCACCGTGAAGGTCGCCTGCAGCGGCTGCTTACCGCACTCGGAGAACACCGGGTAGGTACCCGGCTTCACCCACTCGGGCACTGTCGTGGTCCCGAACAGGGCCCACGGCATGTGTCCCTCAGGGTCACTGCTGAGCTCGACGAGGTACAGCGCAGGCGACTCCACGAAGCTGGACTCCGCCTCGTCGCAGCCCACTTGCACCGTGACCTCTTGACCGGGAGCCGCCGACGACGGGATGAGTGCGATGAACGGGTCGATACCGGGGTCGGGCTCCGGCGCGGGTTCCGGCTCAGTGGTCGGGTCGGGCTCTGGCTCGGTGGGGGGGTCAGGCTCTGGCTCGGTCGTCGGGTCGGGCTCCTCGGTGGGCATGGACTCGTCCGTCGTGGTGGTCGCCGTCGGCTCGGTCGGGGCTCCGTCGTCCTGAGCGAGCGCCGAGGGCGCGCCCAGAGCCGTCATGCACGTCGCGAGCGCCACGGCGGCGACAAGGCTCCTTCTCATGATGTTCCTCCTACTGCGGCGGTCTCCCGCCGCGTCGCGAGTGGGCCGGATTGCCTACCGGCCCGTACTGGGATGACCGGAGGACGCGACGGGGCCGGGAAGGTTCGTAGTGACACCACTCCGTTACCTATATTGCGACATTAGAGTGACTTACTCATCGTTCGGGGCAACAAGGCGCCGACTTCTCATCACATAACGTAGCAATCAGTCCAGGTCGTCGTTACGCATCAGGCGGCGGGCCGCCTCGGTGATCGAGCCGGACAGCGAGGGATGGGCCGGGAAGGGCGTGCGAAGTCTCGACCGTGACGTGGTCCTGCATCCCCAGCGCAACCGGCAGGAGCAGCTTGCTGGCGACCGGGACCGCCGTACGCGCGGCCCGGCTGCATCGATCCGGCGCGCGCGGTGGTTAGGCTGTGGCCGTGCCGCTCTACGCCGCGTACGGGTCCAACATGGACCCCGCGCAGATGATGGAGCGCGCGCCGCACTCCCCCATGGCAGGGACCGGCTGGCTGGCGGGCTGGCGGCTGACCTTCGGCGGTGAGGACTTCGGCTGGGAAGGTGCACTGGCCACCGTCGTCGAGGACCCGCCCTCACAGGTGTTCGTGGTCATCTACGACGTCACGACCGAGGACGAGAAGCTACTCGACCGTTGGGAGGGCGGTGAGCTGGGGCTGCACAAGAAGTTGCGGCTGCGGGTGGACACCCTGGACGGGTCGGTGCTCGCGTGGCTCTACGTGCTCGACGCCTACGAGGGTGGGCTGCCCTCCGCGCGCTACCTGGGGGTGCTGGCCGACGCCGCCGAAGCGGCGGGGGCGCCGGAGGACTACGTCGCCGACCTGCGCACTCGCCCCTGTGGCGGCATCGGCCCCTGACCCCCCGTCCCGCGTGTTGGCCGGTTCCGCACGCCGTGTTGGCCGGTTCCGCACACCGTGTTGGCCGGTTCCGCACACCTGCGCGCAGCTTGGGCTCAGCAGGCCGACACGCCGCGGGAGCGGAAGGCCTCGGCGAGCTCGGCGAGCAGCCGGGCCGGCCGACGCAGGTCCTCCGCGGTGGCGCGGATGGTCAGCCAGCCCCGACGGGCCAGATCGTCATCACGCCAGGCGTCATCCACCTCGCGATGCTCGTGCGCTTCGTACCCGTCGTACTCCAGTGCGATCCGAAGCTGCGGCCAGCACAGGTCCAGGATGTATCGGAGCCGGCCATGCAGATCAAAGATCTTGAACTGCGTGGTCGGCTGCGGATAGCCGGCCTCGACCACGAGGAGCTTCAGCCAGCTCTCGGGCGGGGAGTCCGCGTCCCCGGTCACCAGCTCGAGCAACGCCGCGGCACGCGCCGTGCCCCGGCGATCCGCGCGGACCGCCAACCGGTCGACGATGCGCGCGCGGAACGCGGGCCTGCTCGCCTCGGGCAGCAGCCCGGCGGCCTGATCCGCCACTGCCAGCGCGCGGCGGGGTTGGTCGCTGCACAGCAACTCGGTCACCGCAGCGTCCAGCGGCAGCGCACGCAGACCGTGCACCGTGACCACGTCCTCCAGCTGCCGCCGACCGTGATGGACGACGAAGCCGTCACCACCGCGGACCCAGCGCGAGTACGGCACCACGACGTGGACCACCGGCGTCGTCGCTGCCGAGCAGCCCTGCAGCCACGCCGCCGTCAGACCGGTGAGCGCGGCGTCCGTCCCGGCGGCCAGCAATGCCGCCGTCGCCCGCGTGATGGGGTCCAGTACGAGATCGCGGGGTACCAGGATGCCCGACCACAGCACGCGGAGGCGGCCGGTGGCGAGCAGCGACGTCACCGCGCGCCGACCGATGACGGCCTCGGCCCGGGCGCGGGTACAAGCACCGCGCAACGGTTCCGGAATGGTGAGCACGACGTGAACGGTGCAAGACCCGGCGGCCCACTGGCGGGGTTCGCGAGCGACCCTGTGGATTGACGTCCCGCCGTGGACAACTGGGCGCGACGGATCGTGTCCGGCTTGACAGGAGTGGCTTTCCCGGACGCCGCGCTCTGCGCCAACACAGTGTGCGGAACCGGCCAACACAGTGTGCGGAACCGGCCAACACGGCGTGCGGATCCGGCCAACACGGCGTGCGGACCGGCGAACACGCCGGGTTAGGCGAGGGCGGTCAGGGCGGCGTGGACCAGCACCCGGACACCGAGCGGGAGTGCCCGCTCGTCGAGGTCGAAGGTGGGCCGGTGCAGGTCGTGCTGCGGACCATGCCCCGGCCACACCCCGAGTCGGGCCAGCGTGCCGGGCACATGCTCGAGGTACCAGCCGAAGTCCTCGCCACCGGAGGACTGCTTGGTGCCGGTCAGCGCGTCCTGCCCGAGCCCGGCGCCGACGGCATCGCGGAGCAGCCGGGTGCTCACCGGCTCGTTGACCACGGGCGGGACACCGGGGGTGTGCACGAGGTCGAAGCCCACCCCGGTGGGGGCGAGCAGCGAGCCGACCAGATCACGGACCAGCGGCTCGAGTTCCCCCCAGGTCTCCCGGTCGCCGGTGCGCAGCGTGCCGCGCAACACACCCGTCCGAGGAACCGCGTTGGCAGCCTGGCCGGCCTGGACCGCACCCCACACCAGCACGGTGCCCGACCGCGGGTCGACCCGGCGGGAGAGCAGCGCGGGCAGGCCGGTGATCACCGTGCCGAGCGCGTGCACGAGGTCGGCGGTGAGGTGCGGGCGCGAGGTGTGCCCACCGGGAGAGGACAGCCGGAGCTCCAGCATGTCTGCCGCGGAGGTGATCGGACCGATCCTGGTGCCCACCCGGCCGACCGGCAGCCGGGGGTCACAGTGCAGCGCGAAGATCCGGTCCACTCCGGAAAGCCCGCCGGCCGCGAGCACGTCGAGCGCGCCGCCGGGCTGCAACTCCTCGGCGGGCTGGAAGATCAGCCGCACCCGTCCGGGCAGCGACGGCGCGGCGGCCAGCGCGAGACCGGCTCCGAGCAGGATCGCAGTGTGCGCATCGTGCCCGCAGGCGTGCGCCACATCATCCACAGTGGACGCGTAGGGCAGCCCGGTGGCCTCCTGCAACGGCAGTGCGTCAAGGTCGGCGCGCAGCGCAACGCATCGCTCGCCGGAGCCGATGTCGCAGATCAGGCCGGTTCCACCGGGCAGCAGCTTCGGATTCAACCCGGCGTGCGCGAGCTCCTCGGCCACCATCGCGGTCGTGGCGTACTCCGTGCGGCCGAGTTCGGGGTGGGCATGGATATGCCGCCGCCAGGCCACCACCTGCGCACCGTGCGCCTGGAGCCAACCGTCCAACCAGGACGGACCGCGGCCCTTGGCGACGTCGTCCACAGCGGACAGCGGGGGCACCGCGGTGCGCTCATCCGGCGCGTACGCCGGATCGAGCACGGTGTCGGGACGGGATTCCAGCACGGTCACGCTTCGCCTCCGGCAGGTACCGGCGCCACCCGGCGCGCGGACACCCCGCCGATCAGTCGATCGCGCTGCGCGTCGTCGGTGGCGGCCGCCGCCGCGGTGTGCGCGAGGGCCAGTGCCCCGTCGCACACCGCACGGTCCGCCGACGGCGAGGCGCACGCCTCGGCGAACTCGGGCTGGTGGTTCACCGCGTCGCCGCAGTCGATCGCAATGGTCGGATGGATCGCCGGTAGCACCCGGGTCACGTTGCCCATGTCGGTGCTGCCGGTCTGCCGTTCGCGCTCCCTCTCGGGGGTCAGCGGCGTCCGGCCGAGCCCGGTGATCGTCGCGCGGTAGGCGGCGGCGAGCCACTCGTCGGGCACCAGATCGGTGTAGGTGGGCGACACCTGCGACACCTCGTGGGTGCAGCCGGTCGCCACGGCGCCGGCCTCGAAGCAGGCCCGCACCCGGCCCTCCAGCTGTTGCAGGGACTCCACGTCGGGCGCACGCAGGTAGTACAGCGCGGCCGTTTCGGCAGGGACGATGTTCGGCGCGGCACCGCCGTGGGTGACGATGCCGTGCACCATCTGCCGGCGCTCGAGGTGCTGGCGCAGCAAACCCACCGCCACCTGGGCGACGGTGAGCGCGTCGGCGGCGTTGCGCCCCTTGTGCGGAGCCGCCGCAGCGTGCGCGGCTTTGCCAGTGTAGCGCAGCTCGAGGTCGGTGATCGCCAGCGAGGTGCACGCGCAGGTCTCCTCCGGTGCCGGGTGCACCATCATCGCCAACGCCACGTCGTCGAACACACCTCGCTCCAGCAGGAGCACCTTGCCCCCACCCGCCTCTTCGGCAGGCGTCCCGATCAACTTGACGGTGATCCCGAGCCGGTCCGCGACCTCGGCCAGAGCCAGCGCGGCCCCGACGGACGCCGCAGCGATGATGTTGTGGCCGCAGGCGTGGCCGATCCCGGGCAGCGCGTCGTACTCCGCGCACAGCCCCACCACCAGCTCACCCGAGCCGTAACGGGCGGTGAACGCGGTGTCGATCCCGGCGACCCCGCGCTCGACCTCGAAGCCCTCACCATGCGCCAGATCGGTGATCTTGGCGGCGCTGCGGTGCTCGGCGAACGCCAGTTCCGGCTCGGCGTGGATGCTCCGGGACAGCCCCACGAGCGTCGCCGCACGCCGCTGGACGGCAGCGGTCAGGACGTCGGCGGGGACGGGGCTCACCCCCTAATTCTGCCTCAACGGAGAGTTATCGGTGCGGATAAAACCGCCGAGCGGACGGTCCCGGACCGACCAGCGGTCGCCACCCGGACGTCGCACCGATATACACCTTCCGTGCCCGGCCGACCGACCGCTGCCCCGTTCGGGTGTCCAGCGGTGCCGTGGCGCGCCGGCCTCATGTGATCGTCTACAGCGTGTCCGTGGGGATATGGACTCCCCAGACGTCACGCAGCGCGTGGCATACCTCGCCGACCGTGGCACTGGCGGCGAGCGCCCTCTTCATCGGGTAGACGACGTTGTGCTCGGCGCCGGAACCCTCGGCGGCACGGCGCAGCTCGTCCAGCGCGGCCTCGACGTCCGATGACGAGCGCTTCGAGCGCAGCGCCGCGAGCCGTTGGCGGGCGCTGTCCTCGATGGCCGGGTCGACGCGCAGTGGCTCGTAAGGGTCCTCGGTGTCGGCCCGGTAGCGGTTGAGCCCGACGACCACGCGGTCCCCGGAGTCGATCTCTCTGGCGGTGCCGTAGGCGGTCTTCTCGATCTCGCTCTTCTGGAAGCCCTGCTCGATGGCGTGCATGGCACCGCCGACCTCGTCGACCTTCTCGATCAGCTCGACCGCGGCGGCCTCGACGTCGTCGGTCATCGCCTCCATCGCGTAAGAGCCGGCGAACGGGTCCACCGTGGACGTCAGGTCGGTCTCGTGGGCCAGCACCTGCTGGGTCCGCAGCGCCAGCCGGGCTGCCTTCTCGGTGGGAAGCCCGATCGCCTCGTCATAGGAGTTGGTGTGCAGCGACTGGGTGCCACCGAAGATCGCCGCGATGGCCTGTGCGGTAACCCGGATCATGTTCACCTCGGGCTGCTGCGCGGTCAGCTGCACCCCTGCGGTCTGGGTGTGGAAGCGCAGCATGAGTGACTTGGGATCCTGCGCCCCGAAGCGCTCCTTCATCATCCGCGCCCAGATGCGGCGGGCAGCCCGGAACTTCGCGACCTCTTCGAGCAGCGTGGTGCGGGAGACGAAGAAGAACGACAGCCGCGGCGCGAACTCGTCCACCGCCATGCCGGCGTCGAGTGCCGCCTGGACGTACTGCACCCCGTTGGTGAGCGTGAACGCGATCTCCTGCGCGGGGTTGGCCCCCGCCTCCGCCATGTGGTAGCCGGAGATGGAGATGGTATTCCAGCGCGGCATCTCCGCGTTGCAGTAGGCGAAGATGTCCGAGGTCAGGCGCAGCGAGCACGCCGGAGGGTAGATGTAGGTGCCGCGGGCGATGTACTCCTTGAGCACGTCGTTCTGGATCGTGCCTGTCAGCTTCGAGCCCGGTACCCCCTGCGCCTCGCCGACCAGCTGGTAGAGTAGCAGCAGCAGGCTCGCCGGGGCGTTGATCGTCATCGAGGTGGACACCTCGTCGAGCGGGATCCGGTCGAGCAGCGTCCGCATGTCCTCGATCGAGTCGATCGCCACCCCGACCCTGCCGACCTCGCCGCTGGCGACCGCCTCGTCGGAGTCGTATCCCATCTGGGTGGGTAGGTCGAAGGCCACCGACAGGCCGGTCTGGCCGGCAGCCAGCAGCTGGTGGTAGCGGGCGTTGGACTCCGCCGCCGTACCGAAGCCGGCGTACTGCCGCATCGTCCACGGCCGCTGGGTGTACATCCTCGGGTACACGCCGCGGGTGAACGGGAACTCTCCGGGCTCGCCGAGCCGCTCCTCCAGGCCCGTGGCGACATCCTGCGCCCGGTACACCGGCTTCATCTCGAAGCCGGACTCTGCCGATCTTCCTTGGGCCGATCTTCCTTGGGCCGATCTTCCGGGTCCCCTCCTCGGCTGCTGCTCCGCCATGACCGGCCTCCTCACCGCCCTGGATGCCTGTATGGCACACCCGGGCGCCGGTCACAATGGGTGGACAATGTGGCCGTGCCCACCCGAGAGGAGCCCGCGCACCGCCTGGTGGCAGGACGCTATCGCCTCGACGAGGTGCTCGGGCGGGGCGCCATGGGCACGGTCTGGGCGGCCTACGACGAGATGCTCGGCCGCGCGGTGGCGGTCAAGGAGGTGCTGCTCCCGCCGGGCATGCCCGGCGCCGAGGCCGACGCGCTGCGCGAGCGCACGCTGCGCGAGGCGCGGGCGATCGCGGTGCTCTCGCACCCGAACGTCGTCACGCTCTACGACGTGGCCCGCGAGGCCGGCGCACCGTTCGTGGTCATGGAACTGGTGTCCTCGCGCAGCCTGGCCGAGGCGCTGCTGCAGGGCCCGCTCACGCCTGCCCGGGCCGCGGCCGTGGGTACGGCGGTGGCGGCGGCACTGGCGGCGGCACACGCCGCGGGCATCACCCACCGCGACGTCAAGCCCGGCAACGTGCTGCTCGCGCACGACGGCCGGATCAAGCTGACCGACTTCGGCATCGCCCGTAACCTGGCGGACTCCACGCTGACGGCAACCGGGCTCATGCTCGGCTCGCCGGCGTTCATGGCACCGGAAGTGGCCTCCGGGGGGCTGGTGAGCCACGCCGCCGACCTGTGGGGCCTGGGCGCCACCCTCTTCGCCGCCACCGAGGGCCACCCGCCCTACGACGCCGGGGACCCGGTGGAGACGGTCACGGCAGTGGTGCACGGCGCGGTGCCGGCACCGGGCGCAACCGGGCCACTGGCCGAGGTGATCACCGGCCTGATGGTGAAGGACCCCGCCGCGCGGATGCCGCTGGCGCAGGTGCACCGGCTGCTGCGACCGCTGGCCGGCGATCGGGTGCGCGCGCCGTTCCCGGCGCTGCCACCGCAGCCTCTCGCCGAGGTCGCTCCCGGACGGGCCGCACCGGCGCTGCCGCCTCCGGCCCCCCCGCCACCGTCCGTCCCCGCTCTCGCCGCCGATCCCGGCCCGGTGCCGTGGCGCGTGCCGGAGCGTCGCCGCTCCCCCGCGGTCTCGGTGCCGCTCGCCGGGCTCGCCGTACTGCTGTTCGCCATCGCCGCAGTCGCCGGATTCGCCGCCACCCGTGCAGCGGCGGGCGCGCCGGTACTGCCCGCCGTGGCGACGCCCGCCACCCGTCCGGCGAGCGACGAGCCCGATCCGCTGGCAACCTTGCTCCCGCGCCGCGTCACGCTGCCGGCACCCGACGGCTCTGACCCCACGACGTTCACCGTCGACGTCCCGGCGGGCTGGGCCGAGTTCCGCGAACGGCGCACGGTGGCCGGTGAGCTGGAGTCGGTGGTCCGGTTCGTCTCGCCGGACGGGTCCCGGGTGGTCGCGATCGAGCGGACTGCCGGTACGGACCGGGAACTGGGCGAGTACGCCGACGACTACCTCGCCGGGATCGACGAAGCGGTCCGCAGGTTGGTGGAGGTGGGGCGGGAGACCACGGGCTCGCTGCTCGAGGTCACCTTCCGCACGGTCGAGGGCTCTGCGGCTGAGGACGGGGGCACTGGTGACGCGCGCAACGGGGACGGGACCAACGAGGAAACGAGCAGCGGTGTCGAGCTGCGCCGGACCACCTTCCTGCGGCTGCTTCCCACCAGGTCGGACCTGTGGCTGGTGCGGGTCACGGTGCCCACCGACCGCGAGGAGGCGGGTCGCGCCGAGCTCTTCGACCGCGTCGTGCCCGACTTCGTCCCGCCGTCCTGACGGGGCGCGGTTATGGTTCCCGGACGTGACGACCGATGCCACCACGACCGACCCCGACGGTGCCGCGCGGGTCGCGGCACAGGCCGTCGCCGAACGGACCGGGGTGGGCAGTCACGACGTCGCGCTGGTCCTCGGATCGGGCTGGCGGCCCGCGGCCGACGCGCTCGGCACCCCGTCGGCCGAGGTCCCGATGGCCGAGCTTCCCGGGTTCGCCACCCCGAGCGTGGCCGGTCACGGCGGCACCGTTCGCTCCGTGACCGTGGGGGGTCGCCGCGTGCTGGTGCTGCTGGGTCGCACCCACGGCTACGAGGGTCGCGGGGCCGCCCAGGTGGTGCACGGCGTGCGCACCGCGTGCGCCTCCGGTGCCCGCACCGTCGTGCTCACCAATGCCGCGGGCGGCATCGGGGACGGGCTGCGGGTCGGGCAGCCGGTGCTGATCTCCGACCACCTCAACCTCACCGGCACCTCCCCGCTGGTCGGCGCGCGTTTCCTGGACCTCACCGACGCCTACTCCCCCCGGCTGCGCGCGCTGGCCCGGGAGATCGACCCCGGCCTCGGCGAGGGGGTCTACGCCGGGCTGCCCGGGCCGCAGTTCGAGACCCCTGCGGAGATCCGGATGCTGCGCACGCTCGGCGCCGACCTGGTCGGCATGTCCACCGTGCTGGAGACGATCGCGGCCCGCGCGCAGGGAGCCGAGGTGCTCGGCCTGTCGCTGGTCACCAACCTTGCCGCGGGGATCAGCGGCGAGCCGCTGGATCACCAGGAAGTACTGGCCGCGGGCCGGGCGGCCGCGGAGCGGACGGGAGTGCTGCTGCGCGAGGTGGTGAGCCTGGCATGAGCGACGTGCTGATCACCGGCGCGGCCGGACGAATCGGGCGCACGGTCTGCGCGGGCCTGGCGGAGGTGGGGTGGACGGTCCGCGGCACCGACCTCGCCGAGCTCCCCGACGGCCTGGCCGGCGCCACCACCGACCTGACAGACCCCTCAGCCGCCGCCGTGCTGGCCGGGCTGCTCGACGGCGCCGACGGGGTGCTCCACCTCGCCGGGATCCCCGGCGAGGACACGTGGCCACGCATCCTTTCATCCAATGTGGACGCGACGCAGCGGGTGCTGCGGGCGGCAGTCGACGCCGGAGTGCGACGGGTGGTGCTGGCCTCATCGAACCACGCCACCGGCTTCACCCGCAGGCCTGCGGGCGGCGGTCCGCTGCCCGCCGACACGGCGATGCGTCCCGACACGTTCTACGGCGTCTCCAAGGTAGCGATGGAGGCGCTCGGCGCGCTCTACGTCGAGCGGCACGGCATGGACGTCGTCGCGCTGCGGATCGGTTCGTTCCTGCCACGCCCGGACGCACCGCGACACCTCGCCACCTGGCTGTCCCCAGGCGACGCGGTACGGCTGGCGCACGCCGCACTCACCGCGCCCGCACCCGGCTTCGCGACCGTCTGGGGGATCTCGGCGAACACCCGTGCGTGGTGGAGCCAGAGCGAGGGCGCAGCGCTCGGCTACCACCCGACCGACGATGCCGAGGCGTACGCCACAGAGATCCTCGGCGGTGCGGAACTCGACTGGGACGGCGACGATGTGCTCGCCCTGGTCGGCGGCGACTTCTGCGCCCGCGAGCCAGGGCGGTGAGCACGCTGCCGCCAGCGCTGCGGGACGCGGCGCTGCGCTGGATCGCCGACGACGTCGACGCGGGCGACCGCGCCGAGCTGCAACGCGTGCTCGTCTCGGCGATGGTCGGCGACGGCGCGGCCGCCGACGAGCTGACCGATCGGATGGCCGGTCCACTGCGGTTCGGCACCGCGGGGCTGCGCGGTCCGCTGCGGTCCGGGCCGAACGGGATGAACCGGGCGGTGGTCATCCGCGCCACGGCTGGGCTGGCGGCCTGGCTGCACGCCCAGGGCCGGTCCGGCACGGTGGTGGTGGGCCGGGACGCCCGGCACCGCTCGGAGGCCTTCGCCGCCGACGTTGCCGGCGTGTTCGCCGCCGCCGGGTTCGAGACCGTGATGCTGCCCGGCGCGCTGCCCACCCCAGTGCTCGCGTTCGCGGTGCGCCGGCTGGGCGCCGTCGCCGGGGTCCAGGTCACCGCGTCGCACAACCCGCCCGGCGACAACGGTTACAAGGTCTACCTGGACTCGGGGACGCAGCTGGTGCCCCCGACCGACCGTGCCATAGAGACCGCGATCGCCGCTGCGCCAGCGGCCGTGTCGGTGCCCACCGCACCGGGTTGGACCCGGGCGGGCCCCGCACTCGTCGACGCCTACACCGAACGGGTCGCCGCGCTGGCCCGGGGCAATGCCCGCGAGCTACGCGTCGCGGTCACCCCGCTGCACGGCGTGGGTGGGGCGGTGCTGCTCGAGGCGCTGCGCCGCGCCGGGTTCAACGACGTGCACCTGGTCGCCTCCCAGTCCGAGCCGGACCCGGACTTCCCGACCGTCGGCTTTCCCAACCCCGAGGAGCCCGGCGCCGCGGACGCGCTGCTCGCGCTGGCCTCCGAGGCGAACGCAGATCTCGCGGTCGCGCTGGACCCGGACGCCGACCGGTGCGCGCTCGGCGTGCCCGACGCCGGCCGATGGCGGATGCTGCGCGGCGACGAGACCGGTGTGCTGCTCGGCGAGCACGTGTTGGCCGGGCTGGACCGCGAGGCGAACCCCGATCCGCTGGTGGCCACCAGCATCGTCTCGTCGACGCTGCTGCGGTCGGTTGCCGCCGCGCACGGCGCCCGCCACGACGAGACCCGCACCGGGTTCAAATGGCTGGTGCGGGCCGGTGACGGGGCTGGGACCGGACTGGTCTACGCCTACGAGGAGGCCCTGGGGTACTGCGTCGATCCGGACGTGGTGCGCGACAAGGACGGCATCTCCGCCGCGGTGCTGGCCTGCGACCTCGCCGCCACCGCCCGGTCGGCGGGACGCCGCGTGACCGACCTGCTCGACGACCTGGCCCGCGCCCACGGCGTTTACCTCACCGACTCGGTCGGAGTGTGGATGGACGACCATGACGCGGTGGCCACGGCGATGGCGAGACTGCGCGGGCGGCTACCTACCGAACTGGCCGGCGTGCCGGTCACCGCCGAGGACCTGGTGCACCACCCGGACCAACCGGACGACACCATCGCGCTGCGAGGCGACGGGTTCCGGGTCATGGTGCGCCCTTCGGGTACCGAGCCCAAGCTCAAGGCCTACCTCGAAGTCGTCGAGCCACTGCAGGACGGTCACCTCGACGCGGCGCGACAGCTCGCCGTGCAGCGCCGCGGAAGGCTGCGCGATGCCATCGAGGCGCTACTCCGCAGCCCGTTTTGTCGTACCTCCTCCGTACCGTCCGCAGTGTGAAGCCCGACCGTCTCATCATCCGAATCCGGCGCGGAGACGTCACCAACGTGAGCTTCGACGACCTGGTTTGCCTCGTGGAAGCACTGGGCTTCCACGAGGTCGGCGGCAAGGGGAGCCACCGGGTGTTCGCGCATCCCGAGGTGGCCGAACTGATCAACCTGCAGGTTGAGTGCGGGCAGGCCAAGCGCTACCAGGTCAGGCAGAGGTTGCCGGCCTGGTGCGCCGGTATCATCTGTCGCTGGAGGATGAGCGATGAATCCTGGTTATCGGATCGAGGTGTTCTGGAGCGACGAAGACGAGGTCTGGATCGCCGATGTTCCCGACCTCCCGAGGTGCTCCGCTCACGGTCCGGCTCCTCACGACGCAGTCGCCGAAGTCGAGCAAGCGATCGAGGCATGGTTGGACGCGGCTCGGGCCACCGGCCGATCAGTCCCGGAGCCGTCCCGTCGGGCCGCCCCCGCCTGATGTCCAGACCGGCCAACACGGCGGCGGGTCGCGCTGTGCCGCCAGTGTGTCGTCTCCTCCGCACAAAAGATCAGCATCGGGGTACGGCCCGTCAGCGGCGGCGGTGATCGACTCAATCGCGCAGCGGCCTGTGCAGCCGACGATCGTCCTCGACGAGGCCACCGCCCACGAGCGGCACCACCCCGCTGCGCTCGGCGGCGCAGCCACGTAGGTAGGAGAGGGCGACGTCGCGGACCTTCCTCGGCCGCCGACTCTCGTGCCGTTGGCCAGAGCTGACGAGCTAGCCGTGGCCGATGAACCAGTGGTGCACGGTGCCGGCTGCGGGTGGTTGAGCTGGACTGCCACTCCGGTCACGCCGACAGCTTTAAGCCGCGACCAGCGCCTGGCCGACCGTCCTCGACACTGGCGGGGCGGAGGGCTCCCGGCGATCACGACGAGGGCTCGATCGTCAGGCGCACTCGCACCTGCTGCGCAATGTACGGCGCCAGCCCGACGTGGTCTGCCAGCAGCTGCTGGTCTCGACGCCCAGCGGGCCACCGTCCACGCGGAAGCCGAGCGGCGCGGGCTGCGGCTGGTGGAGGTGTTCACCGACGAGGGCATCTCCGGGAAGTCCACCGACGGGCGCCCCGGGCCGGCCGCCGCGCTCGACGCCGTGGAGTCCGGCCGGGCGGCCGTGCTGGTCGTGGCGAAACTCGACCGGCTGTCGCGCTCACCGTCAAGCGGGCCCAAGGCGTGCGGCTCGAGCGCCCGGCGACCCTCCCGCCCGACGTGGTCAGGCACATCGTCACCGAGCATCGGCAGGGCGCCTCCTGGTCGGCGATCGCGCGGGGACTCGAGGCGGACTGCGTGTCGACCGCTCAGGGCGGGGCGCGCTGGTACCCGGCGACGGTGCGGAAGGTCGCGGCAGGGCAGGCCGTCGGG
>JBOHGT010000179.1:0-3313 GCA_050700385.1 Pseudonocardiaceae bacterium | reverse complement strand
GGTGATCCAATACGGGGGATGATCACCGAGGATCGTCTCGCCTGTCTGTCCGGTGGATACGGCTATCCAGCGGGTGGATAGGCGTATCCGCAGTCTGGCATACGGGATGCTGAGCATCCTTTTTTCGGTGATCTTCCGAGGCCCCAGGGGCGGGATGACCGGGGACAGGACCCGGTGAGGCTGCCGGTCTGCCCTGAGGTCGCTATCGGCTACGGCCGAGACGAAGTAGTCGGCGAACTTGACGCCGGCCTGCTCGTTGCACTCGCGCACCCCGGCCACCAGCCGGCCCCGCTGGTTCACATCTCCTCGCACAGGTTCCCGATCAGGATACCGGTCCGGGCGGTCGCGGGGTCGCCGAACAGCACGACATTCGTGACGTTGGGTGAGCTGACCGAGTGGGCGATCGTGCGGGCATAACGCACGAGAGCGAATCCGTCGGGGTAGACCTTGTGGCTGCCCCGCCGGCGAGCCAGACGTCCTGGCCCGGCTCGGCCACCAGCGGGGGAGGTCGGCCTCCTTGCTCGGGCAGCCAAAGAGGCCCGTGATGGCGCGAGGAATCACACTGCATGAGACGCCGGAGGTGCCACACCCCAGCCATTGCCGACCGGCTGGGTGTTCTTCGATCGTCACCGTAGCGATGGTTTCACGATTCGGTGGCAACGCGGTGACCGTGAAGCCTACGTCCTCCGAGGTAACAAGGTCGGCAGTTGGAGCATGGAGGGGCTGATCTGGCGGAGGTGCGGACGCTGGGGCAGCGCTGGGTGCGGGAACGGTGAGCAATGTCTGGGAGACGCGGTATCGCCTGTCCCCTTTGACTCCCTGATGATCTTGGGTGTCAACTGGGCTCGCTGGCCTGGGGCGGAATGGTGACAAGCTGGCGGCGCAGCTGCTCGACGTCTCGAGCGATGCGATCGACGGTAGCAGCCGGAGAGGTCTCGGTGTCGCCTTTCAGGTGGGTCAGGATCCAACTGCGGACCAGAGTCGACGCGGGTAGCTCCAGCTCGTCGGCGTGGCGGGTGAGAGCGTCGAACTCGTCGGGGTTGAGCCGGATCGACAGCACCTTGGCCCGTGTCGGCTGGGTGGGGTTCTGCAGCGGCTCGTCGCGGGTGGCCTCGGCCTCTTCGCGGTACGCGCGCAGTTTCTCGGGGGTGATGTCAGTCATCGGTTCGTCCTTCCCGGTACTGTCGGCGCTGTTTGCCGGTGGTGGGCCAAGCCGTGGCTCCGTGCAAGACCCCATGCTGGTCGCGCAGCGCCACGACCGTGATCAACAGCGCGCCGCTGTGCGAGTAGCCGACGACGCGGACGCTGTTGGCATGGGCCGAGAGTGGGTCGGGTTCGTCGACGATCCGGTCGGGGTCGATGACGGCCTCCGTGGTCCACTCGGGCTCGATGTCGACGGCATCGGGGTATCGCTGTGATCGGGTGCGGATGTGCTGGGCCGCCTCGTCGTCCCACTCGATCCACTCAGGCATGTATGACAGTGTATGACGCCCTTCGTGAGGTTGTCGACTTGTGGTTCTCCCCGTCCTGGCCGCCTCATAGGCCGAGACGGGTGGGTCAAGCCTCCAACCCCACGGTGCCGGTTCCGGCCCCTTCCCCGTCTTGTCCCTCATTCTCGGTCAACTCGGGGTCCGGGCTGGTGTCGTGGGGCGCGAACGGGCTTGAGACCGTATCGGAAGTTGTAACAGGGGGACTGCCCCGGTGGCAGCGATGGGTGCGGGAACGGTCTTCGACGCCATCGCCGACCAGCTCGTCAAGGCCAGCGCGGGGGCCTGGCGCTGGCTTGGCTGGAACGTCGTCGAGGACGGTCGGCTCACCCGTCTGCCCGCGGAGTCTTTCGGGTCCCTTCCACCCCTGCATCCCGCCGCCCGATCCGCGGAGTCGGCCTGAGGTCCGGCCCGCCGCGGTGGTGTTCAGCCGCCAACCGCCTCCACCCGCTCCAAGAACTCCCGCACCGCCGGCACCGTGTCGTGTGCCTTCATCCGGAAGTAGAGGTCACGTAGCAGATCGGTCCCTCGGGTCGAGTTCAGGCTCTCGGCCAGGTCGAGTGACTGCAGGCCGAGCCCGGCAGCGGCGTCCAGGTCACGCTGCTTGCCCGGCCGGGTCCGGGCATCGGCCAGGTAGGTGGTGTAGACCTGCCGGTCTCGCATACGTGACTGGCTGAGCTGCCCAAGGCCCTCATGGAGCATGGCGGCCGCTTGCTCAGCCTGCCCCACTTGGAGGAGACAGTTACCGGCGCTGATGGCGATACTCGCCGGGTCCAGCCAGTACAGCCAGGTGGGGTCGTCGTCCGGTGTGAGCTGCTCGGCCTGGGTACCGGCCTGGGAGATTGCCGCTGTGCAGGCCGAGGTATCGCGCAGAGTGGCGCAGGCCAAGGCCTGCCGGATGTGTAACTCCGCGAGTAGGGCAGGTGTCGCTCGCCCTCGGGTTCCGGCCAGCGCGGTCTCGATGAGCGTCACACCCTCGGCGGGCTGTCCCTCACGAGCGGCTTGGAGGGTCATCGTCGCCAGGATGTGCGCACCCAGTGGCCGGTCATCGGCGGTATGGGCGGCGTGCAGGCCTGCAATGTAGTAGCGCTGGGCCAGGCCGTGCTCCCCAAGGTCGTACGCCGACCAGCCACAGAACTGGGCCAGCTCAGCGAGCACGACATGCAGTGCTTGGCCGGCGCGCTCGTCGTAGGAAGCGTTGTCCAGGAGCCCGGCGACCCACGTGAACGCTTGCTGGGCCATGGTGAGCACGCCGCCACCGCCAGCCACGTCATCCATCCGGCGCAGCTCGGTCACCATGGCGTTGAACCGGCTGACCAGCTCACCCGACACCCGGTGACCGGTCAGTCCGGACACCAGCGGCTCGGGCTCGTGCACCAGCCACTGATGCGCCGGAGCCGTCAACGCCGGCCCGGCCAGCGACAGGAACACCCGGCGCTTCACTCGGCCTCCACCGCTCAGCAGGATCGCCACCTCGACGGTACCCCGGTGATTCCACGGGGCCACGAGCACGGGATCGCGCTCGGCGTCGTCGGTGTGCTCGCCGTTCGGACCCCAGACAGCCTGCCCGCCGTTGGCCTGTGACCCACCAGACACGATGAGCCCGGTGGGTCGGCACACCGCGAGGTCGCTCCCGGCCGGTTCGGCAAGGGTCAGCGGTGTCGTGTCCGCTGGCAACCGGAACCACAGCAGTTCCGGTGGGATGCGCAGCACCCGCGCCCAGTGCTGCAAGGTGTCGAGCAGTTGCCGCGGCGGTCCGGTCTCGAACCGGCTGACGTGCGGCTGGCGCAGACCGAGCCACTGGCCGAGCAGGGTCTGGGAGATGC
>JBOHGT010000178.1:0-30810 GCA_050700385.1 Pseudonocardiaceae bacterium | reverse complement strand
TGTCGGGCCAGCAACGACCCTGGTGACGGGCAAGCACGGCCGTGGGACGACATCGCGCCCGGACGGGGCGCTGGGACAGGGTCACGCCGGGTGGGCAACACCGAGCGCACGACGACGACGATGGGTGCGGCATCGTCATCGCCTTCACGTCGATTGCCATGCTGGTGTTCGCGGGCTGCACCCTGGTCAACGCCCACGCTGCCGCGGCCGTCGTGGCCGCCGTGTCGCTGCTGGTCGTCGCGGCCTGGGCCCGGCGCCAGGCGACCCGGCCCGCATCTCGGCGATGAGCGCAGCGCCCCGGAGGGCGGATCCGGGGCCCGCACCAGTCACTCGGACGGCGGGCCGTGCTTGCGCACCGCAGCCGGCACGACCGGCCAGCGTCCCTCGAAGATCCGCTGGTGCAGCTCGGCCTCGACGATGGCCCGCACGATGGGCTCCTGGCGCGCGGCGTCGTCTGCGGTGAGGACCTGCAGCGGCCAGTCCCCTGCGGTCGAGCCGCGCAGGTGCGGGTGGTTGAACGAGCGCCGAAACCAGGCGATCACCTGGATCGGCGCCACCGGCCCGCCGTCGCGGGACGTCGCCTCGCGCTGCCGGGGCCACGACAGCTCCCAGTGCGCAGCCACGCTCCCGTCGTCGTGCTCGACGGTGCGCGCGGTGGTCTCGCCGGTGGCCTCCAGGAACGTGGCGTCGGTCTCGTCGAGGACGCGGCGGACCAGCGGGTCGATCAGCTCCACCGCCTGATGGAACAGCGCGAGCCGGTCGGGCCACGACTCGGCGCCCTCGTAACTGCGGCTGACGAGGTCGGCCACATGCCGCAGCACGTCCTCCTCCCGCGGCGGCACGGTGCTCATGCGCTGCGGCACTCGAGGATGACGATGGGGATCTCGCGCTCCGGTCTCATCCGTTCGAGGATAGTGCAGCAGTCCTCCTCGCCACGGTGGCCCAGGTGATCAGGCGGGTGGGTCGGGGCTGTCCGCCCTGTCTGCTTGGGGGCCGTCGGCCGCGATGGTGGCGGGGGAGCGGCACAGGAAGACGTGTTCGGGGTGGGGGTGGCTGAGGAAGTCGTGGTGGGAGATCTCCCAGCCGTAGGCGCCGGCGTGGCTGAAGGCCAGCACATCGCCGGCACGGACCCGCGGCAGCACCACGTCGCGGGCCAGCACGTCCTTGGGGGTGCACAGCTCCCCGACCACGGTCACCGGCTCGTCGCGCAGCTCCGGCCGAGGGCATGTCAGCGGCCAGCGCTCGATCGGGACCACGGTGAACGGGTGGCTGTGTTGCCAGGAGACCGGCAGCCGGAAGTGGTGCGTGCCGCCCCGCACCACGAGGTAGTTCACCCCGTGGTTGCGCTTGATGTCGAGCACCTCGACGGCGTAGGTGCCGCACTCCGCGACGAGGAAGCGGCCGCACTCGAAGTCGAGTTCGCGCCAGTGTGCCGGGAATGAGCGGTCGACCAGCCGCCGCAGCCCGCGGGTGAAGGATTCCCAGTCGAACCGGTTCGCCGGGTCCGTGTAGTCGACCCCGATGCCGCCCCCGAGGTTGAGCACCTCGCAGCACATGCCGAACTCCCGCTCCCAGCCGGCCACCTTGCGCCGGTAGAGCTCCAGCACGTCGAGGTGGGCCTGCGGCGAGAGGTTGTTGGACAGCGAGTGCAGGTGGAAGCCGATCAGCCGCAGCCCGGGCAGCCGGCGGGCCGCCGTCACCGCCTCGCCCAGCAGCTCCTCGTCGATCCCGAACTGCGTCGGGCGGCCTGCCATGGCCAGCGTCGCCGGCGGGAACGGGCCGGCCAGGTTCACCCGCAGCGCGACGTCGGCGACCCTGCCGAGCCGTGCCGCCGCCGCCGAGATCCGGTGCAGTTCGAGCAGGCTCTCGGCGTGGAACCGGCGCACTCCGTGGGCCAGCGCGTCGGCGATGTCCGTCCCGGTCTTGGCGGGGCCGCCGAAGATCACGGGGATGGTGCCGTGCACCGCGCGGGCCTTGGTCACCTCGCCGCCTGAGGCCACCTCGAAGCCGTCGACCAGCGGGGCCATCGTGCGCAGCAGCGGGTTCGCGCTGTTGGCCTTCATCGCATAGAACATCCGGCACCGGTCGGGCAGCGTCGCGACCACCCGGCGCACGTGCCGGGCCAGCGCGTCGAGGTCGTAGCCGTACAGGCATACCGGACGGTCCTCGCCGGCCCGGTCGAGGATCAGCGTTGTCAGGTCGTCGTCGAGCACACTTGTCTCCGATGAACGGTTCGGCTACGAGCGGTGGTCTGCCAGATGGGTGCGCAGCGCGCGGGCGGCCAGCCCCCGCTCCTCGCCGAGCACGAACGCCCGCACACCGGCCGCGCGCCACTCACGGTGGTCGTCAGGGCTGCGGGGAATCGCGCAGAACGGCACCGCAGCTTCCCGGCATGTCTCGTGCACCAGGCGCAATGCCGCCCGCACCGCAGGGTGGCGGGTCTGCCACGGCACGCCGTAGGACTGCGAGAGGTCCGCGGCTCCCTCGAGGACGAGGTCGACGCCGCCCCCGTTGAGGATCACCGGCAGCGCATCCACCGCGGACGCGTCCTCGATCATCGGCACCACCATGATCTCGGAGTTGGCCCAGGCCACGTACTTCACGAGGTCGATCCGGCCGAACCCGGGCACCCGACCGCCGTTGAGACTACGCATGCCCTCCGGCGCATAACGGGCGGCGGTGATCGCGGCGTCGACATCCGCCCTGCTCCGCACATGCGGGACGACGATGCCCATCGCGCCGGCGTCCAGTGCGCGCAGCACGGCACTCGGGTCGGCCTCCGGTACCCGGACCAATGGGGTGAGGTCGACCGCTTCGGCGGCCCGGATGAGGTTCTCCAACTGCTGCGGATCCACCAGGGTGTGCTCGGTATCAAGGATGACGAAGTCGTAGCCCGCGCAGCCGATCATCTCCACTAGTGCGGGAGCGGGGATCGCGCAGAACAGCCCGTAGATGTCACCGCCCGCCCGTAGCCGCGCCTTAATGGCGTTGCTGCGCAGCATCAGCCCTCCCCCCGCGCCGAGGCCAGCGGGTTGGGGACGGCGTGGCACCGCAGCTCGGTGTCGGGCAGCAGCCGGCGGGTGGTGAGCTTCTCCACCTGCAGCTGCGGCTTGAACACGTCGAAGAGTGCGAAGCGGTCGGCCAGCGCGGGGAAGCGCCGCTGGTAGACCTCGATCTCCGCACGCGCCGCGGCCCAGAACTCTCGCTCCGGCAGGTCGTAGGCGTCGGCGAGGAACATCGCCAGCTCACCGAGGTTGATGAAGCAGAACGCGTCGAGCATGAAGTCGCTGACCTGGTCGACGTCGTCGGTCTCGACGAAGGAGTTGCGGTTGACGTGGTGCGCGGGGGTACCTGCGAGCTGCGGGCACAGTTGCGGCTGTGCCAGTAGGGCCCGGCAGAACCGCACGCCGTCGTGGAAGTCCCGCAGCGCCACCCGCGCCGGCCGGCCCTCGACGTGCACCAGCACCATGTTCTGCGCGTGGGCCTCTACCGCGATGCCGTGACCCTGCAGCAGGTGCACCAGCGGCGGCACGCTGACGGTGAGCAGCTCCTCGACCCACCGCCGCACACCACGCGCCCGCACCCACGGGTCCACCAGCGGGGTGCCGTCGAGCTCCCGCGCGGTGAGTCCGGTGAACGGCACGGCCCGCTCCCCGGGTTCGAGGTGGTTGTGCAGGCTCTCCCGCCAGATGCAGCCCAGCACGCCGTAGGTGTCCTCGCGCACCAGGTCGGAGGGGAGCGCGGGGTCGACCGAGGTCCCCATCACCTCCGTGAGCAGGATCGGCCGTAGCTCGTCGCGCAGGTAGGCGTCCGCCGCGACGACCCGGCGCAGCCACTCCGAGATGCGGGGGGCGTTGCCGACGGTGTGCGGGGCCAGCACGCGGCTGGTCGAGGTGTTGAGGATGGACAGCGACAGCTTGAGGTACGCCCGCTGCGCGGCCTCCCGGCAGGCCAGGGTGCGCAGCGACTGCTGGGCGAGGTGGGTGTGCGGGTCCTCCCCGAGCACGATGAGGTCCCGGCTGCGTAGCTGCGGGGCGAAACCGTGGGCGACCCGCTCGCGCCACTGCCACGGGTGGACCGGCACCAGGGTATAGCCGGCGGGGTCGGCTCCCGCCCCCCGGATCCGCCCGGCGAACCCGTCCACGGTGGACGCGCCGAGTTGTGCGCGCAGGAAGGACTCCTCGTCCAGCCCGGTCGTCGTGGTCACGGTGGCCAGCCCGCGCCGTGCGGCCAGCCACAGTGGACGGATGGGTCGCGCGAACTCGGGTCCGAAGGAGAGGTTGTCCTCGGGGTCGAAGCCGATGCGGGACTTGTAGGTCGGGTGGTAGGGGTGCCCGTCGGTGATCGTGCACTCCAGCTCGTCGTACTCCGAGCCCGCGAGGACGTCGCCGCGCTGCGCCCGCACGTACTGCGCGACCGCGTCCTTGACCAGGGTCTCCTCGAGCTCGCGGGCGAACGTGGCCACCCGGGCGGGCTCGGCGCCCAGGCCGGCGCGCACCTCGGACAGGAAACGGGTGAGGCAGCTCGCCTCGACCGGCCATTCCCCCGCCGCGCGCAGCACCGGGTCCCGGGTCAACCGGAGCCGGGCGAACCCGTGCCGGCGGGTCACGCAGAACAGGTAACCGACCGGCGCCCCGTGCTCGTCGGTGCCGTCGATGGCGTGCCGGTCACCCTCGCCGAGCGGGCGCGCGGCGAGCACCCCCTCGTAGAGTAGCGACTCCGTCAGCTGGCGGAACAACCGCCGCCGCACCTGGACGTACTGCGGGGCCCGCAGGGCCCGCTCGACCAGCGCGGCCGTGTCGACGGCGGCGGTCATGGCGTCACGTCATACATCGGGTTCGGAACCTCCACGTAGCGGGGTCGTTCGCCGCTGCCGGCGAAGCGGCTGGTCAGGTTGGCTTTGGCGGGCAGCACCGGCGACTCCAGCAGCTCCGCGACGCACGCATCGCGGGGGATCGCGCGCAGCGCGCCACGCAGCACGCCCCACAGTCGCGGCTCGTCGGCGTCACCGGCGCGGGCCAGCACGTGGATCAGGTGGCCGAAGTGGTTGGTGAGGACGTAGTACTTCAGCCGCAGCCACGCCTCGGCGTCGTCGTAGAGCACCGGGCTGCCGGCGGGCAGCAGGTCGGCTGCGACCCGCTCCCGGCTCACGCCGGTGCCCTCCATGTCCCGGACGTAGAACCGGGTGGGCCAGCCGTCCTCGAGGTGCACCAGGGAGTTCTGTACGTGCGCCTCCAGGCTGACCCCCACGGCCCGGAACAACGCGAGCAGCGGGAGCAGCGAGATCCGCAGGTACCGGCGCAGCCACTCGGCGACATGGCCGGCCGGCAGCGGCCCGGCCGGGCAGCGGCCCGACCGGCGGAGGTAGCGGATCAGGTCGGGCTCCCCACCCGGTCGCTCCTCGAGCAGGCCGGCCACGACCAGGGGTGCCTCGCGGCGCCGTACGAACGGGTTCTCCCGGTAGAGCACCGCGAGGTCGTCGGCCAGTTCCGGGTGGTCCACGCTGCGGTACCCCGTCTCCAGCAGTACCTCGAACCCGTCGTGCGTCCAGCACGCGCGCAGCGCGGCGAGCAGCCGGCCGGCGTCGGCCGCGCGCCGCACGTGCGCCATCGGGTTGGTGCGGACGAAGTTGGTGATCCGCACGTGCAGCGGCAGCTTCCATGCGGTGGGGAAGGCGGGGTCGCACACCGTGCGCACCGAGGACGTCGGGTACACCGCGCCGCCCAGCGGGCCGAGGTACACCAGCTTACCGTCGGCCACGAGGCTTCCGACGAGGTCCTGCCGGAGCAGGTAGGTGGCCTGCCAGGGGTGGACGGGCAGCAGGACGTGGTCGCGGCGGCCGGTGCCCAGCACGCGCTGCGCCGCCACCTGGACCTGCCGTGGTATCCAGCACCCGGGCGCGACCCGTTCCTCGACGAGGAGGTCGCGGGATACCGCGACGTAGCACAGCGGGAAGGACGCGCCGAGCTCGGGTGCGTAGGCGGCGAGGTCGTCCTCGTCGAACCCCTCGGCGCTCTTGGGGGTGGGGTGGAAGGGGTGCCCGAGCAGCAGCGACTGCTCGGCGTGGCGGGTCAGCTCCCTGGGGTCGGACGGGAACGGCGGCCGGCGATGTTCCAGGTAGCGGGCGGTGCGAGCCACGCTGTTCTCGATCTGGGCGGCCAGCTCCGCGCACCGCCCGCTCCCGGTGCCCTCCGCCACCAGCGCGTCGAGCTCGGTCAGCAGCAACCGGACGAGCTCGGCGTGTCCCAGCGCCGTGGGCGGGCCGCCCGGTACGCCGCGCTGCACCCGGAGCTCCGGGCCGTAGGTGTGGTGTCCGAACACCGACCAGTGCGTCACGGTGCCGAGCAGGACGGCGCCGGAAGCCGGCAACGGCACCCGCAGCGGGGCCTGCGGTGCGAGCCGCCGGCCGGTCTCCCGCAGGAAGGTATTGAGCAGCCGCTGCTGCGCCGCCCGTTCGGCGACGGCGCGGGCGCTGGTCGTCGGGCTGGGCGTCATCGGGCTGGGCGTCATCGGACGGCACCTGCTCCGGCGTGAGCTGCCGTGGGCTGGCGGGCGAGCTGGGTGCTGCGGGCAGCCAGGGCCGCGGCCAGCACGAACAGCGCTCCGATGGCGCTGAACGCGCCGGGCGGCGGTAGCAGGTAGGCGACGAGCGCGCCGAACAGCGGCCCGAGCACCTGGCCGAGCTCGAGCAGGCTGCTCGTAATGCCCAAGCCCGAACCCCGCGCCGGCTCCGGGACGACCTGGCAGGCGACGTGCAGCACCGATTGCGCCAGGGCCGCGAAGCACAGTCCCTGCACGATGCGCAGCGGTACCAGCAGCTGCGGATCGCTCGGGAATGCCTGCAACACGACGGCCGCGCCGCAGACCGCGGCGGCCCAGGCGAAGCTGCGCTGCGGGGGGCTGCGGTCGTTGCGGGCTCCCCACCACGGTGCGCCGGCGAGCGAGCCCGCCCAGGTCACCGCCTGCAGCGCGCCGACCCAGACCGTCGCCTCCCCGATCGACCCGCTGATCTGGCCCACCCGGGGGGCGAAGACCACCACGAGGGCGTACACCGCCGCCTGCCCGGCCAGCCCGGCTACGACGAGGGCGCGGGCCTGCCCCGACCGGAACAGCTGCGCCGTCACGGTGCGCACCGAGGACAGCCCGGGGCGCGACGGCTCGGCCGGGGAGGCCGGCTCCCGCAGCACGGCCACGGCCAGCACGCTGGAGGCCAGCAGCAGCACGGCGACGCCGGCGAACAGCGCGCCGAAGCCGAACCGGGCGGCCAGCAGGCTGCCCAGCAGCGGCCCGAGCAGCGACCCGGTGGCGGTGGCGCTGAACAGCCCGCCCAGGGCGCGACCCCGCCGCCCGGGGGGCGCCAGCGAGCTGGCGAACGTGGCGCTCGCCGCGACCACCCCGCCACAGGCACCCTGCAGCAGCCGGGCTGCCAGGAACTGGTCCGGGGTCGCCGCCAGCGCCATCAGCCCGAGTGACAGCGCGAGACCGGCGTGCGCCCGCACCACCATGGCCTTGCGGCCGTAGCGGTCGCCCACCCAGCCCCACAGCGGTCCGGTGAGCATCTGGGTCACGGCGGGCGCGGCGAGCGACACCCCGGTCCACCACGCCACCTGCTGCGGCCGGGTGCCCAGCTCGGCCAGGTAGAACGGCAGCAGCGGCACCACCACCGTGAGCCCGGCCACCGCGGCGAACTGTCCGAGCCACAGCACGGTGAAGGCCCGCTGCGGGCTCATCCGGCCCCCTCCCCGCCCCGCAGCGGGTTGCGGACCGTTCCCACCGCGGCTGGCATGCTCACCCCACCGGGCCGGCCGCGACGCAGCAGCGGTCCGAGCACCAGCCGGCACGGCCAGGTCGGCGCCCGCAGCAGCCCGTCCTCGACGACGCCGGCGAGGTGTTCCGGCAGCGCTAGGCGGGCCAGAGCGCCGGCCACCGCTGCGTGCAGCGCCGACCAGAACACCTCCTCGCCGACGCCGTAGCGCCTGCCGAGAGCATCGGCGATGCCGTAGAGGTTCACCTGGAACCCGAGTGTCTGCAGGTAGCCGAGCAGCGCCTGCCCGGACGGCAGCTGCAGCGACTGCGGCGCGCCGGGCCTGATCCGGTACCCGGGGTCGGGTACCCCGGCCGCGGCCATCCACCCCGGGTACAGCCGGAGCGTGTCGTGATCGCGCAGCACGAACGTCTCCACCACGCCGTCGCGCAGCGCCACCAGCACGTTCTGGCCGTGCAGCTCGGGCAGCACACCGTGGCGCAGGAACCCCAACCCGAGCTCGCAGAAGGCTCCGGCCAGTTCCCGGAAGAACCCGACCGCGTGCCCGGCCGTGAACCCCCCGGGTCGGCCGGCGCCGAGCGCCGCGCCCAGCACGTCCCACTCGTGTGCCGCGAGTGCCGCCATGGGCACGACGAGCAGCCCGGGGTCGTCCAGCAGGCCCGCCGGGCAGGCCCGCAGCTGCGCCGCCAGGTGGCCGGGCCGGTCCGCGAACTCCTCCGCCCCCGATGGGTGCTGCCAGCCGCACCAGGTCCGTTCGTCGCACAGCAGCACCCGGCGGCCCAGCACCTGGTCGCGGTCGAGGAGCTGCTGCATGGTCCGCTGCGCGCGGTCGGAGTTGTCCAGGTACCGCGGTGGCAGCAGCCGTGCCGCGCCGAGCGTGGTCACCCCGAGCGGCAGCTTGAGGTGCAATCGGGTCTCCGGCGCGGTGACCAGGGTTCGCAGCGAAGCGGTGGGGTGGAACCGCCCGAGACCGCGGGCCACCGGCACCACCTCGCCTGCGGCCCGTTCGGGTCCGAACTGCCCCGGCAGCACGTGCTCGCCCTGCCAGGGGTGCACCGGCAGTGGCTGGTAGGCCGCTGCGTCGAGACCGGCCCGGAGCAGCGCCTGGTCCAGCTGCTGCAGGTCGGCGTCGTCGAGCAGCAGCTCGTGCAGCCGGTCCGAGCCGGGGCCGCTGCCGTGGCGCAGCCGGTCGCGCCGCAGCGCCACCCAGTCCAGTGCCAGCGGCCGCTCGCGCATCGGCCCGTAGCGGGCCAGCTCCCGGGCCGACCATCCCGACGCGGCCCGGGCGGTCGGGTGGAACGGGCGGTCACGGGTGGCGGCGAGCCGCTCCCCGGCGAGCAGCCCGCCGGGCCGTGGCGACGGGTCGGCCAGCCCGGCACGGGCGGTGAGAGTGACCCGCGCGTGCTCGACGGCGCTGCCCAGCTCGGCACCGACCCGCCCGACCACTGCCGGGTCCACCGCACCGGGCCGGTCCTCGGCGAGCAGCACCAGTAGCTCGGCGGGGTGCAGCCGGCGGGGCGGCGTCCCCGGCGCGTCGCCGTGCCATACCGGCGCGCGGGAGATCCGGTAGGGCTGCAGCGCCACGGTCCGGCGCGCCCGGAAGCACACCCAGCCGCGGGTCAGCCCGATACGGTACCACTCCTCGCCGGGGTGCAGCCGTTCCGCGGCGAGTGCCGCGGGCCGATCCCGGTCCGCCCGGTCGGCGAATGCCCAGAGGTTCTCCTGGATCAGCGTGTCGACCAGATCGCGCAGCACCAGGTCGCAGGGCTGCGCGCGGTCCCCGACGGCGGGCACGCGGTTTCCCTAGTACAAGCTCAGCCAGGTACCGACCTGCGCTGCCCTGGCCCTGGTGTAGATCTCCGCGGCGCAGGCGATGTCCTCGACGGCCATGCCCATCGGGTTGAGCACGATGATCTCGTCGTCGCTGTCCCTGCCCGCCTTGCGTCCGCTCAGGATCTCGCCCAGCTCGGCATGCAGCTGCTCGCGGGAGAACCTCCCCTCCTGCACGAGCTGGTTGATGACCTTCTTCTCCCGGTTGCTCTGCTCCCAGTCGTCGACGATGACCTTGTCCGCGCCGAGGAAGACGTCCTTGTGTGCGTCCATGATCGAGACATTGCTGAGGAAGGCTCCTCGCCGCAGCCAGTCGAATTCCAGGTACGGCTGGTCGGTGACGGTGCACGGCACCACGAGGTCGCCGGAACGCACGGCGTCCTCGGCGCTGCCCGTCACCCGGGTCGTGACGGTGGGATGCCGGTCGGTGATGCCGTCCGCGAGCGCCTGCGCCGCCCGGTGGTCGAGGTCGTAGAGGTGGACAGTGCTGATCTGCTCGAACTGCTGCAGCAGCGCCGCGATCTGGGTGCGCCCGATCACACCGCACCCGATCAGGGTGACGTCGGCGAAGGTCTTGCGGGCCAGCTGGGCGGCGGCCAGGCAGGTCACAGCCGCCGTGCGCCAGGCGCTGATCAGGCCGCCCTCGAGGATCCCGACGGGGTAGTTGGTCCGCGGGTCGTTGAGCACGATGACCGCGCTGGCCCTCGCCAATCCGGTGCGGTCGGGGTTGTCGTGCTTGCTGCCGATCCACTTGATGCCGGACACGCCCGGCTCGGCCAGGTGGGCCGGCATGGCGATGATCCGGTCGGCGATGTGGCCGTCCGTGCCCACCCGCAGGTACGGCTTGAGGGGCTGGGCGACCTCGCCCTCCGAGTGCAGCACGAGCGCGCGCCGTAGCGCGTGCACGTAGAGGTCCGAGTGGCCACCGCCCACCGCCTCGATGTCGCTGCGGTCGAGGTAGAGGATGCGAGGCGAGCCCGCCGGGGTCAGCTCCGTCGCGATGGACACGGGCTCTCCTCTCGATGACGGCCCTCCAACCCGGCCAGCCAGTCGTCGTCATAGATCAGGTCGAGGTAGCGGTCGCCGCGATCAGGGAAGATCGTCACGATGCGGGAGCCGGCCGGGATTTCGGGGAGCTTCGCGCGGATCGCGGTGACCACCGCGCCGGTCGATCCGCCTGCGAGGATGCCCTCGGTCGCCAGCAGCCGGCGGCAGGCGAGGGTGGCCTCGAGGTCGTCGACCGCGACGACCTCGTCGATCTCCTGGGGCCGGCACAACTCGGGCACCCGGCTGGATCCGATGCCGGGTATCTCACGGGGGCCGGCGCGGCCGCCGAAGATGACGGAGCCGACGGCGTCGACGGCGATGACGCTCATGCCCGGGAAGTGCTCGCGCATCCGCCGGGAGCAGCCGAGGATGCTGCCCGTGGTGCTGACCGCGGCGACGAGGTAGTCCGGCGGCCACACGAGCTGCTCGACAAGCTCGGCGCCCATGCCGTGGTAGTAGGCCTGCCAGTTGCGGTCGTTCGCGTACTGGTTGATCCAGACGGCGCCGGGTATCTCACGCTGCAGCTCCTGTACCCGGCGAACCCGGGTGTGCAGGTAGCCCCCCGCACTGTCCGGTTCGGAGACGATCTCCACGCGGGCACCCAGCTGGCGCAGGATGGCGACGTTCGTCGCGGTGGTCTTGGGATCGACCACGCAGGTGAACTCGAGGTCGTGCAGCCGGGCCGCCATCGCGAGCGCGATCCCGAAATTCCCGGAGCTGCTCTCGATGAGGTGGCTTCCCGGGCGGATCGAGCCGTCCGCGAGGCCTCGCTCGACGATGAACCGGGCCGGGCGGTCCTTCATGCTGCCGCCGGGGTTCATCAACTCGAGTTTGGCGATCACCTCGACGTCGGGCTCGGGGAAGAGCCGGTTCAACGCCACCAGCGGGGTGTTGCCCACGCAGTGGAAGACGGAGTCGTGCACTGTCTCTGTCGCGGTGGCGGCAGCGGTAACCAAGGCACACCTCGCTAGTGCGTACGTCGGGGTCTCCGCCTACCTTAGGTAAGGCTTGCCTGGATGCAACTCGTAGCAGCCCAACGTGTAAGGTCAGCCGAACCTAATCTGTCCCGTCCAAGGAGGTCTGTCACGTGTCCGGTCCTACACTGCGCCGCCTCGTCGCGGCCGCTGCGCTGGGCGCGCTCGCGCTCGGAGCGGCGGCGTGCGGCGGTTCCGGGAGCACCGAAGCGTCGACCGAGCAGCGCACCACCCGCACCATCGAGCACGCCATGGGCCGCACCGAGGTGCCGGTGCAGCCCGAGCGGGTCGTCGTCCTCGACACCGGCGAGTTCGACGCGGTGACGGCGCTGGGCGTCAAGCCTGTGGGCGCCGTGCGGGCGCCGGCCGACTCCGGCTTCCTCGAATACCTCAGCGACGAGGCGAGGGGCGTGGAGCTCGTCGGCACCATCGCGGAGCCGAACCTGGAGAAGATCGCGAGCCTGCGACCCGATCTCATCCTGTCGAGCAAGCTGCGTCACGAGGAGTTCTACGACGAGCTGTCGGGTATCGCCCCCACGGTCTTCGCCGAGACGGTGGGCGTGGTGTGGAAGGAGAACTTCCTGCTCGACGCCAGGGCGCTGGGCATGGAGGGCAAGGCGCGCCGCATGCTCGACGGCTACGAGCAGCGCGCGGCGCAGCTAGGAAGCAAGATCGGCGACCCCGCCGCCACCTCGGTCAGCCTCGTGCGGTTCACGCCCGACCAGATCCGGCTCTACGCCAAGGGCTCCTTCATCGGCACCGTGCTCGACGATGTCGGCTTCTCCCGCCCGCCGTCGCAGCAGCCCGACGAGACCTTCGTCGAGGTCAGCGCCGAGCAGATCGCGCAGGCCGACGGCGACGTCATTTTCGTGAGCTCCTACGGACCGGCGGCCGAGACGGGCCTGCCGAGCGTGACCGCAGGCCCGCTCTGGCAGACCCTCGGCGCCGTCGAGGCCGGCAAGGTCCAGCTGGTGCCCGACGACCACTGGATGCTCGGCATCGGAATCGGCGCTGCGCAGCTCGTGCTCGACGACCTGGAGGCCCACTTCCTTCGCTGATCTTCACCAGGGCGCGTGCCCGCCTCACTGGCCGAGACCCTCGAGGCCCACACCGCCGCCGAAGTTACCGCCGGTCTTTTGCGGTATGAAGGTACTATTGTCGGGTATGGCGAAGGAGAAGGTCACCCTCACCCTCGATGCCGATCGGCTCACGGAGCTGCGATCCCAGGTCGGCAGTCGAAGCCTGTCTGCGACGGTCGACGCCGCGCTCGCCGCCTACCTCGACCGCCTGAGGCATCTGGCAGCCGTCGACGGATGGCTGGCCGAGATGGACCGCGAGCACGGTCCCGTACCGGTGGAGACCCTTGAATGGGCAGCCCGGCTGGTCGAGGACTGGACCGCGAACCGGCCAGAGGGTCACGGCAGGCTCGCCGGCTGATGCTCCTGCTCGACAGCGAAGCGCTCTCAGCCGTGGCGCAGGGACCTGCGTCTCGCCGTGACCAGGTCCGGGCGTTGATGCTCGAGATGCGGCGGCGCGAGCTACCCGTCGGGACAGTGGCGGCCGTGCTCGCCGAGGTGGTGCGCGGCCGCCCCGCCGACGCCGCGGTGTTCGCCGGCCTGCGCCGCGAGCGTGTCGAGGTGCACCCGGTCGACACCCGTGTCGGGGTGCGGGCGGGGCAGCTGCTCGGCCGGGTGCGGGCGGGTTCGGAGTTGGCGGTGGACGCGTTCCTGGTCGCCGTGGCCGATCTTGCGGGTGGGGCCGTCGTGGCAACCGTCGACGTCGATGATCTCCGGCGGCTCGCGGAATATGCCACCGCAGTCTCCGTGGTGGCTGTAGGCGGCTGAAGTGCTCCCTTCGACCGGGTCTGCGGCACGAAAGGGGTGGAGGCTGTCATGATCAGTGGAGTGGCCAAGGTGATCGTGCCGGTGGACGACCAGGCAAAGGCGCTGCAATTCTGGACCGAGACGGTGGCTTCACCGTCGTGCAGGACGAGACCTACGGCGACGAGCTGTGCCGGCACCCGCTATGCGCTGGGTCAGTGGTGACTGACGCGACGCACGTCGCACCTGGTGGGTCCTCGGCTTCGACACTCCGGTCGGTCACAATGGTTCCTGTGGACAGTGCCGCGCTGGAGGCTATCGAAGAGGTGGCCCGCCGCCTCGGATCGGTCGCAGAGTCGGACGATCGGGTGCGTTTCGTCTACCTGTACGGCTCCATGGCCCGTGGTGAAGTCCGGTCTGGTAGCGACGTCGACCTGGCGGTGTTGCTGCGCCCGAGAGGTACATTGCTCGACGATGCACGCTTGCACGATCAGCTCGCCGCCGCGCTCGACCGGGATGATGTGGATCTGCTCATACTGAACGATGCGCCGCTGTGGTTGCAGTTCCGCGTCGTGGCGGGCCGGGTCGTGTTCAGCCGGGACGAGCGTGAGCGGGTCGCGTTCCGGGAGCGGGTGGAGAAGATGTTCTTGGATTTCCGGCCGTACCATGACAGCTACCTGGCGGCTGTGCGGGAGCGCGCACGCCGCGGGATGCTCAGCCGTGGTTGACCGTGACCGCGTGGACCAGCTGCTCGCCATCCTGGCCCGCTACGTGCGGATCCTGCGTGACCTGGGACGTGGAACCCGCACGTGTACACGAGCTGCTCCGCACCCGGCTCGGTGAGTTCGACCGGTTCGCGATGGCGATCACGGAGTACCTGGAGGGGAGCCGATAGGCGAGCTGACCGACGAGCGCGGGAACATCCGACATCCCGGTGGGCGTTCGGACCGCTGGTGAAGGAACAGGTGGCGACCGATCTCGACGTGGCGCAGCGGCGCGCCGCCGTGCCGGAGATCGGCTACCCGCAGGGCCTGCCGATCAGCGAGCGACGCGACGAGATCGCGGCTGCGATCCGCGACCACCAGGTCGTCATCGTCGCCGGGGAGACGGGCTCCGGGAAGACCACCCAGCTGCCCAAGATCTGCCTGGAGCTGGGACGGGGCGTGCGCGGGCTGATCGGGCACACCCAGCCGCGGCGGCTCGCGGCGCGCACCGTCGCCGAGCGGATCGCCGAGGAGCTGGGCACCGAGCCGGGTGGCGCCGTCGGGTACAAGATGCGGTTCACCGATCAGGTCGGTGACGACACCCTGGTCAAGTTGATGACCGACGGCATCCTACTGGCCGAGATCCAGTCCGACCGGCTGCTGCGCCAGTACGACACGCTGATCATCGACGAGGCGCACGAGCGCAGCCTGAACGTCGACTTCCTGCTCGGCTACCTCCAGCAACTGCTGCCGCGCCGGCCCGACCTCAAGGTGATCATCACCTCGGCCACCATCGACCCAGGGCGCTTCTCCCAGTACTTCGGCGGCGCACCGGTCGTCGAGGTCTCCGGCCGCACTTACCCGGTCGAGGTCCGCTACCGGCCGGTCGTGGATCCCGACGATCCGGCGGCCGATCCCGACCGGGACCAGACGCAGGCGATCCTCGACGCGGTGGACGAGCTCGCCGCCGAGGGGCCGGGCGACGTCCTGGTGTTCCTGTCGGGGGAGCGGGAGATCCGTGACACCGCCGATGCGCTGCGCGACGCGTCGCTGCGCGACACCGAGGTGCTGCCGCTCTACGCCCGGCTGCCCGCCGCCGAGCAGCACCGGGTGTTCGCGCCACACCGCGGGCGCCGGATCGTGCTGGCGACCAATGTCGCCGAGACCTCGCTGACGGTGCCGGGCATCAAGTACGTCATCGACCCCGGGACCGCCCGCATCTCCCGCTACAGCCACCGGCTCAAGGTGCAGCGGCTGCCCATCGAGCCGGTCTCGCGGGCGTCGGCGAACCAGCGCAAGGGCCGCTGCGGGCGCACCTCGGACGGCATCTGCATCCGGCTGTACTCCGAGGAGGACTTCGCCTCCCGCCCGGAGTTCACCGACCCGGAGATCCTGCGCACCAACCTCGCCTCGGTCATCCTGCAGCTGACCGCGCTGGGGTTGGGCGATGTCGCCGCGTTCGGCTTCATCGACCCGCCGGACCGCCGGCAGATCACCGACGGTGTGCAGTTGCTGGAGGAGCTTGGCGCGCTGGAGGGACCCGGGCCCGACGCGCGCACGCGACTCACCCCGACGGGCCGCACCCTCGCGCAGCTACCCGTCGACCCACGGCTGGCCCGCATGCTGCTGGAGGCCGACCGCAACGGCTGCCTGCGCGAGGTGCTGGTGATCGCCGCCGCGCTGTCCATCCAGGACCCGCGGGAGCGACCCGCCGACTCGCAGCAGGCGGCCGACGAGAAGCATGCGCGGTTCGCAGATCCTGGCTCCGACTTCCTGGCCTACCTCGAGCTGTGGCGCTACCTGGGCGGGCAGCAGCGAGAGCTGTCGTCCAGCCGGTTCCGCAAGCTGTGCAAGGCCGAGTTCCTGCACTACCTGCGGGTGCGCGAGTGGCAGGACCTGCACGGTCAGCTGCGGCAGGCGGTCACGGGCCTGGGGATGACATTGAACGACACGCCCGCCGACCCGAAACGCATCCACATCTCGCTGCTGGCCGGGCTGCTGTCCCACATCGGGCTGCTCGACGTCGAGCGGCGCGACTATCTCGGGGCGCGGGGCGCGCGGTTCGCCGTCTTCCCCGGCTCAGCGCTGTTCCGCAGGCCACCGCGGTGGGTCATGGCCGCCGAGCTGGTGGAGACATCCCGGCTGTGGGGACGGATCGCCGCGCGGATCGAGCCGGAGTGGGTCGAGCCGCTGGCGCAGCACCTGGTCAAGCGCAGTTACAGCGAGCCGCACTGGTCGTCGAAACGGGCAGCGGCGGTGGCCTACGAGAAGGTGACGCTCTACGGCGTCCCGCTCGTCGTCTCCCGCAGGGTCGACTACGGCCGCATCGATCCCGAGGTATCGCGGGAGCTGTTCATCCGTCACGCGCTGGTGGCGGGCGACTGGGACACCCGCCACCGGTTCTTCCACCACAACCGCGCGCTGCTGGCCGAGGTGGCGGGCCTGGAGGACCGGGCGCGGCGGCGCGACATCCTGGTCGGCGACGAGACGCTGTTCGACTTCTACGACCAGCGCATCCCGTCCGACGTGCGCTCCGCCCGCCACTTCGACAGCTGGTGGCGCAAGGCCGGCCGGGCGACGCCGGACCTGCTCACCTTCGACCCGGCCATGCTCGTCAACGAGTCCGCCGGCGACGTGAGCGCCCGCGCCTACCCGGACACCTGGCAGCACGGCGGGTTGACGCTGCCGCTGTCGTACGCGTTCGAACCGGGTGCGGCCGCCGACGGGGTGACCGTGGACGTGCCGCTCGCGGTGCTCAACCAGGTCAGCGCCGACGCGTTCGGCTGGCAGGTGCCGGGCCGGCGCGAGGAGCTGGTCACCGCACTGATCCGGTCGCTGCCCAAGCCGCTTCGCCGCCATTTCGTACCGGTACCCGACCATGTCAGTGCCGTGCTGGCGCGGCTGCCGGCGGGTGGTGACGAGCCGCTGCTCGACGCGCTGGAGCGCGAGCTCCGCCACCTCACCGGCGTGACGGTGCCCCGCGACGCCTGGCAGCCCGACCGGGTGCCCGACCACCTGCGGACCACGTTCCGGGTGATCGACGAGCAGGGCCGCCCGCTGGCGCAGGGCAAGGACCTCGGCGAGCTCGAGCAGCGGGTGCGCCCGCAGCTGCAGGCCACCCTCGCCGCGGCGGCCAGCGACGTCGAGCAGCGGGGGCTGCGCTCCTGGACCATGGGATCCTGGAGCCTCGGCACGCTGCCGCGGACCCACCAGCGGCAGCGCGCCGGCCACGTGGTGACCGCATACCCCGCGCTGGTCGACGAGGGCGACAGCATCGCCGTCCGGGTGTTCGGCACGCAAGCCGAGCAGCGGCGCGCCATGTGGCGGGGGACCCGCCGGCTGCTGCTGCTGCTGTCCGTGCCGTCCCCCGCCAGGTCCGTGCAGCGCGGCCTGAGCAACGAGGCCCGGCTGGCGCTGGGCGTCAACCCGCACGGCAGCCTGGCGGAGCTGATCGAGGACTGCGTCGATGCCGCCGCGGACGAGCTGATCACCGCGGCCGGCGGGCCCGCCTGGGACGAGGCAGGGTTCTCCCAGCTCGTCGAGTCGGCGCGGGCCCGGCTCGGCAGCGCCGTGGCCGACGTCGTGAGCCGGGTGCAGCGCGTGCTCGCGGCTGCGCGCGACGTCGAGACGCGGCTGGCGGCCACCCGTCACGCGCCGGCGGACGCGCTGGCGGACATCAGGGCGCAGCTGTCAGGCTTGGTGTACCGCGGTTTCGTCACCGGGACCGGCCGGCAGCGGCTGCCCGACGTGACGCGCTACCTGCGCGCCATCGAGCGCCGGCTGGACAAGCTCACGGCGCACCCGCAACGCGACCGGGAGTGGATGCTGCAGGTCCAGGAGGTCGAGCAGGAGTACCGGCAGCTGCCCGCCATCGATGCGGTGGCGCGGATCCGCTGGATGATCGAGGAGCTGCGGGTCAGCTTCTTCGCGCAGGACCTGGGCACCGCCTACCCGGTGTCGGTCAAGCGGATTCGCCGGGCGATGGACGAGCTGGCGGCCTGACCCGTCACCGGGTGTCGAGCACGAGAAATGCCTCGGCGAGCCGGCCGTCGGGCAGGCCCCCCGCGGCGGCCTGCGAGGCGACCCAGCCGCGTATACGGCCCGCCAGGTCGGTCATGTGCTCGGTCTGGCTGGTGTGCTCCCGCAGTGCCGCGATCTTGCGCTCGAAGGTGTCCGTGATGTCGACGTAGCGGTCCGCCTGCCCGTCCGGGCTCGTCACCCACACCTCGGCCACGGTGTGCGCGTCGAGGCCCTCCTCGGCGAGCAGCTCGGGATGGGCGAACGGGTTGCGCGCGTCGGGATACACCGCACACAGCGCGGCCTCACCAGCTGCCTGGTGGTCGGGGTGACTGCGGTAGACGCTGCGCATGTCGCGCCGCGGGGAGTGTGTCACAACCCGGTCGGGCCGCGCCCGGCGGATCGTGCGGGCGATGTCGCGGCGCAGTTCGTAGCTGACCTCGAGCCGCCCGTCCGGATAGCCGAGGAACTCCACGTCCGTGACGCCGAGCACCGCCGCGGCCTTGCGCTGCTCGTCCTGCCGGATCCCGGCGATCGCGGAACGCGGTACTGCCGGATCGAACCCGCCTGCGTCGCCATTGGTGATCACACAGTAGGACACCTCGATGCCGGCACCGGTCCAGGTCGCGACCGTGCCGGCGCACCCGAAGTCGACGTCGTCCGGGTGCGCCGTGACCACCAGCACCCGCTGCACCTGCTCGTCGATCACCGCGACTCCCTATGTCTGCCCGTGTCGCCGTCACCCCGCACAACACCACATACCCTCGACGGCTTCCCGCCGCGACTCGCCCAGCCGCAGCCACGCCCAGGTGCAGTCACGCCCAGCCGCAGTCAACGGCACTTTCACTGCGTCCGACGCAGTGAAAGTGCCCTTCACTGGGGACGTCGCCGGTCACCGGGATGTCCCGGGCGGTCAGCTACGCCCGCGTTTCGGGAACTCGTGCTGTTGCAGGAAATGAGGGAGCCACGCGGTGTCGACCCCGCCGGCCGCGAAGTCGGGATGCTCGGCCAGCGCGGCGTGCATCGGCAGGGTCGTGGCCACCCCGCCGATCTCGCAGCGGGCGAGCGCGCCGCGTAGCCGCGCCATCGCCTCGGTGCGGTCGCTGCCGTGCACGATCAGCTTGGCCAGCAGCGAGTCGTAGTGCGGCGGCACCGTGACGCCCGCCTCCACGTGGGTGTCCACCCGGACGCCCTCGCCGTCCGGGAAGACCGCCGAGGTCACGGTGCCCGGCCTGGGCAGGAAGTTGCGCCTCGGGTCCTCGGCGTTGATCCGGCACTCGATCGCGTGCCCGGCGAGGCTCACGTCGGCCTGGGTCAGCCGCAGCGGGCGACCCTCGGCGACCGCGAGCTGCTCGGCGACGAGATCGAGCCCGCAGATCGCCTCGGTGACCGGGTGCTCGACCTGGATGCGCGCGTTCATCTCCAGGAAGTGGAAGGCCCCGTCCCCCACCATGAACTCGACGGTGCCCAGCCCGCGGTAGCGCAGCCGCTCGCCGAAGGCGACCGCGGCACGGTGCATCTCGGACCGCAGTTCGTCGGGCAGACCCGGCGCCGGTGCCTCCTCCACGAGTTTCTGGTAACGCCGCTGGATCGAGCAGTCCCGGTCGCCGAGATGGATCACCCGCTCGCCGTCGCCGAGCAGCTGCACCTCGACGTGTCTCCCGGAGGTCACGAACCGCTCCAGGTACACCCGTGGGTCGCCGAAGGCGGCGCGTGCCTCGGCCATCGCCCGCTCGATTATGCCGTCGAGCTCACCGGGCTCGCCGACCAGCTTCATGCCCCTGCCGCCGCCCCCGCCGACTGCCTTGACCAGCACCGGCCACCCGATCTCAGCGGCCAGCGCGCGAGCCCCGTCGAGATCGGACACCTCGCCGCCCGGCACCACCGGCAACCCGGCGGCGACGGCGTGCCCGCGCGCGGCGAGCTTGTCGCCGACCGCGTCCAGCTGCTCGGCGGTGGCACCGACGAACACGATCCCGGCCTCGTCACACGCCCGCGCGAGGCGCGCGTTCTCGGACAGGAACCCGTACCCGGGGTGGATCGCGTCGGCTCCCACCTCGACCGCAGCCGCGACGACCGCGTCGACGTCGAGGTAGCTCGCGGCGGGAGGCGCCGGGCCGAGCCGGATCACGCCGCCGGCCAGCCTTGCGGGCAGCGAGTCCAGGTCGGCCTCGGAGGCCGCGAGTACCGTCTCGATGCCGAGGCTGGCGCAGCTGCGCAGGATGCGGGCAGCGATCTCGCCGCGGTTGGCGACGAGGACGCGGCGGATGATCATGGCTGGACCTCCTGAGCTGTGCGGGTTCATCCCGAGCGCTGCGGGCGCCAGCTGAGCGCGAGCAGCAGTCCGGCGCCGAGCAGCCCACCGCCCGCCACGACCAGGCCGCCGGCCCACCCGTCGATGGCGATACCCAGCGCGTGGTCCAGCGAGACGATCCCGGGGCCCAGGGCACCCAGTGCCACGCACACCACCGCGACCACGAGGACGTACTCGTAGCCGTCCCGGAACACGAAGAACCCGTTCTTGCGGTGCGCGACCACCCCCGCCACCGCCATGACGCCGACCGTCGCGGCGGCGGCCAGCGGGGTGAGCAGACCCACCAGCAGTCCGACACCCGCAGCGATCTCCAGCACGCAGCTGGCCCAGGCATGCAGCCTCGGGGGACGCAGGCCGATCTTGCCGAACCAGCGGGCGGTGCCGTCGATACCTCCTGGCCCGAGGCCGTGGTTGTAGCCGTGCAGGATCATGGTTGCGCCGAGCACCAGGCGCACGAGCAGCGAGGCGACGTCTGCTTCGATCACGGTTCTCCTCCGGACGACCGGTTACCGGATAAGTCGATCATGGCATGCGGCCCCGTTCGGAACCGAATGGGGGTTGGGACACGGTGTGCGGGGCCCATTCGGAGCCGAATGAGGGTGGGGGCGGTTCAGCGGTGGGGCGGTTCAGCGGTGGGGTCGATTCAGCGCAGCGCCACCACGGGACGGCCGGGCACGATCCGGCTGTCGATGGCACCGAGTTGGTCGACTTCGAGTCGCACCCGGTCGCCGGCGGACAGGTAGGGGTAGCGCGCCTCGCCGTGCACCCGGGAGAGCTCGAGCAGGCAGCCCGTCCCGACGGTGCCGCTGCCGATGACGTCGCCGGGCACCAGCCGGGTGCCCCGCGAGGCGTAGGCGAGCAGCTGACCGAAGGTCCAGTACATGTCGGCCAGTGTGCCCCTGCTGCAGGCATGCCCGTTGACCGATGCGGTCATCCGCAGGTTGTAGGCATTGCCGGCCCGGCGGGGCTCGAGCTCGTCCGGCGTCACCAGGTACGGGCCCAGCGTGGTGGCCGAGTCCTTGCCCTTGGCGGGGCCGAGGCGCAGCCGCATCTCCCGGGACTGCAGGTCGCGGGCGCTCCAGTCGCACAACACCGTGTAGCCGGCGATGTGCGCCTCCGCCTCGCGGGGGTCGAGGTCGGCACCGTCGCGCCCGATCACTGCGGCGACCTCCAGCTCGTAGTCGAACTGCGTGGAGCCGGGCGGGACCGCGACGTCGTCGTGCGGGCCGTGCACGGCGGCCGGGTTGCTGAAGTAGAAAACCGGGATCTCGTACCAGTCCGGGTCGATCTGCTTCCCGGTTGCCTGCCTCGAGGTCACCACGTGCTCCTCGAAGGCCATGAAGTCCCGGATGGACGGTGGTACTGGCACCGGTGACCGCAGCATGGCGTGCACCTCGTCGACCACCTCGAACGGCTCGGACAGCGCGCGCTGTCCCGCGGCGGCCAGCCGCTGCCCGCCGTCGCCGAGCAGGTCGACCAGGCGGGCTGGCTCGCCCAACCCGTGGATGGCGCCGCCGCGCACCAGCCCGACGCGCTCGGCATGGTCGGTGGGGGAGACGTAGGTGGCCCAGCGCATGTGTCGGCCTCATACCGCGGCAGGGATGTCGGTGTTCGGGAAGTCGTCTCCCACGAACAGTAGGGGCTCCCCACTCGAGCGTGCGAGCGCGTAGGAGAAGCAGTCTCCGAAGTTCAGCGCGGCCGGATGCCGTCCCTTGCCGTAGCGGCGCCAGGCGCGCCGGGCGATCTCGACATTGTCCGCCGACACCGGGACGGTGTTCACGGCGGCGCGATGCAGCAACAGATCGAGTTCGCGACCAGCCGGCTCGCCGCGACGGGCTTCGACGACCAGCGCGCTCTCCAGGAGCGTCGCCGCCGAGATGAGCCGGACCGTGTCGACCTCGATGGCCTCGGTCAGCGTGCGGCGGGGCGGCTCGTCGAAGAGGATCGCGACTATCGCTGACGTGTCGAGCACCATCAGCGTGGAGTGTGACGCGCCGTCGCCGATCGTTGCTGCGGCAGCCCGACGTCGTCGTAGCCGAGAATCTCGTCCTCCGGTCGCTCGTCGAGGACCGGCAGGGCCGCGCACCGTACCGCGATCTCGTCGAGCTCGTCTGCGAGCCCTCGGCCGGTGCGCCTACCCATGATCCGTTCGAGGCGCTCCCGCACCGCGACGGTCACGGCGCGGGTGATCGTCTCACCGGTGGCCTCGGCGAGCTGCCGGGCGAGCCGGTCGGCATCGGGGTCCTTGATGTTGAGCACGGGTAAAGAATAATGACGATAGGAAAGATTCTCAATCCCGGGGATCAGCCGTGGATGTCACGCCACTGCGCTGCTGGCGGCGACGGCTGCGGGAGGCAGTGCGCGGTTCTCCTGCCGCACTGCCCGGTGGCACCGCTGCGGGCAGACTGGCCACTATGGATCACACATATCGCGTGACCGAGATCGTCGGAACCAGCCCGGAGGGTGTCGACGCGGCGATCCGGAACGGCGTGGCCCGCGCCGCCAGGACACTGCACAACCTCGACTGGTTCGAGGTGACCGAGATCCGGGGCCATCTGACCGGCGGCGAGATCGACCACTTCCAGGTCGGGATCAAGGTGGGGTTCCGGCTCGACGACGAGGCGTAGCAGCTTCACTGCCGGCATCGCAGCCGAACCACACCCGCGAGATCGGCCGGTGGAGCGAGGGTCAGGTCGCGCCGCCCGCGTAGTCGGACACACTGCTGATCAAGGCGATGATGACCGCCCCGGTCACGAGGTAGACCAGCGCCGTTGCAATCTTGGTCGCGAGTTCGCTGCCGGTGGTGAAGGGCTGCAAGGCGAGTGCCAGGGTCGCGAGGCCGGCGATCGCCCCGAAGAAGGTCCGGGGCTGTGGCGTGGTGAGCAGTAGCAGGTTCATCAGCCCGGTGCCGAGCAGCGCACCGACGGCACCGAGGCTGCACAGCCCGATGGTGGTCGCGTCTCCCACCAACCCGGCGTCGGACGGCGCGAGCACCGGGATGCCGAAGATTCCCCGCGCGATCAGCAGCGCGATGAAGGCGACCAGGGCCGCCACCAGGGCCGTCGCCGCGCCGCCCGCCCACAGCTTGCGGACGTCCACCCGTGACGTGGGTGGCATCCGTCGGGTGCTGTCGTAGTCCCTGTCGCGGGCGTAGTCGTCGTACACCGCAGTCTCCGAACCTGTTCATCCTTGCGGGGCGCCGGGCCGAGTGCAGATCATCGACCCATCGTGCACAGTACGCAACTCCGCTCACCGTCTCTGGGCGGCACCCGTCATTACCGCGTTCTGGTGGCAGAACGCGGTAGTCCGGGCTGCGATAGGCGCGTTCTGGTGGCAGAACGCGGTTTCGGTTGGGGTCTACGAGCGCCGGTCCTGCTCGTCGCGGGCCAGCCGCTCACCGAGCTCGTCGACCACCAGCGACTCGCGGTTCACCGCGCCGGTGCGGTTGGCCGAGCGTCCGACCAACTGCGCGATGACCGGCGCGGTGAGCACCTGGAACAGCGCCACCAGCCCGAGACCTGCGGCGAGTGGGAATTCCAGCCGCGCCGCGGTGCCCGCCAGGATCAGCAGCAGGCCGAGGGTCTGCGGCTTCGTCGCAGCTTGCAGCCGGGACGGCACGTCGGGGAACCGGTCGGCCCGAGCATCAGCCGTGCCAGCGTGAGCAACCCCGCGAGACACAGCAGGCCCAGCGTGCTCGCGAAGACGGCGGTCATCGCGCTGCTTTCAGCCGCGCGTCCACGGCGGCGAGCTCGCCGGGCGTCCCCAGCGCCGCGATCACTCGCCGCTGCAGCGCCAGCACCTCCCGGCGCACCCGCTCGGCGTCGGTGGCCCGCATCCCGAGCTGGTAGACGTAGCAGACCTCGCCCGCCCGGTCGATCTGCAGCACGAAGGCACCGGGTGCCAGCGACACCGCGTTGGCGAACGCCGCGACGACCCGGTCGGAACCGGCCAGCAGTGGCACGGCCACGATCCCCGCGGTGCTGCGCCTGCCGTGCCGGACGACCTCCAGCTGATCCTCGCGGTGGACGCCACCAGGTCGAAGGCGAGGTAGCCGGCCAGCCGGAGCAGCTCCGGCTGCTCCGGCCAGCCGGAGCAGCCGCAGCGGCCGGACCGGCAGGTGCTCCGAGACCACCGGGAGCTGGAACGCCGCGGTCACCACGACGGCGACCAGCACGCCGCCGAGCAGCGTCCGCGTCGGCCGCACCCCACAGCAGCAGCCACACCGCCGTCAGCCACATCACCTGCGGTACCCGCCCGCTGATTGCTCTCACCGCTGCCCCTCCCCGAGTACCGCAGTGCGGTATGGCCCGCGGTCGAGCAGGTCGGTCGCCGCCCGGGTGCTCACTGCGGCCAGCGGCCCGGCCGCCACCGCGATCGCGACGCTCACTGCGGCCAACCCCGCCGTGGCCGCCAGCATCGGCCGGGACGTCGACCCGGTGCCGACCACCAGCTCGTCGGTCGGGTCGGGATCCGGCAGCGGTGGCCGGGGCCTGCCCCAGAACACCCGGGTCCACACCCGTGCCATCGCGTAGAGCGTGAGCAGGCTGGTGACCACGACGACCCCGGCGACGACCCGCGCGCTCACCGTCCCCACGCCCGCGCCGGTCTGCAGCAGGGCGAGCTTCGCGACGAACCCTGAGGTCGGCGGTATCCCCGCCAGGGTGAGTGCGGGCACCGCGAAGAGCACCGCGATCGCAGGCGAGGACCGCACCAGCCCGCCCATCTGGTCGAGCGCCACCGTCCCGGTCCGCCGCGTGATGAGCCCGCTGACCAGGAACAGCGTCGCCTGCACCGTGATGTGGTGCACCACGTAGAGCACCGTGCCCGCGATGCCGGCACCTCGTCGTGCCCGACCAGCACCCATGACCGGTAGCCCAGTGCGAGCAGGAACGTGGTGAGCGCGAACGTGATCACGATGGCGGTCAGTGCGAGCGCCTGCGGTAGCGGGTCGGCCATCGCCTCCACCGGGGCCGCCCCGACGATCGGCGGGCGGCCGGGCGGACCACCTGCGAGCTGCAGCAGCACCCCGATGACGATCGCCATGGCGAGGTTGACGGTGATCACGCGCGCTCCCCGGCCTGCCGCGCGTCCTGCTCGATCCCGGCGCCCAGGGTGCGCAGCAGGTCGAGCACGACGCCTGCGAGCAGCAGGTACACCCCGAGGTCGAGGAGCAGGCTGGTGACGAGCTTGATGTGGCCGAGTACCGGCACGTCGGCTTCCAGGACCGCGGTCGACAGCACCGGCGCGCCCGCGAGCAGCGGAGCCAGCGCGGTGAGCACCGCGATGCTCAGCCCGAGCCCGACGAGCACCGGCGGGCGGACCCGTACCGCGGCGCCGACGTCGCCGCGCCCGCCTGCGATGTAGCGCGAGGGCGTCGACGACCGGGTAGGCCACGCCCAGCGCCAGCCCCGCGAGCGCGGGCAGCGCGACCGGCACGGTGAGCCCCGGCGAGACCCCGGTGGTCCACGTCGGTTCCCGGCCGGGCTTGGTGGCGAAGGCCCCCCACAAGAACCGCGCGCTGTACGCCACCGTGAGCACCGAACCCGCCAGCAGGCCCAGCACGACCAGCCAGCGCCCGTCGACCAGGAACGCATCGAAGGCGGCCTCCTTGCCGACGAAGCCCAGCAGCGGGGGCAGCCCTGCCATCGAGGCGACGGCGAGCGCCGACGGTGCGGCGAGCAGGGCAACGCCCGCCCGACGCCGGAGAGCTCGCGGACGTCGCGGCTGCCCGCGTGGTGCTCGATGACGCCGACGGTGAGGAACAGGGGCGCCTTGAACAGCCCGTGCGCCAGCAGCATCGCCACACCCGCCAACGCCGCGGTCCGCCCCCCGGCGCCGAGCAGCACCATGAGGAAGCCGAGTTGGCTGACGGTGCCGAGGGCCAGCAGCCGCTTCAGGTCCGTCTCGTGCAGCGCCCGCCACCCCCCGACCAGCATGGTGGCGAGCCCGACGGCCACGACCGGCACCCACCACACCGCGAGATCGGCGAACGCCGGGGACAGCCGCGCCACCAGGTACACCCCCGCCTTGACCATCGCCGCCGCGTGCAGGTACGCGCTGACGGGCGTGGGGGCGACCATCGCCGCGGGCAGCCACGGGTGGAACGGCAGCTGCGCGGACTTGGTGAACGCGCCGAGCAGGATCAGCACCAGCGCGAAGCTCGTCGTCGCGCCGCGGGGCGGGTCGGCGATCAGCTCGGAGATCCGGTAGGTGCCCGCAGCCTCGCCGAGCAGCACGAAGCCCAGCAGCATCGCGAGCCCGCCGAACATGGTGACGAGCAGCGCCTGCACCGCGGCGCGCCGGTCGTCACGGCGCTCTCCATCCTGCCCGACCAGCAGGAACGAAGCGATGGAGGTGAGCTCCCAGAAGACGTACAGGGTGATCAGGTCGTCGGCGAGGACCAGGCCCAGCATCACCCCGGCGAAGGCCAGCAGCAGGGCCGCGCAGCGCGCGGCCTCGGGGCTGGCGGGCCCGAAGTACCAGCCGGAGTAGACGAGCACCAGCGCGCCGACCCCGGAGACCAGCACGAGCATCGCCAGCGCCAGCGCGTCGAGCCGGAATGTCAGCGCCAGGTCGAGTTCGGGTGCCCACGCCACCGCTTGCACCACGCCGCCGCGCAGTGCTTGCGGCGCGTGCGCGAGCCCCACACCAGCGCGCCCGCCGGCAGCACCGCGCCAGCCAGGAACGCGGCCGGTAGCTGCGCGCGGCCAGCGCCGGGAGCAGCGCCGCGACCAGCAGGTGGGCGGCGATGATCCCGAGCACGCGCGACTCCCTCCTCCCGGCTGCGTGGCCGCGACCATCGTCACCGATCGGCCACGACGCGGCTCACCGAGAGTTGCCACGAGCCGTGGCCGTGCGGGCAGCTTCGGCTGGCATGCTGCCTTCGCGTTTGGAGCTGGTTTCGCGCGTAGTACGACAACGGCGCTTCGACGGTCGCCACTCGCCGATTCGGACACGCATCGATCATGGCCAACGCTGTGCGGCTTGCCGCCCGATCTGCCGTTTGCAGGGGTAGGGGGTGCCGCTATGACGCTCTGTAACGGCGTTGCCCGCCGAACTGTCGTATTGGCGGAGCCCCTGATGTCCCTGGATCGTCGAGTACTACTGCAACCAGGAACGGAGGGCGGACATGATGCTCCACACTGCCTACTGCCTGGCGTACGTGAGGATCACCGTGCCGCTGTCGAGCGTACGGGTGCCGGTCAGCCGGAACGGGGTCGGTGAGAACTCGGTGGTGAAGAGCGGGACACCCGTGCCGGCGACGACCGGGTAGAGCTTGATGACCAACTCGTCGATCTCCGGAAGCAGCGTGCCCGCGAGGTGGCTGCCGCCGATCAGCCAGATGCCCTTGCCGTCCTCCGCCTTGAGCTTGCGGATCATGGCGATCGGATTGTCCGGGACGATCTGTACGGTCGGATCGGGGCTACTGGTGATGGTGCCGACACCACGTACTGCCGCAGGTGGGTGTACGGGCTGGTCACGCCGATCCGCAGCGCCGGCTCGTGGGTGACGCGGCCCTGAATCCCGACGTCGAAGTGGCGGTTCCCCGCATCGACGCCGAGCTGCGCCCGGACGCGGCTCGCCACCGTCTCGGGATACTCCTCCGCGATGAACGTCATGACGTCGTCGGTCACTGGGAGGAAGTCGATCTCGTCTCCGGGGCCCGCGATGAACCCGTCGATGGTCATGCCGGCGTAGTACGTGAGCTTCCGCATCTGATCCTCTCGTCGGTGTCGTGGGCGGGATCGATGAGTTCGGACACACGGGCGACGTCTTATGAGTAGCGACAGCCCAATAGTCGGACCCGAAGGAGCAGTCCATGACCACTATCCTCGACTTCGATCCGCCGGCTCGTCAGCTAACGAGGCTGGTGAACGGCGTGACCGACGATCAACTCGTGGCGAGAACCCCGTGCGAGGCATACACCGTCGGTGATCTCCTCGACCACCTCATGGGGCTGACGATCGCGTTCCGCAACGCTGCCACGAAGTCGACCGGGAGCGAGGACGGCGAACCAGCCCAGGTCTCTCGACCAGGTGAAGCTTCAGCTGCCCATCTTCGCCCTGACTGGCGCAGCCGGCTGCCGGTGCAGCTCAGCGAGCTCGTCGCCGCGTGGAAGGATCCCGCGGCATGGGAAGGGACCACTGAAGCCGGCGGGGTGACCCTGCCCGCCGACGTCATGGGCAGGGTCGCCATCAATGAACTGGTCCTGCATGGCTGGGACCTCGCCCGCGGCACGGGACAACCCTTCGCGTGTGATCCGACCATTGCGCAAGCCTGTTTCGAGTTCACCTCGATGATGTCCGCACCGGGGGAGGAGGCAGGCCGCGAGGGGCTGTTCGGACCGGTCGTCGAGGTCTCGCCCGACGCGCCCTTGTTCGACCGCGTCCTCGGTCTCAGTGGGCGCCACCCCTCGTGGACGCCTTGATGTGATCGGTGGACCGGCGACGGTGATCGCGGTGGCCTCACGGCGTGGGGGTGATGGCGGTGAGAAATCCGCGGATGCTCTGGTCCCAGCCGTCGAGGTCGCCGAAGTCGTCGCGAAACGCGATCAGGCACAGCGCCAGGTGGAGGGCCCGCAGGTCCGAGCAGCGCGTCAGCAACTCCGGGTCGGGGCGATGGTGCGCCGCCACGGCGTCGGCGTCGGACCACGAGAGAAGCGCGAGGTCCCACTCGACGGGGCCGCGGCAGGCCTCCTCGAAGTCGATCCACACCGGGCCGTCGCGGGTGGCGATGAGGTTGCCCGGGTGGACGTCGCCGTGCAGCGGCCGGAGGTCACCGCTCGGAGCCTCCCAGAACGGGCGCAGTCGCTCGGCCGCGGCGCGCAGCCGGTCGATCTTGGCAGGCGACGAGCGTTGGAAGGAGAACGGGATCGACCCGGCCTGGGAGAGACTGCTGAGCTGGCAGGCCGTCACCGGCTCCGTCGACGGGCTGCGCGGCAAACCGGCGGCGAGACACTGCCGGGATAGCCCGAAAGGGTGGCGGGTTAACCATCGCGGGTGACCGCGACCGGCTCTAGCGTGAGGTGCCCCTCAGGACGAGCTCCCAGGAAGGAGGAGCAACGTGGCACTCGATGACGATGACATGACCACGTCCGGCGGCCCCGAGACCCAGGGCAGCGGGATCGGCAGCGTGGGTGACGCCGACGGCGGCGCGGATGGCGGTGCCGACGACGGCGGTGCTGAAGACGGCGGTGCTGAAGACGGCGGTGCTGAAGACGGCGGTGCCGATGGCGGTGCCGAAGACGGTGCCGAAGACGGTGGCGCCGAAGATAGCGGTGCCGACGGCGGTGCCGACGACAGTGGTGCCGACTCCGGCGCGCGCTGACATGACGACGACTGCGCCCGGCGCCGGATGGTCCGCGGTGGACCGCCCGGCGCTGGCGCGCTGTATCGCGACGGACCCGGGTACCTTCGCCAGCCACCACTGGGGATACCGCCCGCTGCTGTCCCGTGCTGCCGGGCCCTTCGACGACCTGCTCGACCTCGACGCGGTCGACGAGTTGCTGTCCCGGCGCGGGCTGCGCACCCCGTTCCTGCGCATCGCGCGCGACGGCGAAGTCGTCGACTCCCGGCAGTTCACCGGATCCGGTGGTGCAGGGGCGGAGATCGCAGACCAGGTCCGCGACGACCGCGTCGCGGCGCTGTTCGCGCAGGGCGCCACGATCGTGCTGCAGGCGCTGCACCGGACCTGGCCACCGGTGATCGACTTCGTCACCCGGCTCGGTGCGGAGCTGGGTCATCCCGTGCAGGCCAACGCTTATGTCACGCCACCGGCCGCGCGGGGTTTCTCGGCGCACTACGACGTGCACGACGTGTTCGTCCTGCAGCTCGCCGGGCGCAAGTACTGGACGGTGCACGCCCCGGTGCATCCCGATCCGCTGCGCTCCCAGCCATGGACCGACCACGCCGCCGAGGTCGCCGCCGCGGCCGAGCGTGACCCGCCGCTGATCGACACCACGTTGCGGCCCGGGGATGCTCTGTACCTGCCGCGCGGCTACCTGCACGCGGCGACCGCGCTCGGTGGCGTGGCCGCGCACCTGACCGTCGGCGTCCACACCGTCACCCGGTTCGCGCTGGTCGAGGCGCTGACCGCGCTGGCAGCCGAGGAGCCAGAACTGCGCCGGGCACTGCCGCTGGGCACCGACCTCGCGGATCCCGACGCGCTGGCCCCCCACCTGGGTACGGTCCTCGACGTGCTCGCCGACCTCCTGCCCAAGGTGCCCGCCGAGGCCGTCGCCCGCCGGGTCCGGACCCATACCTGGGCGGGCGGGCGGCCCGAGCCGCTGGGCCCGCTGGCCCAGACGGCGTTCGCCGACCAGCTGAGCGCGGGCGACGAG
>JBOHGT010000177.1:0-2269 GCA_050700385.1 Pseudonocardiaceae bacterium | reverse complement strand
GTGCGCAGGCGCCGCAACGGCCACGACCACGGGGCGGGGTCCGGCCCGCACCGGTGGCGCCGGATCGGCCTGCGCCGCAACGGGTAGCCGTGCGGCCGGGGGCGAATAACCGCTTGTGGCTCGCTATGGCTCAGATCACACTGCTCTGATCACTCCGATGGCCGAATCAGGTCTGCATTCGGTCACATCTCCTCGAGAAGGGGGCTGGATAATGCTCGATTCGAGTGGCTCCACTACTACAGGTCGTTACCTCGTGCTAATGGCGGAGGACGCGGTCGCCGACGGAGCGCGAACCATGAACCGGGTGGCCGGGGTGCGCACCGCGAGCACTGCCGACGCCGCAGGCGCCTCCGCGGCCTCGCTGCTCGAGGACGCCGACGGGTTGGTGCTGCACGAGCTGGCCGTCGCCGTCGTCACCGCCACCGCCGAGCAGGCGTCCGAGCTGGCGCACGCCGCCGAGCAGCGGGGCCCGATCGCCGTCGTCGAGCCCGAGCGGGTCGTGCACGCCATCGGTCCGGCGGCTCCCGCTGCCGCTGCGCAGGAACTGGACGAGAACACGTTCACCTGGGGTCTGCAGGCGGTCAGGGCGCATGCCAGCAGCGCCACCGGCGCCGGCGTACGGCTGGCGGTGCTGGACACGGGGGTCGAGCTCAACCACCCCGACCTCGCCGGGCGCAACCTCGTCACCAGCTCGTTCGTGCCCGGTGAGACGGTCCACGACGGGCACGGGCACGGCACGCACTGCATCGGCACGGCCTGCGGTCCGCGGCAACCGGACACCGGACCCGGCTACGGCGTGGCCTACGAGGCCGACATCTACGCGGGCAAAGTGCTCAGCAACGAGGGGTCGGGCGCCGACGGTGGGATCCTGTCCGGCATCTCCTGGGCGATCGCCAACGGCTGCCGGGTGGTCTCGATGTCGCTGGGTGCATCCACCGAGCCCGGTCAACCACACTCCCGCACCTTCGAGTCGGTGGCCCAGCGGGCGATGGCCCGCGGCACGCTGATCGTCGCGGCGGCCGGCAACGAGAGCGGGCGGCCAGGCAAGGTGGCGCCGGTGTCGCACCCCGCGAACTGCCCGTCGATCATGGCAGTGGGGGCGGTCGACAAGTCGGGCGCGATCGCGTACTTCTCCTGCGGCTCGGTGGACACCGCCGGCCAGGTCGACGTGGTGGGCCCGGGGGTCGGCGTGTACTCGTCGTGGAAGTTGCCCGACAGGTACGCCACCATAAACGGCACCAGCATGGCTACACCACACGTCGCCGGGGTCGCCGCGCTGATCTCCGAGCGCTACCCGAAGGCTCACCCGTGGGAGCTGTGGGCGCGGCTCGGCCAGAGCGCCCTGCGGACGGCCTTGCCGTCCGCGGACGTGGGAGCAGGATTGGTGCAGTCCCCGTAGCGGCCCGCAGCCAGGAGGCGCCCGTGGAGAAGGTCGTGGTATCGGTCGCCGAGGAGCATCTCGACGACCTGCCCGACGTCGTGGACCGGGTGCGGGCAGCCGGGATGGTGGTGGAGGACGTGCTCGACGCCACCGGTGTGCTCACCGGGACGATCGAGGCCGGCGCCATCGGTACGCTCGCAGCTGTGCCCGGCGTGGCCGACGTCGAACGGCAGCGCAGCTACCAGCTTCCGCCGCCGGATTCCGACCTGCAGTGAGCGCGGCGCAGATCACGCTGACCGCCCGGCTGTCGACCTCGGCGCTCGACGCGCGCCGCGGCGTGGTGCGGTTGCACCCGGAGGTGCTCGACGCGCTCGGGCTGCGGGCCTGGGACGCGGTGCAGCTGACCGGCGCCCGGGTCAGCGTGGCGCTGGCCGCAGCAGGCGACAGCAGGTCGCCACCGGGTATCGCGTCGCTCGACGACGTCACGCTGTCCAACCTCGGGCTGGTCGAGGGCTCCGAACTGGTGATCACCCCGGTGGCCGTGCCCGCTGCCCGCTCGGTCACCCTCGCCGGTTCGGCGCTGGCGAGCCGGTCGGTCAGCCCTGAGACGCTGCGGCTCGCGCTGATCGGCAAGGTTGTGACCACCGGTGATGCGGTGTCGCTGCTGCCGCAGGACCTGGCAACGGCTCCCGGCGGCGACCCGGGCAGCGCGCGGCGCAAGCTCGCCGCGGCGATCGGCATGACCTGGACCAACGAGCTGCTCACCGTCACCGCGACAGACCCGGCGGGACCGGTCGCTCCGCAACCGTCCACGGTGGTGGGATGGCGCAACGGCGCGCACACCGGCGACGCACCGCTCGCCGCGGTACCTGCCCGCCGGCCGCAGCC
>JBOHGT010000176.1:0-3297 GCA_050700385.1 Pseudonocardiaceae bacterium | reverse complement strand
GCGGCGTCGGGCTAAAGCCGTGATCGCCGATGACCGTCCGCTGCGGTGGTCTCGTCGGTACGAGCGACGGCTCGGCGTGCCCGACCCGCCGCCGCGGCGACCAGCCGCTCGAGCGGCCCCTGTCCCATCCAGCGCTGCCAGCTGAGCCCGAACGCGAACGCGCCGACGACCAGCAGCACGTACATCGCGGCGGGCTCGTCGCTCAGCACCCCGGTCGCCAGCACCAGCAGGTGCCCGGAGTAGAGGGTCAGCGTCATGGCGCCCGCGGCGGCCAGCGGCCGCAGCAGGCGGGCGACGGCAGGAACCCGCGTCAGGAGCAGCGCGGTACCGAGCACGGCCATCGCCGAGCCGAGCGTGTGGACCAGGTCGACGGGGGTGGTCGAGTGCGGCGCGGGGAGCGCGAGGTACCACCACGACGGGGTGGCGTCTGGGTCCCACAGCATGACCTCGCGGGCCCTGACCAGGTCCGGACCCGACAGGTTCTCGCCCACCAGCTGCCGGAGCCCACCCAGCGGGAACAGCAGCACGGTTGACACGATCCGCGCGCTGAGCGCCAGGCCGAGCCCGCAACCGAGCAGCCAGGCGGCGAGCCGTGGGGAGGACAGGTCCAGCCTGCCGATGGCGAGACCGGCGCACAGGTAGGCGAGGTAGGCCACCACGGGGTAGTAGCCGGTGACGAGCAGCCCGGCGAGGAGCCCGGATGGGTCGAGCAGGGTCTCGAATGTCGGGTTGTCCCCTGCGAACGAGGGGAGGTCGGCGCCGAAGCTCGCCAGTACCAACAGCGGCCCCACGGCGCTCGCGGCGGCGGCGATACAGATCAGGGTGCGGGGGCGGAGGCCGAGCATCGGGATCGCGAGCAGGAACAGCAGGGCATAGGCCGGAAGGATGACGGCCTGGGGCGCGGTGTAGCCGAGCCACAGGCCGATCGCACCGATCAGCAGCGCCCGCACGGCGATGCCGGCGGCCGCTGCGGTGCGGGCCCGGCCCTCGACCACGCGCCGCCCACCGCTCAGGAATGCCAGGCTGATCCCCGCGACGAGGACGAAGGTGGTTGCGGATCGTCCCCCGGCGACCGCTGTCGCGACCGTGGGTGTGCCGTCGCGGTCGAAGGCGTCGAACACGTGCGCCGCCATCATGCCGAGCAGCGCGACCCCCCGCGCCACGTCCACTCCGATCACCCTGCGATCGGACGGCGTCCGGCCGGCCGTGACGCCCTCGGCGCGGCCTGCAACCTGCCGTGCCCGGCCGGGCATCAGCCCTGGAATCCCGCCAGTCACGCCACAGAGCCCCGTCGCCAGCCCCCGGGCGTGCAGTTCACGACAGCCAGCACCCGTTGATCACCCATGATGCAAGTACCCCCACACGCCGACCATGGACTGTCCAGCATTGTCAACATTCCCTGATTGATCGGACGGACTCCAGACTACTTCTTCACCATCCGTGTCGGTGCCGACCAGCGCCAAGGGCAGCCGGCTGGCCTCGGCAGCGGCGAGGGCGGTGCGCACGCAGGGCGCCTTCGGCGTCATCGCGCTGCCCGCCTGCGAGCAGCACTCGGCCGGCGGTGACTCGGCCGCAGTGACCAGGCGTTCCTCCGGGAGCACGGTGCCCAGGGACACCCCGAGGGCCAGGCGGGCTTGTCCGAGCAGCACGAGCGTGTCGCGTTCGGCGTGACCTTCCGCCGCGCGAGCTTCCAGCCGCGCGGCCAGGGGCCACAGCTCGTTCACCGCGTCCACAGTCCTGCCGGATTGGCGCGCGATTTCGGCCAGCCTGATTGTCGAGTCGGCGAATTGGATCATCGCGGCGAAGTCGGCATCGCTGGTGTCTGTGACGCCGAGCGCGTGGGCGGGCAGCGCCAGGGCGTCGGCGATATGGCGGCGCGTGGCGATGTCGCTGATCACGCGCCGACCAGTCTCGATCATGGACACGTAGGTCTTGTCGTAGCCGAGAATGGTCGCGAGCTTCTCCTGGCTGAGCCGGTTGAGCCGGCGATAGGTGCGCAGGATCGCGCCAAGGTCACGGGTCGCTAGCGCGCTGGCTGCCTCGGGGCCTGACCACAACCAGATGGCTGGCGGGAGCCGGTGTCGCGGTGCGGCCGGTGGTTGGCGGCTGGACGTGGCGTGGCAGGTCGGGCACACGGTCTCGGTGGCGTGCCGGCTCAACTCGGCTCCGCATGCCTGGCACCTGCGTGTCATGGCGTGGTCCCTAGCAGACCGTCTCGCGTTCACCATTGCGCAGCCGGGCGAACCATGCGGCGATGCTGCGCTGGTAGCCGCTGGGCATGTTCAGGGCGGGCACGTCCGCTTCCGTGAACAACCCGACTTCCTTGTGCTCGCCAGACAGCACAGGTGCCGTGTCGTCGGTGGGGTAACAGCCGTAGGTCACGATGAAGACGTCCTTGTCAGCGATCGCGATGTGGTACATCCAGCTGTCCAAGATCGGTCCCGTCGTGACCTTCCAGCGGGTCTCTTCGGCGATCTCGCGTGCCACACACTCTTCGGGGATTTCGCCTGGCTGGATCCGCCCGCCGGGTAGTTCCCACTCGTCGCGTTCGTTCTTGAGCAGCAGGACAAGCTCGTCTCGCACAACCACGCCTTTGACCGAGATCGGGAACGCATTAGGCGCGTGGTGTGGCTGTGCCATGAGAGATCCCCTTCAGCAGGTGTCCTGGCTGGTCAGCTGGACGGTAGCACCTGCACCGGCACGCCAGCGTTGACCTGCCGCGCGTACACGTTGACAGTTTGTCACTGGACTGCACTGGGCCAGAGCTGTGCTGGATGAGTTGGTGATCGTTGCGTCGATGGGGGACTGACCGACCATTCCGCCTTGACCTTGACGCTCGACATGACCGGTGCGGCTGTGTGAGGCGCCGGGGTCGGCATGGGCTCCACGAGGTCGGGAGAGATCGCTGCTAGGGTCCGCCACGCGCCCTCGGGCGTCGGCAGGTGTCGCTGCTGTGAGTGGCGGCTTTGGGCTCAGCATGCTCGTCGTGGAGGGCTTCGAAGATGACGTTGGTAGGTCAGGACCCGCGCGCTGTGGTGTACGACCTGGTGGCTGGTGTAGTGCCTCTCGACGAGCACGAGGCACAGGACAAGGTCACCACGTTGCAGTGGATTCGATCGGGCGCCCCACTGTTTCGGATCGCCCGCCCAGCGACGCCAGACAAGCATCTGTGTGTCTATTTCGCCCTGTTCGATGAGGCGCGGCGCACCGTCTTGCTGGTCGACCACGTGAAAGCGGGCTTGTGGCTGTTCCCCGGTGGTCACGTCGACGACGGGGAGGATCCGCGCACCACGGTGC
>JBOHGT010000175.1:0-12965 GCA_050700385.1 Pseudonocardiaceae bacterium | reverse complement strand
GCTGCCCGCGGTGGGAGCCTGCGTCACATTGCTCGCCCCCACCCCGGACCGGGTCGCGACGACGTTGCGGGCAGTAGACGAGTTCGAGGGGGAGAACAAGTGGCGCCATGATATTGCTGCGGTCGTCGAGACCTTGGTGCCGCCGGACTCGGAGGCCGGCACGGTGGCGGTGCGCCCCGATCCGGTGGGCGAGCGCCTGGTGCTCCAGAAACTGGGGGCCCAGCGTGAGTTCCTCGGCCGCTGCCTGGACGCCGCGAACGACGAGGAACGGCTGAACGCCTGCGTGACGATCAGCCGGGCCGCTGAACGTGACGAACCGGCCGCCGCTGCGCTGGCCGAGGCGGTGCTGGCTCACCAGCCGCAGATGTGGCAGCCGGCGCTGAGCGTGGTCGCCGCCCAGGGCGGCCCCTTCGGGGCGCCGCTGCTCACCCTCGCCGATCGGGACGACTCACCACTGCCGCTGGCGCAGCTGGCCGAGACCATCCCGCTCGGTCACGTCACGCTGCGAGACCTTGCCCTCGTTGCGACCCAACGGACCCGGCCGTCCGATCCGGCCAACTCCACCGACCTCGATGCACACGCCCGGGTTAGCCGGGTGGTGGAACAACCTCTCCAGTCGGCTGGGCGACACCGGGGATCGGGCCGGGGCGCTGGCCTCGATCACCGAGGCCGTCGGGCACTACCGGCGCCTCGCCGAGGCCAGCCCGGCCGCGTACCTGCCCGACCTCGCCACGTCACTGAACAACCTCGCGGCGCAGCACGCCGAGGCTGGGGAGCCACAGCGCGCGCTCGACGCCTTCGCCGCTGCCTGGGTCGATCTCCCACCCGGACCCCGGGCCGAGCTGGCGGTGGCGCGCTCCCGCTGGAGCGCCAGCCGAGACGACCCCGCGGGCGCGGCCCAAGACCTCCGCACGGCCGCAGCGTGGGCGCAGCAGGAGAGAGAACCGGGCCAGGCGGGCCGATCCCGTCGCGCGGTCCGTGACGCCGTCGCAGCAGTGCTCACTACTGACGGCACCGCAACTACCCCGGACCCCCACCTACCGGAGTGGGCCTGGCGCCCCCTGCCCGACGATCTCATCGAGGCACTGAACCATTGGCTGGGCGCCGCGGGCTGGTGGTGGGAGGCATCAGATCACCAGCAGGGTCTTGCCGAGCGTGCTCCGGGCCGCGATCGCGGCATGCGCCTCGGCGGCCTGCTCGAACGCCTGCTCGCCGGTCGGGCCACCGGCCCCATCGAGGATCACGTCAGCGCTCCGGCCTCCGGTCGTGTCGCGCACCCGGTCGGTCCAGCCCGGTTCGGAGTAGTCGACAACGGCTTCGGCGCCCAGCTCACCCACCAACGCCAGCTTCCGCTCACCTCGCGCCGCACCGATGACCCGTGCGCCGAGTGCGTGCAGCAGCTGCACGAGCAGGACGCCCGCGCCTCCGGCCGCGGCGGCGACCAGCACCCAGTCCCCGGCGCGAACTCCAGCAACGTCGAGCAGCTGCAGTGTGGTCGGGCCGTCGTGCAGCATGGCCACCGCGTCGCGCTGCTCCACACCCGCGGGTATCCGGATGAGTTGCCCCTCCGGCACCACGGCCCGGTCGGCGTAGCCACCGGTCGGGACGTCGTTACCTGTACTACCCGCATGCCCACGACTCCTCTTGGTGGTTGGTGATCGCGCCATCGAGCTTCACGTCACGCCGGCGTTGTGGCACCTCGACACTGGCCGCCGCGTACACCCGGTTCTTGACCAGGCGCAGGTCCAGCAGCGGGAATTCCCGCCGCAGGGACCGCCGTGCGAACGCGGCGAGGGCCGCGACCCCGGCAACCATGGGCACCAGAACTGTTGAGTCGAGCAGGGTGCGCTGCTCCGCGGCCAGGGTGATCGCATAGATCACCAGCGGCAGCCCCCGCGCAGACGAGCACCAGGCCGGGCAGATCGATGCGCGCACTCGGGTCGCGGTCACCGCCGGGCACCATGCGCCACCCGAGGATCAGGCCCAGCGCCCCGATCGGCAGGTTGATCAGGAACAGCCAATGCCAGGACAGCTGAGCGATCAACAGGGCACCGATCACGGGTCCGACCGCGGGGGCGAGGATCGCGGGAACGGCTGAGGTGCTCATCACCCACCCCATCCGGGCCGGTCCGGCGGCTTGAGCGATGATCGTCATACCGCCCGGGATCAGCAGTCCGCCGGCGATGCCCTGCAACACTCGGAACGCGATCAGCGCCTCGATGTTGTGCGCGATCGCGCACAACCCGGACGCGATCGTGAACCCGGCGAGTGCGCCCAGCCACAGTCGACCCGCCCCCAGTCGCCGGCACCGCCCCATGATCGCCGCCCGCTGGGGGTGCACGCGTTGCACCGGCCGGAACGTTGCGCGACACCCCGGTGTGGGTGACCCGGCCGGCCACGACACCCGTCCTGCGGATGTTGCCGAGATCGGGCATGATAACGAGCCTTTTTGTTGGCATTCCTACGTTGACGTTCCCACGCTAGCATATCGTTGGAAGTCCCACGCTGTGCGCTAGGATCGTCCAGATGAGACCCGACACGAGAGCTGCCGATGTCGCGCCGTCACAACGGCTGTGGCGGTTGTCGTCCTGGCTGCTCAACAACGCCGCGAGCCGCGCCAATCGACTGGTCAGCCGGTTCGGGGGCCCTGGCGTCCGGATCAGGTACGCAGCGCTGGCCGGGCTCGACGAGTTCGGCCCGATCAGCCAGGCCGAGCTCGGCCGCAGGCTCGGCATCGACCGCAGCGACATCGTCGCCGTGCTCAACGACCTCGAGCACGAGGGGCTCGCCCTGCGCGCGCCGGACGAGAACGACCGTCGCCGCAACGCGATCCGTATCACTCCGGCCGGTACCGGCGCCCTGCACGTCCTCGACGATCAGGTCGACGCGGCCCAGGACGCGCTCGTGGAGCCGCTGTCGCCAGACGAGCGCGTCCAGCTCAACCAGCTGTTGCAGCGCCTCCTCGAATACCACGCCGGCTACCGATCCCATGCGAACGAGGTCGGACGGCCACCTGGAGCGGAGTGACCGGACACCCGTCGTGCGGTCGGCCCGTCACGGACCGGCAGACACCATCGAACGTCGGAGTCCGATCCGAGGCCATCGCCGACGACGGCGACCCGGTTGTCAGGATCAGTGGCCGGGTCGGCGGCGAGCTGGTGGCGCACCTGTGCATCGAGCAGCGGGGCGGTGCGTCTCCGGACGGGCGCCGACCAACCCAGGCCCGAGAACGGCTCGTTCTTGCCCCATTCGAATACGACTTCTACCGTCAGCTCACCAATCATGGTTGTCCGGGCCACGCCACGACCGCGTTGACCTCGAGTCTGCTCGAGGCCTCAGGATGGCCACATGGCTGAGGTACGGACCGCCCACACCGGTGTCCTTCCCTCCCGAACTCGCCAGCCTCGGCGCGCCGCCTGATCTGGCGGCGCAGGTTTCCGCACGCCGTGACGCGGCCTCGAAGCGGGCGTTTGCTACTACTTGGTTGCGATGACGTAGAGGCTGGCCCACTGGCGCTCGGGGTTGGCTATCGTGGGATCGAACGTCCAGGGCTCGACGTGGCTGAGCCCTGCCTCGGTGAAGAGGCTGGTGAGCTTCTCGTAGTCGTAGGCCCACAGGTGCGGCGTGTACCTGTCGTCGTCGTCCTGGTCTCGGAACACGTAGTTGACCAGATCGAGGTAGGTGTTGAAGTCGGTAAGGCAGTCGCGTCGGCCGTACCAACGTTCACGCATCTCGACGAACAATTCCACGTCGCGTTCCTGATAGCCTCGGAGCACGACTTCCGCGTCGGGGACACCAGTAACAACCTGCCCTCCGGCGGCTAGAATGCGGTGGACCTCGGCGACGTATTGTTTGACGGAGTGGGGATAGTCGATGTGCTCCAGGAAGTGCTCGGAGAACAGGAACTCCACACTGGAGTCGGGGAGTGGGATGTTCTCGCGGATGTCCCACAGGAGATCGGCGGGTGGCACGATATCGATGTTGAAGAACCCGTCGATGCGGTGGCTGCCGCCGCCGATCTGTATCCGAGGACGAACCAGACCCATGGCCGTGTCGGTGGCCTGTGCGCGGCTGACCACGTGGTTGCGGTAGAGGTCCAACTCTTTGAGGGCGGAGCGGAAGGCGCGAGCGAGTCCGTGCGTGATGTCCGGTGCGGCCAAGGCAACGGTGAGTTGTTGTCGGATGTCTTTGATCTCAGCGAGAGTGAGGTTGTCCGTGGTTGTGTCAGGCATCGGGACTCCTCCTCGATGGTTGGTGGGTATATCCAGGGCCGGGATGCACTCGACGGGCCAGAGTCCGAGGCCGTTACCGGGGTGGTTGCGGCCGTTGTCGCGGTAGTCGGTGTCGAAGAACTCGATGGGGACAGGCAGACAGAAGGGCGGGGCGGTGAGGTTGACCGGCCGCCATTGGCCGTCGTGGGTGTCGCGGTTGATCGGCTCGGTGGGGTAGGTGGTCGCCAGGAGGTAGTCGGAGCCACTGGCAGCGATCTGTTGCAGAGCGGCGATAACCTGAACGTTGGTCAGGTGGGCCATGCAGTCACGGCAAATCACGAGGTCGGCGCGTGGCGGCGGGTCACGGGTGATGTCCAGGTGTTCGAAGCGCGTGCGCGTGCTGCCGTGGCGCTGACGGTTAAGTGTGATCAGGTCCGCAACCACGTCGACGCCCACGTAATGGGTGCGGTCCAGGAGTCCGGGCACGTGTCGTTGCCAGTTGAAGTCTCCGCAGCCGGCGTCGGTGACGCTGCGGATCTGGTAACGGTCGAGCACACTGGCCACGGCGTTGCGGACTTCGACGGTCTGGCGCAGTTCGGAACCGCGCCCAGACACCGACTCCGACGAGCCCCAGTGGTTGGTGCGGAATTTCCGCGTGAAGATGTCCTCTGGAGTCGGTTCGGGTGCCGGTTCAGAGCCGGTCGTGGTTGGTGCTTGGTGCAAGTGTGTCCCTCGACTTAGGGATCTTGGGGCTGTTGCGGGTGGTTGTCCATGCGCTGTTGCGCATGAGCGTGTACTTGATGTCGACCAGACGCGGGGCGATAGTCAGGTCGAGCTTAGCGGCGCGGTGAAGCAGGCCGTGCTCATCGAGTTCAGCGCGGTAGATCTTGTATTTCAGGTCCGGGTAGGCAGGGTTCACTCCGATCTCGCCCTTGGGGATCGTACCGTTGAAGGGCGCGACGATGTCCATGTGGTTCCAGTAGTTCCAGACTTGCAACGCCTTGTGCTGATCGTAGTAGAAGTAGAAGTCGGGGTAGCGACCGAATGAGCGCAGCTCGCGGTGGATGAGGTGTCCAATCAACGGCGCGACGATCTTGCAAAGGTCGTCGAACTCCCATCGGGTGTGGTGCCAGTCCTCGGGACGTAATGCGGCGCTGAACAGTCGAGCGTTGACCAGATAGGTGAGCCGATCCATGAGGTACTGCATGCCGTGCTCGGGGTCGACAGTTGTATCGACCCGTCGCAGGAGTCGCCCGATCTGCGTGGGGGATGGCCGGAACTTGCTCAGGTCGAACTTCCCCGCCATGCGCGGGAAAGTCGCGAACAGCATCTCCTTGTACAGCCAGTTGTTCAGCTCGCCGTGCTCGCGGAGCCGCGCGGTGCGTTCGGTGGTCGAGTGCAGCATGAGGTACTCGGCGACCGCCTCGAAGTACAGGTAGCCGATGATCGGAAGCTTGGTGATCGCGTCGTCCAGGACGTGGAGGAAGCCTTCGGGGCTGGCTTTCGCGTTTCCGTGCAGGAGGCTGCTGCACAGGCTGAGGAACGCGGTGGTGTTCTTGATGCGACCGGCGATGGTTTCCCGGAGCTTGTGGCGTTCCGTCTTGGACAGCAGGTATTCCAGATGCAGGAAGATGTGGAGGTGGATGTCGCCGAGGCGTAGGTAATCGATGCCGGCGAGGCCCCGGTATCCGTCCGGTGGCACAGCGAGTTCCACGATCAACGGGGTGGGCGGACCTGCGGCGGTGTTAACCTTCTTGGCGAAAGTCGGGGCCTCCTTAGTGAGCACGTACTCGCCCAGGTTGTGCATCCGGAAGCCATCGCCGCTTTGCGTGAGGGGTACACAGTAGACGCTGCCCACCAGGCAGCCGCCACTGGGGTAGATCACGCCGTGCTCGTTGATCTGCTCTAGGGCGTGGGTGACGTGCAGCAGATGTAACTTCCGTCCGCCTGCCAGCGACTCGAACATGCTGTTGCGTACCAATAACTCGCCGTTGTGGGTTTCGTGCACGAGCCGATGGCGCCACCGTTCGGTGTGCTCGTTGAGCCAGTCCTCACCGGATGGGGCCTCGGCGTGCGGGTTGTGGAAGAACACGTGCGCGTCGGCCCACATGTGGTAGGAGTCCAAACAGCCGATCACAGTAAGCCCCTCCCACCGAGTGCAGTGCACACGGCCTCGGCGCTGTCAGCGCCGTCCAGGCGTGCCGTCTCTGTCTCCACGACCAGTTCGAAGGCCACACTGTGAAGCCACGGCGGCGGGAGGGCGCGGAGGAACTGATCGTTGGGCCACCACTTCTGCTTGGGCAACCGGTACCGGTCCAGCGCGTCGGCCGTCTTGAGCACGTCGGTAACCTGCTCGGCTGCGGCGTGTTCCGTAGTATCCCGCTCACCGAAGGCGTCGTAGGGCACTTCGTGCAGCCGCACGGCCACAGCGGCCCTCAGCACCCGATCGGGCGAGTGATCGACGCCGAAGAGCCCGAACACCTCGGCGGCGTGCTCAGCGAGCCAGGCTGCTCCGCGTTCGCCGTGACCCGGGTCGTCCTTGTCGTGGACGCGCCGGCAGTCGTGCACTGCCGCAGCGACGACGAGGGTCGCCGTGTCCTGCTGGTCGAGCCCGTAGAACTCGGCCAGCAGGGCGGCCAGGGCCGCCGTCCGTACCAGGTGGCGGGTGCCGTGGATGGAATCCACCACTCTCGACTCGGCGTGCCAGGAGACAGGGACCGGGGTTGCCTCCACGACTTGCCGTACGACCGGCCGAAGCCTCGGCAACGGCGCCCGGGGCGGGGCGGGGATCTCGTCTCGGTGGGAAGCAATCCACGCCACGGTCGCGGCGTCCATGTACTGGTGTGCGGGCAACGACTTGCAGGCGGCCTGCACCACGAGGCTGTCGGGCGGTGAGGTGACAGCCGGATCTTCGTGACCACCGTCCATGTCTGCGTCTCCCCCGTTCTGTCTGGTGGGTGTACAGTGCTGGCCTGCTGTCAGGACATGCACTGGCCGGCGGACTGGGATCGCTCGAACTCTTCAGTGAACTCGGCCAGCTCCTGCTCGGTCATCAGACGCACGTCAAGCTCGTCTGCGACCTGGTGGATACGGGCGACGGCCCGGGTTTTCTCGGCTTCGGTGGGGTTGCCGTCTAGGAGAACCTCGAACTCGGCGTGGTGTCCCCACGCCTCGCTGTGCTTCAGCGCGATGTCGACGCCTTGGTAGCAGAAGTCGTGACGCTGGTTGGAGGCATCGTGCATGGCTTCGGCGAAGCCGAGGCCGTTGAAGATCTGTACCGCCGTCTTCACCTCGGTGGGCGGGATCTCCATCTCGATCTCGGGGAAAGCGGAGCCTTGCCCGATCCTGTTGGTCTTCAGCGAGACCTTCGCCGTACCCGCGGAGATGTTGTCCACGACCTTGAGCAGTTTGTCCGGCAGCACGTAAAAGTAGATGTGCTTGTCGTTCGCGCCGAGATCGTCGGCATGTTCGCGCAGGTAGCCGAGTAGCTCGTCATGCTTGGCTTCGTCGAACCGGGTTCGCAGTTCGATCTCCACGCTCATGCGATCGGTCCTTCCGTGGTAGGCAAGGTGGACTACGGCCCTGGTCGTGAACGAGGATGGGCGACCGGCCGCACAGTCAGGCCCGTTGTCCAGGGCTCAGGTCAGAGCACATCGGCCAGGCGAGCGCGCACGACATCCGCGTGGAGCAACTCGGGCAGCTCGAAACCGCCCACCGACGTGCGGGTACTCACAACCTGCTCGATAGTGTCGGACGGGAGTTGTTCGAGTAGGTCGATCGCCTTGCGCGCCCACTCGCCAGCAATGTTGAAATGACGGGAGCCGTCGACGTCCTCGTTGCGGTAGCGGAATGCCAGCGCGTAGGCGGTCTCGGCAGCCGCCCGCTTGTTGGTCACAAGCTCCTTCTCGAACGCAGCTCGAAGCTCTCCCAGTGAAAACGCCTCATACGTGTTGTTGCTCATCGTGTCATCTCCTTCGTCGTGATCGCAGGTTATCAGTAGGCGAGCTTCTCGGCGAGGGTCTCGTAGTCGAACTGCTCGTCCTCGCCGAACCAAAGGCCAACCTCGTACTTGGCCTCTTCGGAGTTTCCGGATGCGTGGACGAGGTTGATGATCGCTTTGCCGCTGACCTTGGATGACGCCTTGGTCTGGTGGGAGAAATCGCCGCGAATGGTGCCTGGAGGTGCCTCGTCGGGATAGGTGCTGCCGATGATGGTCCGTACCTTGGCTACGGCGCCGACCCCCTCGAGTACCAGCGCGATCACGGGACCGGTCTGCATGAACGCGGCGGTAGTGTTGTAGACCTCCGTTCCGAGACGCTCTTCCAGGTCAAAATAATGCGTGCGGGTGAACCCGGCGTCGAGTTGTTTCATCTTCACACCGACGATCTTCAACAGGGCGTCTTCGAACCGTGCGACGATGCGGCCCGTCAGTCCACGGGCGACGGCATCGGGCTTGAGCAAGACGAGGGTTCGCTCGACGCCCAGATCCGTGGAGTCCGTCATAGTATTCCTTCCAATCCTTGTCACGATGTTTTCTGACGCCGGCACCAGCGACCATGCGTGCCCTCGTTCGGCAGACGAGTGGCCAGGCGGGGAACGCAGCGGCGAGCGTACTGATCGCCCATGACTCCGAGGCAGCGGCATGGATGCGTTGAGTACCGAACTGTCGATGTCGACGTAGGGCTGGGCGCCACGCCGGAGGCTCGAACCGTAAGGCCGTGCTAGTCGCCAGCGTGTAGGGACCATCGAGCAGCTCCGCGCGAGCTGCTCCTTGGCCCGCTCCTCGATGCTCAACAGCCGCTCGACCGGCACGGGGCGGTCGTGCTCGGACAGCACCTGGCGCTGCGCCGGGATGCCGGCGGCCTCCGACCGGAGGTCGCAGACCAACTCGTCATAGGGGTGGCGTGTCAGCGTAGTCACATCCAGCCCCAATGCCCGTGATCGCGGTAGCAGGCCCTCATCAATTCTCCTCGCCCTCGATTCTGATACCCAGGGCGGCGGCGAGTGTGTGCGACAGCGTCACGAGGTCATGGCTGCGCACTATCGCGCCCTTCCAGCTCGTCACGCCACCGATACCGGCGAGCACGCAATGGGAGAACCGGGCGCCTTCCATATTCGCCTGGGAGAACTGCGCACCGGTCAGATCACATCCAATGAACTGAGCGCCGCAGAGGTCGGCCTTGATGAAGTCGGCGCCCGTGAGGTTGCACTGTTCGAACAGTACCCTGACGAAGTCGGTGAAGCGGAAGGAAGAAATGTCCAGCCGCGACTCGGTAAACCGCACATCGCGGAGCAACCCGTCAGTCCAGTGAAGACCGGTCATCCGGAGCACGGACAACTCGACCCGCACCAACGACGACTTCTCGGCTCGCAGGTTGGCGAGGTTGCTGTTCCCAACAAAGCAGTCGGTGAAGACCGCGCGGCCAAGCGTCGTGCCGCTGACATCCACATCCTTGAACCGGCACTGCGTGAACTCAACCGATTCGGCTGACCGCCCTGACAGGTCGATATCCGCGAAGCTGATGCACCGGTGCACGGCCTCGCTTCCGAGTTCGTGAGCAGGCAGGTCATCAAGATCAAGAGACATCGGCTGGATTGGTTTCCTCGGCAGCCCGCCCGGGGCGCTCGCACCATCGCCGCGACGTGCGTGAGAACGACGAGACATCACGCTCCCTGATATCTTACGGTACGTGCTCCACACCGGCCAGGGCGAACTTCACGTCATATCCCAAGACGCCAAGCGGTCATCGAGCGCGCGGACGGTGGTGGTGTTCGCCCAGGGCTGCAACTCGGTGCGACCCTGCTGCAAGACTTCGATCAACCTTGCCAGGTTATTCCGCGCCGCGATCTCACCCGCATCGCCGAGCAGCCGCGTCGCCTCGTCGACCTCGCCGGACTGCGCGTACGCCATCCCAAGATATGCGGTAGTAAAAGCCGTGTTCCGGACGTGTGACGGATCCAAAGCGGTGAGCGATTGCTGCGCATAGTCGGCGGCGTGCTGCGCGTCATGCAGGGCGAGGTGGCATCTGCCGCGAGTCCCGATATGTATCGCCTCGTCATAGTTGTAAAAGTGGACAGGGCGGGGGATCTGCTCACTGGCCGCCGCGAGCGAGGTGTGGGCATCGTCGAGGGCCGCCAAACAGGCGTCTCGCTGGCCGTCCGCAGCGTACGCATGCGCCGTCATGTCAGCGGCGTTGGCGCGCAACCGCATATCGCCGGTGTGACCGGCCCACTGACCGGCCGCGACGGCGTGATCGATGCCGGTCCGCGGTTGGCCCCGCCAGGTTGCCAGATAGCTCATCTCGCACAGCACGAACGCACCCAGCTCGAGGTCATGTGTCTCATGTGCCAGCGCTCTGGCACCCTCGTAGTAATACCCAGCGCCACCGAAATCCTTCAGATCAAACGACAGCCAGCCAGCGTGGCGCGAGGCGCCGCTCAGCACCGGGAGCAACCGGGGCCGCAGCGCGGCCGGGCAGTCCGGCAGCAGCGAACGAGCGAGATTTCGCTGGGCGAGCACGGTATCGAGCACCGCTCGTGGGCCGAGCGCGGCCTCCTGCATCCGGCAGTGCCACAGCACAGCTTCGATATGCTCGATGATCTGCTCGTCGACCCTGCCCGGGTTGCCGAGCACCGCAGCGACGCGCGCCTGCTCGTCCGGATCAAGGGAGTGGCCGACCAACGCGGCCGTCGCCGCCCAGCCGAGAGTGCGAAGCACGTCGCGACGCTTCATGGTGTGGGCCCAACTCGTGAGGAACTGAACAAGCCGATGGTAGGCATCGTCACGCCCACGCGCCGTGTCCAGCGCCTCACCATCAGACGCCGTCAGTGACCCCAGGCAGGTCATCAGCAGCGGGCCGAGGTCGCCTGGGAGCTGCAAACCCATCGCCGCCACCCACATCGCAGGGTCTGCGGGCACCACCAGTTCGTTGGCGGGCTGGCCTGCCGGAAGCGCGGTGACCTGCCTGCCCTGGCGCGCCGGGGAAAGGGCCAGCGAGTCCGGCACACCTGCTGATCGCCGGGGATGGGTGACCAGCGGTAAGCAGGCAGCGATCGGCAGGGGTGAGCTGTTCCAGATCGTCGGCGTCGACAAGGTGGGCCGGGGTGCACCCGTGTGCGAACGTGACGGCCAGCCTCGCCAGGTAGCGCAGGCTGGGTGGGCTGCCGCCGTGGGGCCATGCCTCGTACTCGCTGACCCGGTTGTCCGACAGCCTCGCACCCGGATGGAGGGTGTTGTACTGCTGGGCCAGCTTCCACTGCGGCCAGCCCAGCGCGTTGCGCCACGCCACCCGCGGGCGCAGGTTGAACCGGCGGGCCATCTCGGCCGCAATCTGGGTGACGGTGCACCCGTAGCCGCGCATCCGCTCGCGCAGCTGATCACGTTCCGCTTTCGCGGAGTTACCTGCTTTCCTGGGCATCGCCCACCCCCTCCAGATTGCCTGCTGTATCCGATCTACTGCGAACGGTAGCCCCGGATGGTGACAGAACCCTGTTCAAACGGCCGGAACGGGCGGAAGTTCTGCCTCCGCCCTCCGGCTGTTTACGCAGGTCAGCACGATCGCGAGCGGCGGGGAAAAGTTCCCACACGCACCGTGGCGCCGCCTGCCCTGATCGCCGCCACGCTAGCGGGCACCAGACGGCAGCGTCGCCCCCGAGATCCTGCCCGCCGGTCCCGGTCACCGCAGAGAGGTCAGCGACGTGAGAACCCTGCACACACCCCCTGACTGCTCACCGGGCGTCTCGTCCCCGACGGCCACGCCGGCCATCACCTCGTGCCCGCTACCCCCGCGGCCGACGTGTTGATCCGCAGCAGTAGCACACTGGAGCCGCCGGTGGCGCTGCCCGGCGAGTCACTCCCGGAGGTCACCGGCGTGCCATCCGAGCCGGGCGCGGCGGCGGGCTGTTACCGGGCGTGGGGCTGGCCGGTGACCACCCGCCGCGACCAGGTGCTGCTGGCGCTGGACCACCACGCGGTGGCGCTGCTCATCCCCACCGCTCTGGCCAGCCAGGTGCAGACGATGCTGGTCGCCCGGCAGTGCCCGGCGCCGGTGCTGGCCCATCCCGACGCCCCGGGCCATCGGGTGTTCCTCGCGGGTGAGCCGTTCGGCGCGGAGCTGCCGTGGCCGCCGGGGGTGCAGCCGGTCGGCGGGAGCCTGTCGCTGCCCCCGACGGTCACCCCGCGCGGGCCGGTGTGTTGGGTCCACCTGCCGCAGGCGCACGTGCTGACCACCTGCCGGGAGATCGACCTGTGCTCGGCGGTGTGCACCGCACTGCGTCCATCGCCGGTGCCGCGACCACCCACCGTGTCGGGCCAGGAACGACCCTGGTGACGGGCAAGCAAGCACGGCCGTGGGACGACATCGCGCCCGGAGGGGGCGCTGGGACAGGGCCACGCCGGGTGGGCAACACCGGGCGCACGACGACGACGGGTGCGGCATCGTCACCATCGTCATCTCGATTGCCATGCTGGTGTTCGCCGGCTGCACCCTGGTCAACGCCCACACTGCCGCGGCTGTCGTGGCCGCCGTGTCGCTGCTGGTCGTCGCGGCCTGGGCCCGGCGCCAGGCGACCCGGCCCGCATCTCGGCGATGAGCGCAGCGCCCCGGAGGGCGGATCCGGGCGCGCGCGAGTCACTCGGACGGCGGGCCGTGCTTGCGCACCGCAGCCGGCACGACCGGCCAGCGTCCCTCGAAGATCCGCTGGTGCAGCTCGGCCTCGACGATGGCCCGCACGATGGGCTCCTGGCGCGCGGCG
>JBOHGT010000174.1:0-40840 GCA_050700385.1 Pseudonocardiaceae bacterium | reverse complement strand
GCGCCGGGCGGCCTCCCGCCCCGCCGGGCCCCCGGCGGCCGAGCAGCAGGGCGGGGAGCCGCGGACCAACGACGCGCCCACCGTGCAGGTGGGATGAGCACCCTGGTTTGACCACGTTCGACGGCGGGTCGTACGCTGATTCACGGCCTGCCGGTCGGCGGGTCTCGTTCGTGCGTCGCGTCCGTGCGCCGTCGTGCACCCAGCGCCATTCCTGGCCATCCCTCGAGCAGCAGGAGTCCGTCCCGATGTACGCGATCGTGAAGACCGGCGGCAAGCAGTACAAGGTGGCCGTCGGGGACGTCGTCGAGGTGGAGAAGCTCGAGGGCCAGCCCGGCACCGAGGTCCGCCTCCCGGCGGTGCTCCTCGTCGACGGCACCGACGTCACGACCGACGCCGGCGCGCTCGGTTCCGTCGCGGTGACGGGTACGGTCGTCGAGCAGACCAAGGGCCCCAAGATCCGCATCCACAAGTTCAAGAACAAGACCGGCTACCAGAAGCGGCTGGGTCACCGTCAGCGGCTGACCCGCATCGAGGTCACCGGCATCGCGAAGTAGCCTGGGTTGACGTAACAGGGTTTCTGGGAAGGACCGACAACAGCCATGGCACACAAGAAGGGCGCGTCCAGCTCCCGGAACGGCCGCGACTCCAACGCCCAGCGGCTCGGTGTGAAGCGCTTCGGTGGGCAGGTGGTCAGCGCCGGTGAGATCCTCATCCGGCAGCGTGGCACCAAGTTCCACCCGGGCGCGGGCGTCGGCCGTGGCCGTGACGACACCCTGTTCGCCCTGCAGGCGGGCGCGGTGCAGTTCGGCACCAAGCACGGCCGCAAGACCGTGAACATCGTGCCGGTGCAGGTCTGAGCCCGGCAAGCCCAGTACATTCCGACGTGTCCCGGTTCGTGGACCGCGTGGCGCTGCACGTCGCCGCGGGTGATGGCGGCAACGGCTGCACCTCGGTGCACCGGGAGAAGTTCAAGCCCCTTGGCGGGCCGGACGGGGGAAACGGCGGCCGGGGCGGTGATGTCGTGCTGGTGGTCGATCCCGGCGTGCACACCCTGCTGGACTTCCACTACCGGTCGCAGGCGCGGGCGGCGAACGGCCGGCAGGGCCAGGGCGGGCACCGCAACGGCGCGGCGGGGGAGGACCTCGAGTTGCGGGTGCCCGACGGCACCGTCGTGACGACCCCCGACGGCGAGGTACTCGCTGATCTCGTGGGTGCCGGCACGCGCCACGTCGCCGCCACCGGCGGGCGTGGTGGGCTGGGCAACGCCGCGCTGGCATCGCGGGCACGCAAGGCCCCCGGGTTCGCGCTGCTCGGTGAGCCCGGCGACGCGCACGACGTGGTGCTGGAGCTCAAGTCGGTGGCCGACGTTGGCCTGGTCGGCTTCCCCTCAGCAGGCAAGTCCTCGCTGGTGTCGGTGCTCTCCGCGGCCCGTCCCCAGATCGCCGACTACCCGTTCACCACGCTGGTCCCCAATCTGGGCGTGGTCACTGCGGGAGAGACCGTATTCACGGTGGCCGACGTCCCCGGCCTGATCCCCGGAGCCAGCCAGGGCAAGGGGCTGGGCCTGGAGTTCCTGCGGCACATCGAGCGCTGCGCGGTGCTGGTGCACGTCGTGGACTGCGCGACGTTCGAGCCCGGGCGGGACCCGCTGTCCGATGTGGACGCCCTGGAGCGCGAACTCGCCGCTTACACACCGGCGCTGGGATCGGATCTGGCGGCCCGGCCCCGGCTGGTGGTGCTGAACAAGATCGACGTGCCGGACGCCCGGGAGCTCGCCGCGATGGTGCGTCCCGAGCTGGCCGCGCGGGGGCTGCCGGTGCACCTGGTGTCGACGGCCAGCACCGAGGGGCTCCGAGAGCTGCGCTTCGCGCTGGCCGATGTGGTCCAGACCCACCGGGCCGCGCAGCCGCCGCCGGAACCCACTCGTGTGGTGCTGCGACCCGCTGCGGTGGACGACTCCGGGTTCGTCGTCGAACCCGACCCCGAGCTGCCCGGCGGATTCGTCGTGCGGGGCACCCGCCCGGAACGCTGGGTACGCCAGACGAACTTCGACAATGCCGAGGCCGTGGGTTACCTCGCCGACCGGCTGGCGCGGCTCGGTGTCGAGGACGCCCTCGCCGAGCAGGGCGCGCAGCCGGGATCCCCGGTGACCATCGGCGCGATGACCTTCGATTGGGAGCCCTCCACCCCTGCCGGGGTGGCCGCCGTGAAGCTCGGCGGGCGCGGCGGCGACCCCCGGCTCGAGCGGGACGACCGGACCGGTGCGGCGCAGCGCAAGGCCGCCCGGCGGCTCCGGCGCGGGACCGGCGCGGAGGACGGGTGAGCCGCGAGATCTGCTCGCAGGGTCGAGCCATGAGCCCCACCCGGAACGCCGTCGCGGCGGCGGGTCATCTGGTGGTCAAGGTCGGGTCGTCCTCGCTGACCTCCGCCCGGGGCGGGCTGGACTACGCACGCCTGGACACGCTGGTCGATGCCGTCGCGGCCAGGGTCGCCACCGGAACCCACGTGGTGCTGGTGTCCTCGGGCGCCATCGCGGCCGGGCTGGCGCCCCTGGGGCTGCGTCGCCGCCCGCGGGACCTGGCCACCCAGCAGGCCGCCGCGAGCGTGGGGCAGCTCGCACTGGCACATGCCTATTCGGCCTCGTTCGGACGCCACGCGCTGACGGTCGGCCAGGTGCTGCTGACCTCGGACGACATGGTGCGCCGGGCGCACTACCGCAATGCGCAGCGCACGTTCGCCAGGCTGCGGGGCCTGGGCGTGGTAGCGGTAGTGAACGAGAACGACACCGTCGTTACCGACGAGATCCGCTTCGGCGACAACGACCGGCTCGCCGCCCTGGTGGCGCACCTGGTCGGGGCGGACGGTCTCGTGTTGCTCTCCGACGTGCCCGGTCTCTACGACGGCGACCCGCGCCAGTGTGATGCCCGCCTGATCGACGAGGTCCGCACCGCCTCCGACGTGCACGGCGTTCGCGCCGGGGACAGCGGCGTGCTGGGCACCGGTGGGATGGCCTCGAAGCTGACCGCGGCGACGGTCGCCGCCAGCGCCGGTGTGCCGGTGCTGCTCGCCGCGGCGGCGCAGGTCGATCGGGCGCTCGGCCCGGCGGACGTGGGCACGGTGTTCGTCGCCAGCGGGGCACGGCTGTCGGCCCGGCGGTTCTGGCTGCGGCACGCCGCCGGCGCGGCCGGCCGCCTCGTGCTCGACGAGGGAGCGGTGACCGCGGTGGTGGGCCGGCGCCGCTCGCTGCTCGCCGCCGGGATCACCGGGGTCGACGGCGAGTTCGAGGCCGGTGACGTGGTCGAGTTGGTCGACCTGCGGGGCTGCGTGGTGGCGCGCGGGATGGTCGGCTACGACGCCACCGAACTGCCTGCGCTGATCGGGCGCTCCTCCCGGGATCTGCCTCCCGAGCTCCGCCGCGAGGTGGTGCACGCCGACGACCTGGTCCCGCTCTAGCCCCGGTCCCGGCGTGGGTTCAGCCGCGCGCCGAGCACTCCGCGCAGCTGCCGAAGATCTCCACGGTGTGGCTGATGTCGGAGAAGCCGTACTCGCCGGCGATCCGCTCAGCCCAGCTCTCGACGGCAGGTCCCTCGACCTCGATGGTCCGCCCGCAGCGGCGGCACACCAGGTGGTGATGGTGGTGCGCCGAGCAGCGCCGGTAGACGGCCTCCCCGGAGTCGGTGCGCAGCACGTCGATCTCCCCGGCGTCGGCCAGGGTCTGCAATGTGCGGTACACGGTGGTCAGCCCGATACCCTCGCCGTGGCGGCGTAGCTCTTCGTGGATCTCCTGGGCGGAGCGGAAGTCGTCGGTCCGGTCGAGCAACCGGGCGACCGCGGTGCGTTGCCGGGTCGAGCGCAGGCCGGGGACCGGCGCTGCCGGTCGCTGGCCGCTCACCCCTCCTCCGAGTGCGCGACCGCGTCGACCACGATGTGCGACAGGTGCTCGTCCACCAGCCGGTAGACGACCTCGCGGCCATGTCGCTCGCCGCGCACGACGCCAGCCGACTTGAGCACCCGCAGGTGCTGGCTGATCAGCGGCTGCGCGACGCCCAGCGCATCGACCAGCTCGTGCACGCAGCGCTCGGCCTCGCGCAGCTGCAGCACGATGGCGATGCGGACCGGGGCGGCCAGGGCACGCAGCAGCTCACCGGCGGCTACCAGGGTCGCCGCGTCGCGGGTGGCCGACGGCCGGGGCTCGGGCCGCCCGGGTGTGTGCTCCTCGGCGGCCACGGCCGAGCCGGGGGTGGGCAGGTCGGACGCTGCATCCACGGTCACGGTGGGCATGCCCTCATTCCTCCGTCGATCCCCGGGTCCCGGTACGGGCCCACCTGCCATGGTAGGTGGGGCGAGGCTACCCCAGCCGCTCGAACGCAACCGCCACCACAACGAGCAGTATGAGCACGCGGACGACCCGTTCCGAGCGCGACAGCCCGGGCCAGGTGGCGACCAGCAGCAACCCGGCGGCGACGGCGAGCAGGCCCAGCAGCAGCGCCCCGGGGACACCGCCGAGCCACACGCCCGAGACGAACGCCGCGAGCACCACGAGGAAGGCGAGCAGCGGGGGCACCCGCGCCAGCGGGCCGTCCCCGGGCAGCAGCTCGCGCCGCCGATCCGCAGCCACCGCTCTCCTCCGTGTCGCCGTCGGGCCTACCGTTACATCCTGCCACCACTGCCGGAGGTCGCCGGTCGATCTCCCCCCGGATATCGACGTCGCCGAGGTGACCACTCGGACAACACCACGTAGCCGGTGTGCTCGGCGCCGGTGACGGCCACCTGGTCAGCTCGCCCAGGGTGACGAACGTGATGCCGACCTGTACGCCGATGAGTTCGCGCACCAACACCGGTGGCAGCTGCTGCTTGATGCTCAGGGAAGCGACGTCGGTGTCGAGGACGACCCGCCGCATTCTCAGCCGACGTCCGACCGGCGCATCGCATACAGATCAGCGAGGAACTCCTCTACCTCGCCCTCGGCGAAGATTCCCTCGCGGGCCAGGTCCTCCGCGGAGCGCACCGGTTCGGTATCCCGGAACAGCTCGTCCACCGAGAGCCTCGACCCACCCGGCTGCGCCGGGTGTCCAGCGTCACTCATCGTCACGGTCGGCACCTCCAACGGCGGCTCGCCACCAGTCTGTCACGAGGAATGGCCGGCGTTTGCATGTCGCTCATGTCATTCACCGACGCGCCGCGTGCCGTGCCGCTGACCGATCCGCTTACGAGACGGGGTGATCAGGTCGGGGTCGGGCGGTGGCACCCTCCCGGTGAGGCGGCGGCTGGCGAAGCTGCCGGTGGCTGGTGGGCCCGAGTTGGGCGAGTTTGGCGTCGATGCGACGAGCACCGACACGACCGGGGCGAAGGGCAGCCAGCGCGGTCAGCTCGTCGCGCAGCTCGGCGACCTCGGTGGGTAGGTCCTCGGCCGACAGCGGCCCCGATCCCCAGCTCGCCGTGCTCGTCGAGGCGCACCGTGTCCCTCCCGGCGGCCGGAACCGCGTCGAGCTCGGACACAGCTGGTCGGGTCGGCGTAGCGCCGCGTTGAGGCCCCGCAGCACGTTCACCGCCTCCAGCAGCTCCGCGGCGGCCGGTCTCCTGGCGAAGCTCAGCGGGAGCTCGTCCACCGACCCCCAGCCGCTCATCCAGCCGGGTCACCACCACCGTCGGTGCTGCGGCGACGTCGTCCGGGACGAATCGCAGCCACGGAAGGGTGCACAGCTGCACGCGACACCCAGCACCGCTAGACCAGCAGCGTCCTCACCACCGCAGAGGGGGTTCCCGAGTCCGGCCGGGGTCACCGACGGGCGGCCGGGCCGATCACGTACCCTACCCGCGGCCCGCTACGGTAACCGCGCACACCACCGAGGGGAGAGCGGTGACCATGAGCTACAGCCACGCCGGCAACTCCGGTGAGCAGAGAAACCCCCTGGCCCCGCTCGATCCCGCGCTGTTCGAGCCGCCCGAGATGCGTGCCGCCCTCGCGGCGCAGGACATCAGCACTGTCTACCAGCTGCTCAAGGTGGCCGGGATCAGTCAGCGGCAGATCGCGCGGCGCACCGGGCAGTCACAGTCGGAGGTCTGCGAGATCATCAAGGGCCGCAAGGTGCGGCAGTACGAGGTGCTGGCGCGCATCTGCGACGGCCTCGGGATACCCCGGGAGCTGATGGGCCTGTCGTACGGGGCTCGTGGCGCGCCTACGCTCGATGGTGTCACGGTCGCCGAACCCCCGGAGGGGGTGAACTCGGAGATGCGTCGCCGCGCACTGATCGCCGTGGGAGCCCTTGCCGCGTTCGGGCAGCCGGTGCTCGGCGCGCCGGAGCGACTGCCCGGCCCGCTCGACTCGGCGGAGCTGCCGAACCGCCTCGGCTGGCACCACGTCACGAAGGTGCGGGACACCACCCACCGGCTCGGTTGGGTGGACGGCCACTCGGCCGACCCGGACGTGTGCAGTGAGGCCGCCGCACGCGCCGACCGGCTGCTGAACGTCGAGGGTGCCGAGCCGGTGCAGCGGGCACTGCTGACGGCGGTCGCGGAGCTGCACATCGAGGCGGGTTGGGCGGCGTTCGACGCCACCCGCTACGAGCGGGCCCTGCACCACTTCGGCCGCGCGCTGGAGGTGGCCACGCAGGCGGGTGACCGGTACTGCGAGGCGGTCGCCTTGAACTACGCGGGGCTGGCCTCCATCGAGCACGGCCACCCCGACGACGGGTTGAAGATGCTCCAGTTGGGGCAGGTCACGTCCTGGCGCATCCCCCGCGACGACCGGCGCATGGTGGTCGTCGGGGAAACCGGGAAGGCGGCCGTGGAGGCGTGCGCGCTGGCCGACTCCGCGACCGCCCTGGCCGACCTCGGGCACGAGCATCTCGCTGCCGCGGAGCTGGCGAAGTCGCGGGACTTGTGGCAGCCGACCCCCGCCGACCCCTTCGGGGACCCGGCCCGGGTGGCCGCGCGTTTCGAGTTCGGCCGTGGTCGGCTGGACGTCGCCGAGCAGCACGCCGCGGCGTCGGTGCGCCGGTGGGAGGGCGTCAGCGAGGGTGGCCGCACCCGGTCGGGCATCGTGCTGGCCACGATCCACGTCCGGGCCGGGGAGCCGCGCGGGCTGACCATGACCAAGACGGTGCTCGACGCGGTGGCGCAGCTGGACTCGCAGCGGACCCGGCTGCAGCTCGCCCCGCTGGTCGGCGCGCTGGACGCCCGGCCCGGCGCCGACGCCCGCGAACTCGCCCGGATGGCGCGGAAGGTCGCCGCGACACAGGCCGCATAGTCATGCCAACTCTGCTGGCAGCCACGAGCAGGGGCATGATCGACCACACGATCCACACCATCCAGGGGTAGCTGCTGTGTTGACGATGCAGGACGCTCTGCTCGCGCTGACGAGGTACTGGACCGACCAGGGCTGCATGATCGCGCAGCCGATGAACACAGAGGTCGGTGCGGGAACGCTCAACCCGGCGACCTTTCTGCGCGTGCTCGGGCCGGAGCCGTGGCGGGTGGCCTATGTCGAGCCGAGCGTGCGCCCGGACGACTCGCGGTACGGGGAGAACCCCAACCGGATCCAGACCCACACGCAGTTCCAGGTGATCCTCAAGCCGGAACCCGGGAATCCGCAGCAGCTGTACCTGGACAGTCTGCGGGCGCTCGGGATCGACATCGGCGCGCACGACGTGCGGTTCGTCGAGGACAACTGGGCCTCACCCGCGCTCGGAGCCTGGGGGTTGGGCTGGGAGGTCTGGCTGGACGGCCTGGAGATCACCCAGTTCACCTACTTCCAGCAGGCGGGCGGGCTGACGCTGGACCCGGTCTCCGTAGAGCTCACCTACGGTATCGAGCGGATCCTGATGGCGCTGCAAGGCGTAAGTCACTTCAAGGACGTGGAGTACGCCCCCGGCATCTCCTACGGCGAGGTGTTCGGCCAGTCCGAGTACGAGATGAGTCGCTACTACCTCGACGATGCCGATATCGACACCAACCGAGCGCTCTTCGACGCCTACGCCGCCGAGGCCCGCCGGATGGTGGACGCGAGACTACCGGTGCCGGCGCACTCCTATGTGCTGAAGTGCTCGCATGCGTTCAACGTGCTCGACGCGCGGGGTGCGATCAGCACGACCGAACGCGCCAGGACGTTCGCCCGGATGCGGAATCTGGCCAGGGAAGCCGCCGGGCTATGGGTCGCCCGCCGGCGGGAGCTGGGCCACCCCCTGGGACTCACCGCGCCATTGCCTGCCCACCCGCTGGCCGAATCGGGTGCGGCGCCATCGGGTCCGGCGACATTGGTGTTCGAGGTCGGAGTGGAGGAGATGCCTCCCGGCGAGGTCACGCGGATCGCGCAGTTGCTGCACGACGATCTGACGGCGAAGCTGGCTGCGACCCGCCTCGGGCACGGCGAGGTCCGGGTCCACTCCTCACCACGGCGGGTCATCGCACTTGTAGCGGGCGTGCGGCCGCGGGAAGCCAGCGCCGAGCGCACCGTGCGCGGGCCGAGGGCCTCCGCGGCGTTCGCCCCCGACGGCGAACCCACCAAGGCGGCACTCGGCTTCGCCCGCGGGCAGGGTGTCGAGGTCGCCGACCTGCAGCGTTTCGACGTCGACGGTGTGGACTACGTCGGCGTCGTCCAGGACGTGCCGGGCCGGGCTGCGGTCGAGGTGCTGGCGGGCATCCTGCCGGAGGTCATCGCCGGGCTACGCGCCGAGAAGAACATGCGCTGGAATGCCCCCGGCCTGTCGTTCACCCGCCCGATCCGTTGGGTGCTCGCGCTGCTCGGCGAGGTTGTCGTGCCCTTCACGGTGTCGTCGATCGCCAGCGCACGCACGACCTACGTGCACCGCACGGCGCCCCATCCCGCCGTGCCGGTGGACCGGTCCGACGGTTACCTCGACCTGCTCTCCCGGCACGGCATCGTGGCCGACGCCGACGAGCGGAGGCAGCAGATCATCGCCGGGGCCGCTGAGCTCGCCGCGAGTGCCGGTGGCACGATCGACACGTCCGCCGAGGGCGCGGTGATCGACGAGGTCACCAACCTGGTGGAGCAGCCGAACCCGTTGCTCGGCCACTTCGATGAGAGCTACCTCGAACTGCCCCCGGACGTACTCGTCACCGTGATGCGGAAACACCAGCGGTACCTGCCGGTGCGCGACGCGGCAGGAGCACTGTTGCCACATTTCGTGGCGGTCGCCAACGGTGACTGTGACCTCGCCGAGGTCCGGGCCGGCAACGAGGCCGTGCTGCGTGCACGGTATGAGGACGCGGCATTTTTCTGGCGCGCCGATCTGGCAGTGCGCCCGGAACAGATGAGGGTCGGGCTCACCGCGCTGACCTTCGAGGAGCGGCTCGGATCGATGGCCGATCGAGCCGACCGGATCGCCATGATTGCCAGCGATCTGGCCACCCGGGTCGAGCTGAACGACGAGGAGCGCGCCACGCTGGCACGGGCTGGGGAGCTGGCCAAGTTCGATCTCGCCTCGCAGATGGTGATCGAGCTGCCGGGCCTCGCCGGAACCATGGCCGCCGAGTACGCCCTGCATGCTGGGGAGGCCGACCACGTTGCGCGGGCGCTGTACGAGATGGAGCTGCCTCGGGTGGCAGGAGGCAGGCTTCCGCAGTCCCTCCCCGGCGCGCTGCTCGCCCTCGCCGACCGGCTCGATCTGCTCGCCGGGCTCTTCGCGCTCGGCGCCGCACCCACCGGCAGCTCCGACCCGTTCGGTCTGCGCCGGGCTGCCCTCGGCATCGTCAGCATCCTGCGCTGTCAACCCCGGCTCGCCGGCATCTCCATCGGAGACGGCTTGGGAGTCGCCAGCTCGCGCCAACCCGTCGACGGGAACGCGGGGGCCGATGCCCTGGAGTTCGTGGTCCGCCGTTACGAGCAACTGCTCCTCGACGCCGGCAACGATCACAAGCTCGTCCGGGCCGTCCTACCCCTCGCGGTGGAGCCGGCCAGGGCCGACGTCACGTTGTCCGAGCTTGCCGAACGGATCGAGCAGCCCGCCTTCGCGCAGCTCGCTGAGGCAATGCAGCGGGTCCGCCGCATCATCCCGCCGGACACTCCGGCGTCCTACGACCCGAGGCTGTTCGAGGAACCAGCCGAGCACACACTGCACGAGGCGCTTGCGAAGGCTCGTGCCGAGCTGAGCGACACGCCGACCGGCCTCGCCGAGTTCGTCATTGTTGCGGCAGTGCTGGTCACGCCGATCAACGACTTCTTCGACGATGTGCTCGTCATGACCGATGTGCCCGCCGTCAAGGCCAACCGGCTCGGCCTGCTCGCCGCCATACGCGATCTCGGAGCGGGAGTGCTCGCCTGGGACGTGCTCACCTGATCCACGATAGGCATCGTCACCTCAGGAGCCGCTACTTGCCCACCGACCGCATCGAGACCGTGGTGAGCCTCTGCAAGCGTCGGGGCTTCGCCTTCCCGTCGGGCGAGCTCTACGGCGCTACCCGGTCCGGATGGGACTACGGCCCGCTCGGCGTGGAGCTCAAGGACAACGTCAAGCGCCAGTGGTGGCGCTCGGTGATCACCGGCCGGGAGGACGTCGTCGGCCTGGACTCGTCGGTGATCCTGCCCCGGCAGGTCTGGGTCGCCTCCGGACATGTCGAGGCGTTCGTCGACCCGCTGGTGGAATGCACCGCATGCCGGCACCATCTCCATGCCGACCAGCTCGCCGAGGGCTATGTAGAGCGCACCGGCACCAGCCTGCTCGGGGGTGACTTGTCGGACGTGCCGTGCCCGGAATGCGCCACCAGGGGCCACTACAGCGAGCAGCGGATGATCAACCGCATGGTCGAGACCCTCCCCGATCCGGTGAACACCGAAGACGGCCTGCACTACCTGCGGCCGGAGACCGCCCAGGGCATCTTCGTCAACTACAAGAACGTCGAGCAGACCGCGCGCAGGCGGCCGCCGTTCGGCATCGGCCAGATCGGCAAGAGCTTCCGCAACGAGATCACCCCGGGCAATTTCATCTTCCGTACCCGCGAGTTCGAGCAGATGGAGCTGGAGTTCTTCGTCGAGCCGGGCACCGACGAGACCTGGCACCAGTACTGGATCGACACGCGCACCGACTGGTATGTCGACCTGGGCCTCGACGGGGAGAACCTGCGACGCTACGAGCACCCCAAGGAGAAGCTGTCGCACTACTCCAAGCGCACCGTGGCCGTGGAGTACCGGTTCCAGTTCCCGTCGGGTCAGGAGTGGGGCGAGCTCGAGGGCATCGCCAACCGCACCGACTTCGACCTCACGACGCACTCCAACCACTCCGGCGTGGACCTGTCCTACTACGACCGGGCTACCGGATCACGCTACCGCCCGTACGTCATCGAGCCCGCGGCCGGTGTCGGCCGGGCGATGATGGCGTTCCTGATCGATGCCTACACCGAGGACGAGGCGCCCAACGCCAAGGGTGGGGTTGACAAGCGCGTCGTGCTCGAGCTCGACCGGCGGCTGGCCCCGGTCAAGGCCGCGGTGCTCCCGCTGTCCCGCAGCGCCGACCTCTCGCCGAAGGCCCGCGACCTCGCCGCGCAGCTGAGAAGGAACTGGAACGTCGACTTCGACGACGCGGGGGCGATCGGCCGGCGCTACCGGCGCCAGGACGAGGTGGGCACCCCGTTCTGCGTCACCGTGGACTTCGACACGCTGACCGACCACGCGGTGACGGTTCGCGAGCGCGACACCACGGCCCAGCAGAGGGTGGCGATCGACCAGGTGGAGTCCTACCTGGCGGCGCGACTCGTGGGCTGCTGAGCGCCACGCCCGTCACCCGCCGCCCGTCACCCGCGAGGTGGCGCGGTCTGGAAACATGGGGCACGTGAGCACTGACGATCCGTTGACCCGAAGGCAGTCGGGAGAGGCGTTGCGCCGCTGGGCCGACGAGGGGCGGCCGGCCGCCGTGGTCAGGGTGCTGGAACGGCACGGCTTCGGCACCGTGGAACCCGGACAGCTGCTGGCCGGCACCGCCGACGGCGAGCGGGCCGGCGCGTTGCTGGCCGGCACGCTCGACGAGGTCGCGCTGCCGCTGCTGGCCTCCGCCGTCACCGAGCCGGCGACCGCCCTCGGGCACGTCACCGAGCCCGACGCGGTGGCCGCCGGCCTGGCCTGCAGCGGCGGCGTCCAGCTGCTCGGCCACCCCATGGACAGCACGGCCGGCGCCGCTCTCGGTGCCGCCGTGGCAGGTGGCATCCCGGCGGCGCTGGCCTCGACGACGGACGGCCGCACCGTGCTGGTCGCGACCGGGCCCGCACTGGCCGACGTGCACGGCAGCCTCGGGGCCGCCAACGAGGAGGTGCTCCGGCGGTTGCGCGAGCTGGCCCGTCGTGGCGCCACGGCCACCGAGCGGATCGAAGCGGCGGGCACCGAGGTGCTGGTGGATCTGTGGATCCCGGTGCCGGAGGTGCTGCTCGTGGGCAGCGGCGCGATGGGAGAGGCGCTGGCCGCGCAGGCCGGTCTGCTGGGCTGGCCGGTGCGCACCGAGACCGGCCTGGACGCGGCGCTGGCCGCGGTGGCCGGTTTCACCGCGGCTGACGTGCTGGTGCTGCTCGACCACGCGCCCGCCTTCGACGCGCTGCTGGTCGAGCTGCTCCGTTCGGGCCGCGGGTTCGCCAGCGCGCTGGGCTCGCGCCACACCCAGGCGGCCCGGCGGCAGCGGCTGCTGGCCGCGGGGCTCACCGAGGCCGAGCTGGGCCGGCTGCACGGCCCGGTCGGCCTGGACCTCGGGGCTGCCACCCCCGCCGAGTCGGCGGTGTCGGTCGTCGCCGAGGTCATCGCCACCAGGTCGGGACGGACCGGCGCGCCGTTGGGCGGGGTGGGTGGGCGCATCGGTGGCTGAAGGCACGGCCGGGACCCTGGGGCGTGTGGTGGTACGGGTGGTGCTCGGTGCGGTGCTGGTGACCGCGCTGGTCGTCGGCGGAACCGTGTTCCGGGTGTGGCAGGTTGCCAGGGTGGACGACCGCAGCGACGCCGACATCGTGGTGGTGCTCGGCGCCGCGCAGTACAACGGCGAGCCGTCGGAGGTACTCGGCTCCCGGTTGGACCACGCCGCGCGGCTGTGGCGCGACGGCGTCGCGCCGATGATCGTCACCGTCGGCGGCCGGCGGGACGGCGACACCTATACCGAGGGTGAAGCGGGGAAGAGCTACCTGACCTCCTACGGCATCCCCGGCGACGCGGTGGTGGCCATCGGTGAAGGCGCCGACACGCTGGGCAGCGTGCAGGCGGTGGCGGACCGGGCACGCTCCGAGGGCTGGTCCGCCGCGGTCATCGTCAGCGATCCCTGGCACTCGATGCGGGCGGCCACGATGGCCTCCGACGAGGGGCTGGAGGTCACCACATCGCCCACCCGCAGCGGCCCCACCGTGCAGACCCGGCAGATCCAGGCGCGCTACATCGTCCGCGAGTCCGCCGCACTGCTGTACTACCGGCTCACGCACGCCTCGGCGGAGGCCCTCGGCACGGACCTCGGATGACCGCCGTCGGGACGCCCACCCGCTGGAGGCCGATGAGCACCGGGTACACCGAGCACGACCGGGCACGGCTGCTGGCCGAGCCGGCGAAGCGCGCCGAGCTGCCCGGCGCGGCCGCCGAGGCCGATCGGCGCAGCCCGTTCGCCCGCGACCGCGCGAGGGTGCTGCACTCGGCGGCGCTGCGCCGCCTCGCCGGCAAGACCCAGGTCGTCGGGCCCGGTGAGGGAGACGTACCCCGCACCCGGCTCACCCACTCGCTCGAGGTCGCGCAGATCGGCCGGGGCATCGGCGGCGAACTGGGGTGTGACCCGGATGTCGTCGACACCGCCGGACTGGCCCACGACATCGGCCATCCGCCGTTCGGGCACAATGGCGAGCGTGCCCTGGACGGCGTGGCCGCCACCTGCGGGGGGTTCGAGGGCAACGCGCAGACGTTGCGGATCCTCACCCGGCTGGAGCCCAAGGTGATCGACGCCGGCGGCCGCTGCCACGGCCTGAACCTCACCCGCGCCGCGCTCGACGCCACCTGCAAGTACCCGTGGCCACGCCGCGACGGCGACGTGAAGTTCGGGTACTACGCCGACGACGCCGCGGTGTTCGGTTGGCTGCGCGAGGGTGCCCCCGACAGGGCGCGGTGCCTGGAGGCGCAAGTGATGGACTGGTCCGACGACGTGGCCTACTCGGTGCACGACGTGGAGGACGGCATCGTCGCCGGCCGGATCCGGCTGGGCGCGCTCGCCGACGCGGCCGAGCGTGCGGTCATCGTCGCGCTGGCCGCGCGGCACTTCAGCCGGCTGCCGCAGGAGCAGTTGGAGGCGACCGCGGACGGGTTGCTGGAGCTCCCGGCGGTCGGTGCGCTGCGCCGCTACGACGGATCGCTCGGTGCGCAGATCGCGCTGAAGGCGCTCACCAGCGAGCTCGTCGGCCGGTTCGCCTCGGCGGTGGTGTCCGCGACGCTGCGGCGGTACGGCCCGGGCCCGCTGCGCCGCTACGACGCCGACCTCGTGGTGCCCGCGACGGTAGCCGCGGAGGTCGCGCTGCTCAAGGCGGTGGCGTTGCGGTTCGTGATGAGCGACCCGCAACGGCTGGCCACGCAGGCCGACGAGCGCGCGCTGCTCGGCCAGCTGTGCGAACGGCTGGTCGCCCGCGCGCCGGAGGCACTCGACCCTGCGCTGCGGCCCGCCTGGGATGCCGCGGGTGATGACGCGGGACGGTTGCGGGTGGTCATCGACCAGGTCGCCGCGCTGACCGACGCCCAGGCGCTGCGCTGGCACTCGGCGCTGCGGCCGGCGCCGTGCTGACCGCCGTCGGGGACCAGCCCCGCGAACCGGTGGAGCTGCCCGAGCCGCGGCCGCGCCGGTGGCGCGTGCCGGCGGTGTCGCGGCGCGATCCGGTCACGGTGTGGAACCGGGCGCTGATCGTGGCCGGCGTCGTGGTGAGCGCGGTGATCGGCTGGCAGCAGCGCTGGATCGCCGATGACGGGCTCATCGTGCTGCGTACCGTGCGGCAGGTGCTGGCAGGCAACGGGCCGGTGTTCAACATCGGTGAGCGCGTCGAGGTGAACACCAGCACGGTGTGGACCGTGATGCTGGCAGTGGCAGGCTCGTTCCCCGGGGTCCGGCTGGACTGGGCGGCGGTCGGTATCGGCCTCGGCTGCACGGCTGCCGGATTCGGCCTGGGCATGGACGCCGCACGCCGGCTGCACCGCAGCGGTGCCGTGGTGCTGATGCCGCTGGGTGCCATCGCGTTGCTCGCGCTGCCCCCGGTGTGGGACTTCGCGACCTCGGGCCTGGAGACGGGCCTGATCACGCTGTGGCTGGCGACCTCGTGGTGGCTGCTGGTGCGGGTGGCCCGCGGGGGCCGGGACGGTCCGGTGCCGTGGACGGCGGCGGTGCTGCTCGGCCTCGGCCCGCTGGTCCGCCCGGACCTGGGGGTCTTCTCTGTGCTCGGGCTGCTCGTACTCGTGATGGTGCTGCGGCCGGGCTGGCGGCGGCTGCTCGGGCTCGGCGCGGCCGCCGGTGCGATGCCGGTGGGCTACGAGGTGTTCCGCGCGGGCTACTACGGGCTGCTGGTGCCCTCGACCGCGCTGGCCAAGGAAGCGTCCCGGGCCCGGTGGGAGCAGGGTGTGGTGTACCTGCACGACATGGTGGCGACCTACTGGCTGTGGGTGCCGCTGGGGTGCGCGCTGCTGGCCCTGGGTGCGCTGCTGGTGCGCCGGCACGGTGGTTGGGACGATCGCTGGGCGACGGTGGCCGTCACGCTGTTCCCGCTCGTCGGCGGCCTGCTGATGGCGCTGTACGTCGTCCGGGTCGGTGGTGACTTCATGCACGGCCGGATGCTGCTCCCGGCGATCACTGCGCTGCTGCTGCCGGTGCTCGTCGTGCCGCTGACCTGGTGGACGCTGCTGCCCGTGGTCGGGGTGGCGGTGTGGGCACCGATCGCCGACACGGTGCTGCGGGCGGATTACGGGGCCCAGGTCGACACCCGCACCGGCATCGTCGACGAGCGGGCGTTCTGGTCGGCCAACACCGCCGAGCGGCATCCGGTCTCGGCGAGCGACTACATCGACGCGCACGGAGCCATCCGGCGCTCGATGCCGGTCGTGCAGCGGCAGGACAGGCCAGCGGTGTTGCTGCTGGACGCCGGACCCCGCTACGCGACCTGGGATGCCTACCTCGCCCGCGACGGTGTGGATCACGTGACGGTGCCGTACCTGAACCTGGGCATGATGGGCGCCGCCCACCCGGTGGACGTGCGGGTGGTGGACCCGGTCGGGCTGTCCAACCCGCTCGCGGCCCACGCGACGACGGTGTTCGGTGGGCGGATCGGCCACGACAAAGACCTGCCCACGGCCTGGTACGTCGCCGACGAGGGGCGCCGCTCCGACGTGGTGCCGGTGGACCGGGAGCCCGTGGACCGGGAGCAGTTGCGGCACGCGCGGGAGGCGCTGGCCTGCCCGCAGATCCGCGAGCTTCTCGAGTCGGTGCGAGCGCCGCTGACCCCCCAGCGGTTCTGGGACAACCTCACCGGGTCCGTCGAGCGAACCGGGTTCCGCTTCTCCCAGCTCCCGCAACGGGCCGCCGAGGACTGCCGCGGCTGACGTCACGTCAGCACGCGAGTGAGCTTGTCCGGGTTCACCACGTCGTAGATCGCAGCGACCCGCCCGTCGCGGACCGCGAAGCAGGCCACCCGGCCCGCGACCGGGGTCGGGAACTCGGCGTCGCCCGGCCAGGCAGGCACGAGAATCCCGAGATCGCCGTTGACCAGCACGGGGCGCGCCGTGGTGAGCTGGGCGGGGCCGTAGCGCTGCAGCAGACCGAGCAGGAAGCGGGCCACCTTCCGGGCACCGACCACGGGACGCCGCGCGGTGCGCTCCTTGCCGCCGCCGTCACCCACCACGACGGCATCGGGGTGCAGCAGCCGCACCAGGGCATCGAGGTCCGCGGCAGCGAGCGCCGCGGTCAGTGTGTCGAGCATCCGCTGCTGCTCGGCCAGCGCCGCGCGAGGCGGCGGGTCGGCGTCCGCGACGCTGCGGCGCCCACGGGAGGCGTGCTGGCGGGCAGCTACCAGCGAGCAGCCGAGCAGCGTGGCGATCTCGGCGAACGGCACCTCGAACGCGTCGTGCAGCACGAACGCGACGCGCTGCTCGGGGGTGAGCCGCTCCAGCACCACCAGCGCCGCCATCCGGACACCCTCATCCCGGACCACCTCCTCGGCCGGCCCGCCACCGCCGTCCACCGGCGTCACCACCGGTTCGGGCAGCCACGACCCGACGTACCGCTCGCGCTTCACAGCGGCCGAGCGCAGCCGGCCCAGGCACAGCCGGCCCACCACGGTGGTCAGCCAGCCGCGCAGATCCCGCAGCTCGTCCGGCTCGGCGCGCTGCAGTCGCAACCAGCTCTCCTGGACCGCATCCTCGGCGTCGGCCCAGCTCCCGGTCAGCCGGTAGCCCACGCCGAGCAGGTGCGACCGGTGGCGCTGGAACTCGGCTGCCAGCGCATCGACCCCCATACCCACGAGGGCATCCTGCCACCGGGCCCGGCCGGCAGCGCTACCACGCTCGCGGCACCTAGACTCGCCGGTCGTGGCGGGACGTATCCGGGACGCGGACATCGCGGAGGTCCGTGAGCGCAACCGGATCGACGAGGTGATCGGCGAGTACGTGGCGCTCCGCCGCGCCGGGGCGGGCTCGCTCAAGGGGCTCTGCCCGTTCCACGACGAGAAGACCCCGTCGTTCAACGTCCGGCCCAGCCACGGCACGTTCCACTGCTTCGGTTGCGGTGAGGGTGGGTCGGTCGTCGACTTCGTCATGAAGATCGAGCACCTGGGGTTCGTCGAGGCGATCGAGCGGCTGGCCGACCGGGTCGGCATCCGGCTCAGCTACACCGGCGGCGGGTCGTCGGTGCAGCGTGACAGGGGCACCCGCTCGCGGCTGGTGGAGGCGAACAAGCACGCCGCCGAGTTCTACGCCGAGCAGCTGCGCTCACCCCAGGCCCGCGTCGCGCGGGAGTTCCTCGCCACGCGCGGGTTCGACGAGGCGGCCGCGACGGACTTCGGGTGCGGTTTCGCGCCCGCGGGGTGGGACACGCTCACCAAGCACCTGCTGGGCAGGGGCTTCGAGCTGGCCGAGCTGTACAAGGCGCAGCTGTCCCGCGAGGGGCAACGTGGGCCGATCGACCGGTTCCACCGCCGGCTGCTCTGGCCGATCCGCGACCTCGGGGGTGACGTCGTCGGTTTCGGTGCGCGGCGGCTGTTCGACGACGACCGCATCGAGGCCAAGTACCTCAACACCAGCGAGAGCCCCGTCTACAAGAAGTCGCAGGTGCTCTTCGGCATCGACAGGGCCAAGCGCGAGATCGCCCGCCGGCACCAGGTGGTCGTCGTCGAGGGCTACACCGACGTGATGGCGATGCAGCTGTCCGGGGTGCCCACCGCCGTCGCCTCGTGCGGCACCGCGTTCGGCGAGGAACACCTGGGTGTACTCCGCCGGTTGCTCATGGACGATGCCTACTTTCGAGGTGAGGTGATCTTCACCTTCGACGGCGACGAGGCCGGGCAGAAGGCGGCACTGAAGGCCTTCGATGAGGAGCAGCGGTTCGCCACACAGACCTTCATCGCCATCGCGCCAGACGGGATGGATCCCTGCGAGCTGCGCCGGGTGAAGGGTGACGCCGCGGTGAAAGATCTAGTGGCGCGACGGCAGCCGCTGTTCACCTTCGCAATACGTGCTCTGCTAGCCGAGTATGACCTGGAGACCGCTGAGAGCAGAGTCGAGGCGCTGCGCCGCACGGTGCCGCTGGTGGCCAAGATCAAGGATGAGGCGCTGCGCGACGAGTACGCCCGCCGGCTCGCGGGCTGGACCGGATGGACCCAGGAGTTCGACGTCGTGCGCCGGGTACGGGAAACCGCCGGAGCGCCCGGGACCGCACCGCAGCGCCGCCGGCCGTCCACGTCGGACGGCCCGGAGCTGCCGCCGCGGCGCGACCCCCGGCTCGACGCGCAGCGCAACGTCCTCAAGGCGGCGCTGCAGTTGCCCGCACTGGCCGGTCCGGTGTACGACGCGCTGGCGGAGGAGGCCTTCGGGCATTCCGCCTACCGGGCGCTGCACCGTGCCGTACTCGCCGCCGGGGGCACCGCCGCGGGGCTGTCCGGCCCGGAGTGGATCGACGCCGTGCGCGGGCACTGCACGCTGCCCGCGCTGCAGACGCTGCTGTCCGAGCTCGCCGTCGAGACGCTGCCCACCAGGGACGAGACCGATGTCCGTTACGTCAACGGGGTGCTGGCCGGGCTGCAGGCCGAGCTGGTGGGCCGGCAGATCGGCGAACTGAAGTCACGGTTGCAGCGGCTGTCCCCGGCCGACGACTCCGAGGAGTTCCACGACCTGTTCGGCGACCTCGTCGCGCTCGAGCAATACCACAAGGCGCTGCGGGAGCAGGCGATGGGAGCGCTCGGGTGAGCGTCCTTCGCCGGTGGTGGCACCGGATCACCGGCCGGGCCGAGCTCCCGGAGGGCTTCACCGGTCGACTCGATGCCGCCGAGCACGTGCTGGCCGTCGGCGCCCTGGTCCGGGAGGGCCACCTGGTGGTCACCCAGCTCGGCCTGTGGGTTCCCGAGGGCTCCGTGGCCAGGCGGATCGGGTGGGAGTGGGTGAGCAAGGCGGTCTGGGACCGCAACGCGCTGCTGCTCACCGAGGCCGTGTCCGAGGCCGCCGCCGGGGAGGCGGTGCTGCTGGCCGATCTCCCGCCACGCCGCTTCGTGCTCACCGAGCCCGGCACGGTGCCCGACGTGGTGCGTGCCCGCGTGACCGGGTCGATCCGGTCGAGCCAGTACCGGGAACTGCCGGGTGGCGGTGCGTGGTTCGTGCAACGACGGTTGCCCGGGCGCGACGGCGTCGTGCTGCAGGTGCGCGCCGATCCGGGCACCGACCGGTGGGCCGTGCAGTCGGTGGCGGCACAGGTCGCCGACCGCATGCGGCAGGCCAGGTCGCGCCCGGAGCGTTCGTGATCATAGGCGGAGGCGGCGGCGTGTGGGATCCGGACATCTACCTGGCTTTCGGTGACCACCGCGCCCGTCCCTTCCACGACCTGCTGGCGCGCGTCGCTGCGCGCCGGCCACGCCGTGTGGTGGATCTCGGGTGCGGCCCGGGGACGCTCACCCCGCTGCTGGCCCGGCGCTGGCCGGACGCGCAACTCGAGGCACTGGACGGTTCGGCCGAGATGGTGGCCGCCGCGCGCGAGCGGGGGGTGCCTGCCGAGCTCGGGGACGTCTGCTCCTGGTCGCCCGTGCCGGACGTCGACGTGGTGGTGTGCAACGCCGTGCTGCAGTGGGTGCCCGGCCACGGCGCCCTGCTGCGCCGCTGGCTGGCGGAACTGCCCGACCAGGCGTGGCTGGCGCTGCAGGTGGCGGCGAACCTCGCCGCACCCTCGCATGGCGTGGTACGCCAGTTGGCGGCCGAACCCCGCTGGCGCGAGCTGCTGGACCTGCGCGAACCGGACGCGGTGCTCGAGCCCGCGGGGTATGCCGCCCTGCTCGAGAGCTGCGGGACCGAGGTGGACGTGTGGGAGACCACCTACCTGCACCGCATGACCGGGCATGACCCGGTGCTCGACTGGATCACCGGGACCGCGCTGCGGCCGGTCCGGTCAGCGCTGTCGGCGCAAGAATGGTCGGCGTTCCGCGCCGAGCTCGCGCCGCGGCTGCGGGCGGCATACCCGGCCGGCGCAGGCGGCGTCACCTGGTTCCCGTTCCGCCGGATCTTCGCGGTGGCACAGGTGGTGCGGTGACCGCCGGCCAGCCGGGCGGGGCGGCTCAGTGGTCCTGCTTCTCCTGGAGCCGCCCGGTGACCTCGGTGATCTTGGCCCGGACCACCCCGGCCGCGCCCTGCACCGCGGGGTGGTCGGCGACCTGGCGGCAGGTGCGCGCGATCTGCTCGTAACGCTCCCTTCCCGCCTGGGCACCGAGCACGTAGCCGGCCGCGACCCCGGCCAGGAACTTCAGCATGATTGTCCTCCTCATGATGGCTGCGGGCATGATCGGCCCATCCTGCCGTACTCGTGATCGGTGGGGCACCCGGCACGGGCGGGGCGGACGGTGCGATAGGGTGAAAGTCGTCCGGGCCGGTGAGCCCGGCGGGCGCCTTCCCCCATAGCTCAATTGGCAGAGCATGCGACTGTTAATCGCAGGGTTGCTGGTTCGAATCCAGCTGGGGGAGCCTCTCGGGGTGGTCCGGTGGCGCAGGTCGATCAGCCCGGACGTGCTCATCGCGATCGGGCTCTACCTCCTGACCCTGGCGATCTACCTGCGCGCCGTCGCCGTCGTGGACGGCGTGCAGGTGCTGACCGGGGAAGAGGCGTCGGTCAGTATCCGTGACGTGCTGTTCACGGTGGAGCAGCGCTTCCAGGCCTCGGTCTACTCCACCAACTTCGGCGCTCCGTTCTACTACTGGGCGGCCTCGCACCTGGACCCGTGGTACGACCTGTTCAGCGCGCGCCGGTGGAAGGCCGCGGCCATCGCGCTGCTGGCCCCGCTGGTCTACGTCACGTTGCGACGGCGGCTCGGCTGCGGCCGCCCGGCTGCGGCGATCGGGGCCGGCACCGTCGCGCTGATCCCCGGTGTGGCGGCGTTCTCCTGGCTGGCCACCGAGAACGGGCTCGAGGCCGTATGGGGAATGGTCGGCCTGCTGGTGGTGACGTCGCGGCGAGGGTGGTGGTGGATCGCACCCGTGCTCGCGGGCGTTGCGGTCACCACCTACCCCTCCGGGCTGGCCTGGGCCGCAGGCATCGGCGTGGCGGCGCTGGTCCGCGCGCTCGGATCGCCGGGCAGGGGCCCGGACCTGCTGCGGGTTGCCGCGGCGGCTGCGGCGGGAGCGGCAGTGGTGCTGTTCCCGAAGCTGTGGTGGGTCAACGGGGGGCGCATCGTCACCGGGGGTGGGTCGGTCGAACCGGGCGGCGCCTGGTCCAACGTGCGCGATCTGGCCGTGCTGCTGACCCGCAACGGGCAGTCCTACTACTACTTCTCCGACCAACCCGCCCTGGGATCACCGGCGCTCGCGCTCGCCGCCCTCGCGGGCCTCGCGGCCGCGCTGCTGTGGCGCCGGTCGGTGTGGCCCTGGGCGTTCGTCGCCGTCGCGACCGTGGTGCTGTACGCGCCCGCCGGCAACGTCCCCGGGGTCCGGCGCGCCATCGCGCTGGCGGTCGTCGCCGCGCTGGCCATCGGGGTGGCGACGGACCTGCTGGTCCGCGCACTCGCGTCGCGCCCGGCACTGCTGCGGTCGGGCACTTCCGCGGTCGCCGCAGCGCTGGTCTTGATCCCGCTGGCCGTCGGCTTCGCCGGCTGGCAGGCCGGATGGACCCGGGGTGAGCGGACACTGCCCGTCGACTTCGCCTTCCCGATGGCGCCCGGCGCGACCATGCCCGAAACCTTCGAGTTCCTTACCGCGGAGCTGCGTGCCGGACGGCTCGATGCCGCTAGCGTCGCCGCGACGTGGGAGGGGGAGCGGACGCTTGCCATCGTGCTGCTGCTGGCCGAGCGCAACGGCGAGGACGTCGCCGGCCTTCCCACCGCCGAGCAGATCACCGCGCTGACCTACGAGGGCCCGCGCTGCTTCGAACGGTGCCGTCCCGTGCCCGGACGCCCCTGACCGGTACGGGCTCTGCGGTGGTCGGTTACCGGATCGGCTGGCGGCAGACGTAGGTCATCGCCGGCGGTGCGTTGGACCACAACGTGCGGGTCGGCACCACCTCGCGGAAGACGCGGTTCAGCTCACCGCGGAACCGGCGCGCGGTGGATGCCCAGTACCCGAGGCTGTAAGCGGCGGCGGTGAACACGCCATCGGAGTGCAGCACACCGGTGAGCACCTCGAGCAGCTCGCGCTGCCGGGCCGCGGGAAGCAGCGTCCAGGGCAGCACCGAGACGATCGCATCCGCCCGGTCGAGCCCGCGCTCGGCGAGTACCTGCCGCAGCGTGAGCGCGTCGGCGGTGACGACGTCGGCCCGCAGCCCGCGCGCCCGCAGCCGGTCGGCCAGCGCCGGGTCCCGTTCGATGGCGATCAGCGTCGCGCCGGAGCCCACCCGCTCGGCGAGCTCCGCGGTCACCGCGCCCTCGCCTGCGCCGATCTCGACGATCACAGGGCCACGGCCGTCGCGCCTGGTCCGGGGTACGACGGTGGCCAGCCGGCGGGCCAGTGCCCGCCCGCTGGGCAGCAGCGTCCCGACCTCGCGCGGTGACCGCAACGCGGCGGCGAGGAAAGCTCCACGCCCGCTACGTCCGCGCCGACCGCTCGGCCGGTTCCCGCTGTGGCCGGGGGAACGGTGCGACCGGTTGCGCGGTTCGGAAGTCATGTGAGCAGTAGACAACAACCGGAACTGTCAGACCCTCAGGTCACCATTCGGTCATGATTCTCTGGACCGAGCTCGGGCTCCGAGCCGAGATCGAATACCGGCAGGAGCGTGCGTGGCGGGCCGCCGAAGGATGGCGACGACTCCGGCGACGTCGTGCACCGGACCCGCCGCCCGCCGTGCCTGAACCCGCCGTGCGGATCCCAGCGCGACGCACCGCGGGTCCCGGTCCCGGAGAGCATCGCGTCCCGCCAGCTGCGTGAGCCGCCCCGGAACGTGGATGGGGCGTGTCTCGCTTCGTGCGTACCGTGGCCCTCGACCTCTGGCGGTGCGCTAGCCTCACGCCACCGGGGCGGTAGCTCAGCAGGTCAGAGCAGCGGACTCATAATCCGTCAGGTCGTGGGTTCGAGTCCCACCCGCCCCACCGGGATCTAGCAGCGGAAGTAGCACGATCAAGATCTTTTAAGTTGATCTGCGGGCATAGGCTTGGGCATGAGTTACTCTATGAGCATGGCCGCGGCACGTACCAGGCGTGGTGACGAGCGGCGCAGGGGCAACATCGAGGCCCGAGGCGATTCGCTGCGCATCCGGGTGTACGCCGGGCCCGACCCGGTGACCGGCAAGCCGGTGTACCTCCGGGAGACGGTGCGCGGCACCGACGACGCGGCCCGGCGCACGGCCAGACGGACGCTGAACCGCCTTGTTGCCGAGGCGGAGAAGGCACGCCAGCCGTCCTCGGTGGTCTCGCTGGGTCATGTGATCGACGAGTGGCTGCGGGTGGCAGAGCATGAGGACAGCACGCGGGAGACCTACCTCGGCTACATCGAGCGAACGATCAAGCCTGCCCTCGGCACCATGGCGATCGCCAAGCTGTCCGTCCGTCATCTGGAGACCCTGTACGCCGAACTGCGGCGGTGCCGTGCCCGGTGCGATAGGAAGCCCCACGTCGATCACAGGGCCGATGGCGAGCACGACTGCGCGGACGCGAAGTGCAAGCCGCATGTATGCAAGCCGATGGCGGCATCGACCGTCCGGCAGATCCACGCCATCATCAGCGGCGCATTGTCAGCCGCGGTTCGCTGGGACTGGCTCGACTCGAATCCCGCGCGGCTCGCCCAGCGGCCGAAGCAGAAGCCCCCGGAGCCCGACCCGCCGTCGCTGGCTGAGGCCGCGAGGCTGGTCGACGAGGCCTTCCGGATGGACGATGACTGGGGCACCCTCGTGTGGCTGGTCTTGACCACCGGGATGCGCCGCGGCGAGGTGTGCATGATCCGCTGGTCGCGGGTGGACCTCGACATCGGCGAGATCGCGATCCGCACCAGCTACCGGTTGCGCAACGGCGTCGGTACGGAGAAGGACACGAAGACCCATCAGATGCGCCGCATCGCTCTGGACACCGAGACGGTGGGGTTGCTGCGAGACCACAAGGAACGGTGGCGTGCGAGGCTTGCCGACATCGGTCTCGAACTCTCCGAGGACATGTACGTGTTCACCGGGCACCGGCAGCCGGTGCCCACGGTGCCCTACTCCCCGCATGGCTTGTCGAGCCGGTACAAGGACATGGCCGACCGACTGGGCATCGACACGCACATTCACGCCCTTCGTCACTACTCGGCGACGGAATTGCTGAACACCGGTATCGACCTCCGCACTGTCGCTGGCCGACTCGGTCACGGCGGAGGAGGGGCCACCACCCTGCGCGTCTACGCCGCCTGGGTCGCTGCTTCCGACCGCAAGGCGGCTGAGATCCTCGGTTCACGCATGCCCAAGCGCTCGGGAGGGGGGATGAGGTTGACCGATCAATAGTGCAGTCATCTACCCAGAGGGTGCCGAAGTTGTCCCTCTTGCTCGGCTCGGCGGGGCGGCCTGATATCCGGACCCGCGGCAGCCGGGCGACCAGCTGTCGCGAGCCTCCGACGTAACCTCCGCTCGTGGCCGACGAAGAGCGTGAGATGAGCTGGACGGTTCGTGGTGAGCGGACGATCTATGACAGCCGGTGGGTGCGGTTGGCGTTGGCGGACGTGGAGGCGCCGACTGGTGAGCGGTGGGAGCACCATGTGGTGCACCTGGGCCGGGTGGCTGTCGCGCTGGTAGTGAACGAGCGCGACGAGGCGTTGATGTTGTGGCGGTACCGGTTCGCGACGGACCAGTGGGGGTACGAGCTGCTCGGTGGGATCATCGATGGTGACGAGGATGCTGCCGAGACTGCCGCACGGGAGGCCGAGGAGGAGAGCGGCTGGCGTCCGATCGGCGGGGCTGAGCACCTGCTGAGCTTCGAGCCGGTGCCGGGCATGGTGACGGCCGGTGTTGACGTGTTTCTTTGGCAGAGAGCGGAGCGGGTCGGGGAGCCGAGTGACGCTGAGGAGGCGGGGCGGATCGAGTGGGTGCCGCTGTCGCGGATGGTCGAGTTGGCTGCCCGTGGTGAGCTGCTGGGCGCCGGAACGCTCGTGGCGGTGTTGTACTACTTGGCGTCGCGTTTCGGGCCAGCGAGGGGGAGTTGAAGGCGCTGTAGGCGCCGTTGCTGGCGGCGGGAGCCGATCTGGGAGGCGAGTCGGCGGGCGTGGCCAGCGTAGGTGAGTGCGGTGGCGCGGTCCCCGCTGGTGGCGTGGGCGTGGGCGAGGTCGACCAGCGTCCCGGCGTGCGCGCGGGCCGAGAGCGGGGTGCTGTGCACGAGCCGGGTGAGGTGGTCGATCGCGCCGGGGTCGCCGAGCCGGACGAGGGCATTTGCCGCGCCAGCGGGTGAGATTTCGCCGACAGTCAGCCGAGGAACACGAACGGCAGGTCGGGGTGTCGGCGGTCCTCGGGGACGAGGGCGTCAGCTGCATCGAAGGCCCGTAGCGCGTCGTCACGCTGCCCGACAGCGGCGAAGGCTTCACCGGCTGCGGCGGCCAGCCACGCTCGCTGCAACTCGGGCGTGGTCGGTTCGGCGTGAGCGCGGACTTCGGCGAGCAGTTCGATCACCGAGTGGGTCTCGCCGACGTCGAGCAGCGGGAAGGCTTGTTCTGCGGTGGCGTGCGCGAGCAGCACGGGGGATTCGGATTCGCGGGCGGCCGCCTTCGCGGTTTCGTAGTGCTGCCAGGCCTGGTGGGTGCTGCCGACGTCGAGCGTGGTCCATCCGGCGAGCGTGGAGGCTTCGGACAGCGCGATGGCCAGTGGGGCGCGTTGGTCGGCCAGCACCGCATGGTGTAGCAAGTCTTCGAGCTGGCGGATCTGGCTTCGTAGCTGTTCGAGCAGCGCTGCTGCGCCGAATCGCCGGTCGGTGGCTCTCGCGTTGTCGGTTTGCTGCCGGAACAGTGCCACGGTTTGCGCGTCGATGTGTCGGGAGACCGTGATGCGGTCGTGGAGTTCGTCGTCGATCTCGTCCCGTCGGGATCGGTCGGGAAGCCGAGTTCCTCGCTGGTCAGCCCGTAGACACGTCGGAGTAGGCGTTGGTTGTCGCGGTCGGGGGTGACGCGTCCGTTTTCCCAGCGGGATAGTTCGGCGACGCGGCTCGCCACTGGGCGGGCTGGCAGTCCGGCCTGCTGGCTGAGCCGGTTGAGGCGTTCGGCGACTGCGGCTTGGCTCCGGCCGAGCGCGTATCGGCATAGAGCCACTGGGGCGCGCGGCGCAGAAGCCGTCGAAACGTCACCGCCACCACCGGCCAACTCCTCGACACTCTCGGGTTGTCCCCCGAAATCGACGGGTGGGTGCCCTGCTCACCCGGTCTGGCTGAGGCACCGTGCGGGCGTCCCGGTGTGTGATCAGCGGTCCTTGTGGTAGATGTATGGTTTGAGGTAGTTATACGTCTCGATGCGTTTACCTCGTATCGCCTTGTCGAGTAGATCTGCTGCGGTCTCGGCCACGCGGCAGGAATCCTGGACCACGGTGGCCCGCAGTGGTACCTTCCGTGAATCAATGAGGGCCTTGGCTTCCGGTATTCCGTCGACGCCGACGACCACCACCGATCCATCATTCCCGATGCCGGTCATGACCAGGGCGTCGACCGCGCCCAGTGCCATCTCGTCATTCGTGCATAATATATAGTCCGGAACCGCTCCGGAGCGGAGATGGTCACACACGAGATCCCGGGCGCGCATCCTGATGAAGCTGCCGTCATCGACGCCCATGATTTCGGTGTCGTGAATCCACTCCCGTAGTCGGTTAACGAACTCCCGCTGACGTCCCCGGTGCAGTTCGGCTCCAATCACCAGTACACGAGGGGGGAGGATGTGCGAGGTCTTGGCATGCTCGGCCACGTAGTCCGCAGCACAACGTCCGATAACGTCCGGGTCATAACCCACGAACGCCACGTCGGGCGGGTACTCTTCCTCGCTTCCGAACGGATCGATGTCTACCATGACGATCGGATAACCCGCCACGGTGCAGAACTCCTTCAACTCATGTCTGAAAAGCTCGGGTTCGACCGGGCTTATGATTCCTCCGATGCATTTTTGGTAACGGTCGGTCAATTCCCATAAGTGCCGCGATTGTCCGAAGCGGACGTAGTCCCGTTCGGGAATTTTCAGCAAGAGATCGAAACCGCGATGATCCAGTGAGTTGTGTATGTCGTGCAGGAGCCCGGCCAACCAGCGTTTCTCGGTGAAGGCGCAGAGCAGGAAGAAGACCTGGCGATTCTGTGGGATGTCCGGCGGATGTGTGTTGATGACCTTGTCCCGCAGCCTAGTTCGTAGCGCGGCGACCACAGCGGAAAGGCAGCCTACGGCCAGTAGCAGTAGGAGCCATAATGGAACCTGGTACTCGATGATCCGTGTCTTGAGAAGCTGGTCGATACCGTTTATGACCGCTGCGGCTACTAAGGTACTGCCGGTTGAGGTGACGAGTGTGAATCGAAACGGATGCGCGTCCCTGTCCAGTGCCTTCACTTTACCTCGCCTGATGTCGTACAGCTACCCCGGCGTCACGCCCGAGAATTATTGTCCTTTGGTTGCTCGGCGGCGCGCCACCGGCGAAGGACTGCCCGATCGTATCCCCAGCCTGGGTACTTGAGGTGCTATTTCCAGCCCCACGTCGCCGGGGCAGGCACGCGCCGCCGCGGGAGGAATGCGGCTGGAGTTCGTTTCCCAGTACCCGTGACCCGGGTGGCACCCTACGGTATCGGAGGCAGATCGCGGTGACAAGTCTGACCCGATTCCGCGAGTAGGTGACGAGTCGATCTTTCCCCCGTATTTTTGATCTTCAAGGGTCTGTTTTCGGGTTGTGGGCAGCCCAAGGGCCCGAGTGTCGCCTCGGGTGGGTGGTGTTCCGGAGTGTCGGGGCCGGTTTGGCCTGGTCAGGGCATTGCCGGGAGGGCGCGTATCCGGGTGGGGACTTCTTCGAGTAGGTGGTGGCCGGGTGGCAGGCGCAGGGACAGCGCGCGGGCGTGGCGGATCAGTCGGGCGGGTATGTGGATCAGCCGGTGCCGGAGGGTGGCGATCATGGCTTGGCCGTCACGGACGCCGTGACCGGCCAGTTGGCCGCCGGGTGCGGGGGTGGCGGTGAGTTGGTGCAGCCAGCCGGCGATACTGGCCGGAGCAGCGCCCCCCACATCAAAGCCTTGTTGACCTGCGGGTATCCGGACGGGAGGTGTCGAAGCGCGGCGCCGTGCTTGGCATCGCAGAAGACGTTTTCGACCGCCATGCGGTGCCGGTAGCAGTGCTCCACCGCGGCAGCTTTGTCCGGTGTGGAGACGTCCAGGTTGGTCACGATGAACGAGTAGCCGTAGACGGCGTCGGTGAGCTCGCTGATCGGCAGGGCGCGCTGGTCGGGGTGCAAGGGTACGGCGGCGCCGAGCACGCGGGTCGACGCTGAGCTGGGCGGGGGTGAGCCGGACGCGGCGGATCAGCAGCCGGGTCGCGGCGGGCCACCAGTCCGGGGTGTCGTCGGCGACGGCGACCTGCGCGCCGTCCATGTCGATCGCGTCGGCCCAGTCGTTCTCGGCGATGCCGGCCAGCAGTCGCCCCAGCGGGGCGATGCGCTTGGCGCCGATGGCGAACTCGACCTCGGCGAAGTGTGCGCCACGAGCCAGCGCACCGGCGAAGTAGCCGGCGTCGGCGCGTAGCCGGATTCGCCCGGCCCGGGCCAGCGCGGGTAGCGCGGCCAACGCCCTGTGCAGCAGGGCGGCGGCATGTGAGCGGGGATCGTCGTTGCCGGCCATCAGGTCGGCGGCCAGCGCGGTCGCGGTCTCGGCCCAGGTGGCCACGTGCGGGCGCCCGCAGCGTTGGCCCTGGTGGTTGTAGGCCACCCCCGCGCTTGCGGAGCCCGTAGACCTCCACATCGGTGGTGTCCAGATCGATCGTGACCGTCGCGCACAACGCCGCCGCTCGCGCCGGGGGCAACGCGGCCAGCATCCCAGTGTGGATGTCACCGATCCCGGTCTCCACCGCGTGCCACTGCCCCTCGGTGAACCTACCCGCGAGCCCGGCCGCGGTCGTGGCACCCAAACCCGGGCACCGGGGCCAGCGCCTGACCGGCGACGTCGGCGCGCTGGTGATCCAGCCCGACAAGGAAGTCCACCCCGGCCAGCTGCGCGGCCGCGAGGCCGACCAGCAACTGACCGCCGGTGTGTCCCCGGCGGCGGGCCTTGATCAGCCCGATCGCAGCGTCCAACAGCTTGATCATGGCTAGTCGGTCCACCAGCTCGGTGACCGCCGCCATCCCCGACACCCGAGTCAATGACGGGTCCGGCGCGCCGATGCGCACCCGCCGCCGCAGCCGATGAATCTCCCGTACTCCGCCCACCAGACGGGTGTCCTTCCGACCTTGAAAACCGTGTCATCACAAACACGATCATCGCAGGTCAGCAGGACACCCGTCGCCATCTACGGCCCGTGTCGCCTCACTACTCGTGGATTCGGGTCAGAACATGGCGTTCCTGCGGGGTATGGCGCGGTCCGTACCTGTCCGGTGTCGGTGAGATACTGATCGCGCAGCGGCCCGACGCCGCTGCGGACCGGCCGCTCCCCACAAGGCGGTCGGGAAGGGAGTCTTGCCCATGGCCGGCAGGCGCACGATCCGCATCCCGGTGAAGGTGACCGTCAAAGCCCAGAGCCATAGCCGCGTGCAGAGCCACACCCGTTGGCAGGTCTGGAATCGGCATGGCTTTGGGTCCGCAGCGTGGATGGTCCGTCGGGAGCTCATATCAGTAATCACTACGGCGATGTCAACACGCTCACCAGTGATGGAAACCAGATCGCGATCCGCTCCGAGGAAGTGTCACACAGATCAGCTGCTCCGAACCGGTGGACCCGAATCGGCTCAGGGCCACCCTCCGGGAACTCGAAGCGGCATTACCGATTCTGCCGATGGGTGAGCAGGAGCGTGACGAGCTGCGTACCGTGGCAGGCCTGCTCCTCGACGAGGTCGACAGTGCCGAACCCGACGATGATCGGCATCGTCGGCTGGGCGCGCTGCCATCAGTGAGAAACTCCGCCCAGGTGCTCGGCAAGGCGCTGCTCGCCGCGCTGGGCATGGGATCGTTCTCTCGGGAGAGTCCGGCAGGGGAGCAAGCGGACGGCCCTGAGCAGGACGGATTGGCGCATTACGTAATTTGAGGAGCCCTACGATGATCGATCCAACGCATTTGACAGGATCGTGGGAGGAAATACATTCGAACGAAAGACTTCCCGGTGCTGTGTGGGAGCTTCACTCCGGGGGCAGGTTCTCGGCTCGATTCCTGCTGCCGCATCCAGGAGATTGGAGATCATTTCTCAGGCATCAGGCGGTCAAGGAGTGGTTCGGCGAATGGCGTGTGCTTGACAGCGACGGTTACGCGCAGGGGATTCGTTTACTTGCGACAGACATCGATAGCCCATTCGGCAACACGCTCGGCGCATTCGATTCTTTGAAGCCTCTCACAAGTATCCTGGGTGGTGTTGACAGGGACAGGGTGAAAATGAAGAACTGCGCCAAACTGACAAGGGATGCTCATATTTTCAGGATTTCTCCTGATCAAATGAGACTTGAGTGGCGGGCGCCTGACCAGTCACATGTGACGTGCATGTGGAAACGGCTACCGTGAGTACGCGGCTCCAAGGCACTATCTCGACATTCCCACCGGGCCTGACGTGCTGCTCCGCGTGTCGATCAAGTCGTCTTTGCGTGGCGGGGCGGACCAAAGAAAGCAAACACAGAATGAGTCGTTTGCCAACCGGCAGATTGTTCCGCGCCACGTCCGGAAGCGATCTGGTCCTCAGCCGGACATTCGATTGCCTCCAGCTCGCTGATCAGCTCGACCGCGAGCCGACGGCGGGCCTTGCCGACCAAGTCGCGAGGCTTGATCGTCGCGACCAGGACGCGGGCCTAGCGCCCATTGGGCGCTAGGGGGTTGAGACTCAGACATCCGGAAGTCGCGTTGCGGCGACTGTTGAATGTTGATCACCTAGTGATGGTGTAGGTGATGGGGCGTGGGTCGCCGGGGATGTGGGGCGGGCTGGTGTTGAGCGTCAAGCCCGCGATGTGGATGTTCACCGGAGGACCGGAATGGGCTGAGGCGTTCGTAGATGGCTAGGGGGACTGGTGGGTGGCCTGCGTGCCGCTCGGAGCGGGCTCGGCGTGGTCCGTGCCGAGGTGCGGGCGCAGGGCGAGCCAGTCTTCGGCGAGGAAGTGCTACGGGCCGAAGTCCAGATGCTGCCTGACGAACTCCACAGCTGGCTTCGCCCGCTGGTGGCTTCGCCGAGCGTGTGACGATCACGATGCGCCGGATCAGGCTCGTGGGCACAGTGGAGCGCTCAAGCGTCCGACTGGACGACGGCTACGTCGAGACCCCGCGTACCCCTCGGTGAACTCATCGATCTTGACCAGTTCGGCGGCGACCAAGTCCTCCGGCGTGCGCTCCAACTCTTCCGATCGGTCCATCGCAAGCTCGGCGCCAGCAGTGCGTCCCGCAGGTTCAAGAGGCTTGGGCAGTGAGTGGGCGCGGATCGAAGGTGACGCGAACGCTGGTGATCTTGCCGTTCTCGACGTGGCTGAAGTTGGCGACCGGACCCAGCGGTGCGACGCTGGTGTGCAGGTCGAACCAGGTCAGGACGTCTGGGCCATCGACGAAGGTCTTGTGGATGACAATGTCGGTCGTGATCTTTGAGAGGCCTTCCATGCCCTCGCGGTAGGCATCGGCGTTGTCGGCGCTGCCCAGCGGCCCGACGAAGGTAGCGTCGTCGGCCAGCACCGAGCGGAGGGTATCGAGGTCACCTGCCTTCCACGCGCGGAAGTACGTTGCGACCACTGCGCCGGGCGCTTCGATCATCATCAGCATCCCTTCTGTGCTCACCCATCAGGCTGGCGCTGCCGGGCGCCAGGCTGTGCCGGAAACCATGGGTCGAACGATCGGATAGCACCCTGTCACCGACCCCCGACAAACCTGCCGTCCGCGGCGGAGCACCTGCGTACGACCGGACCGCTGCCGGTCACCCGAGCTCAACCTGCACGACGGGTGCCGTTCACCGTGAGGCGAAGTCGGCTGGGGACGCTCAGCGCCGATCACTCGGACAGGCGATCGCCTACGTCCCGCTGCCCACCACGAGGAGCACCCGATGACGCTGTCGCGCCGCGACTTCCTCAACCGTTCCGCCGCCGCTGGGGCCGGTGTGTTCCTCGTCAACAGCACCGAGGGCCGGGAGGGCCTGGTCTATGACCCGGGTGTCGGGGCCGGATGCACCATCGTCGAGACCGACAGTGATGGCCGGCGACTCAACGAGTTCGTCGGCATCGCCGGTACTTCCACCAACTGCGCCGGCGGTGTCACCTCGTGGGGCACGAGGTTGACCTGTGAGGAGACCGAAGACAGGGTCGGGCAAACGGTGCTACCGGGGACCACGGCTACGTCTTCGAGGTATACCCATCGGACCGCGCTACCAACCGCGACCCGCAGCCGATCAAAGCGTTCGGCCGCTTCGCGCACGAGGCCGCTGCAGTCGACCCGCGCGACGGCACCGTGAGTTCGCCGGTCCGGTCTACTCGGCTGATCGCCGGGTGCTCTTCGCCAACGTCTACACGCCCGGCACCATGTTCGCGATCACCGGACCGTGGCGGCACCACCCGCGGACGTGACGACCGGTCGCCGTCGAGCCGGGCGGCCACGGTGGTGGCGCTGGTCGCCGCGGGCGTGGGGGCTTGGTATCGACGCCGGCACCGAGCAGTCGTAACGTCTGGACAGCGCCCGAGCGGCCGCAGAGATCCGTACATCCGTTGGAGGGCTCACGATGTTCGTCCAAGTAATTCAAGGACAGGTGTCCGACGCCGAGCAGGCGCGCGCCGCGCTCGACCGGTGGGTTCACGAGCTGGCGCCTGGTGCCACTGGCTGGCTCGGCTCCACCGCCGGAGTGACCGAGGACGGCCGGTTCGTCGCGCTGGTCCGCTTCGAGTCTGGGGATGCGGCCCGGCGCAACAGCGACCGGCCCGAACAGGACCGATGGTGGACCGAGACCTCCACGTTGTTCACCGGAGAGGCCACCTTCCGTGACAGCGGCGACGTCACCGTCGACGTCAACGGCGATCCGGACAACGCCGGCTTCGTCCAGGTCATCCAGGGCCACGGTAGCGACCCTGACCGCGCGCGGGAACTCATGGCACAGGACTCGGCCGAGTGGGCCGCATTCCGACCCGACATCATCGGCAGCGTGGGGGTGGGACATGACGGCGGGGCCTACACCATGGTGTTGTACTTCACCTCCGAGGAGGCGGCACGTGAAGGCGAACGCAAGGAGCCGCCACCTCACCTGAAGGCACAGATGGAAGAGATGGACAAGCTCAACATCGGAATGCCAGAATTCTTCGATTTGAAGCAACCCTGGCTCTATGCCCCGAAGTAGCCGGCCGTGGTCCTGCTACGCTGATCTCGCTCGACGAGGCAAGGGAGAAACGCGATGGCGAACGTCACAGCGGTGAATCCGTGGACATGGCAGGACGCGTTCGGATTCTCGCAGGCAGTCGACGTCACCGAGGGCAAGCGGGTGCTCTTCTGCGCGGGCCAGACATCGGTCGACGCCGAAGGGAATCCCATGCACGTGGGCGACATGGCGAACCAGGTCGCCCAGGCGCTTGACAACGTGGAGGCGGTGCTGGCGCAAGCGGGTCTCGGACTCGCTAACGTCGTCCGTCTGAACTACTACACGACCGATGTCGACGCCTTCATGGGCGCGATCGTCGGCCTGGGCGAACGGCTGGCGAAGGCCGGCTGCGTCCCGTCGGCGACGCTCCTCGGAGTGCAGCGTCTCTTCCACCCCGACATCATGGTGGAGCTGGAAGCGACCGCGGTTGTCTGAGAAGCGCTGGCGCGGTCACGGCGGTCCGCCCCGGCTTGGGCCGGGCCGTACCGGGCCTCGAACCGTGACCGCGCTATGAGCGTGTGATCCCTTGGTCGAGGGTTTCGGTCGCGCCGTTGGCGTCCTCGGCGGGACGTGCGCGCGGAAGTTCACCGGCGACAGCACCCAGTGCGGCCCCCTGGCGCTCATTGCGCACCGCCAGTCGGGTCGGGCAGCTCGAACAATTCTGCGAGCACATCGGCGCAGCGGCCATGTCGGCGCCACACGGCCCGTGACCCCGAGGGCAGCTCGGTTGGCAGGATCAGCCGGTCATCGTTGGTTCGGTAGCGCATTGCGAGGGTCTCGTTCTCCCCGGCGATGGCCACCGAGTCGGTCCACACTGGGCCGACGCGCACGGCCACAATGGCCACCGGCTCGCCGCGGGCATCGCAGGCCAGGTCGTGATGCCACCCGTTGGCGGCCGTCAGACGCCGCAGCAACGTCATCGCGGGATACCCCGGCCCGGTCACCGGGTACCGCCCCGGTGCCGGCCCGGGCGGGTGTCCTGCCGGTGTCGACCCTGACGGATGCGGCGCGGTGCGACCGCAATTGCGGCCGCGGTGGCGCAGTTACGGCAGGCGGGGCCAGGTGGACAGACCATTGCCGCGGCCACGACCGTATGCCCGCACAGTGCGGTGTAGCGGCCGCTGTGCGCGGCCAGCCCGGCGGTGTAGGCGTCGTCGGCAACCCAGTGCACCCGCCCGTCGGCGGCGCTGGTAACGGGCGTCGTCCGGGGAGCGGTCGTGGCGCTCACCACGCGCCTGGCCCACGGCGAGGGCAGCGGCGCGGGCGGGCGCCGCGCAGCGCCGAGCGCCGAAAGGCGAGCAGCACCACCGCGGCCAGTGCGGTCATGTAGGCAGGAACAGCGAGTAGGAGAGTGAGGTCGATGATCATGGAGTCACCATGGCGGTACGCAGCGTCGTGGAGCGCCACGAGATCGCCACATGAGCGGGTTGGACGGTGCCGCCCGGCAATGTCGCCCCAGGGACTGTGACAGAGTGCATCCAATGGCAGAGTGGTGTTCCGTTGTTGACGGAGGGCAAGGAATGGACGAAGACGTCAGCCGGATCGGTGCTCGTATCGCCGAGCTCCGCAAGATCCACGGTGTGACGCAGCGCGCCTTGGCGTTGCGCGCCAACGTCTCCTACTCGTTACTGCGCAAGGTGGAGACAGGCGAGCGTTCCGGGTCTCCCTCGTTCGTCACGGCCGTGGCCCGTGCCCTGTCGTTGCATGTCGTAGACCTCACTGAGTTGCATGTCGTAGACCTCACTGAGCAGCCCTACCGCAGCGGTAACGCCTCGGTCACTACCGAACAGACCGGGATTCCCGCGCTGCGGCAGGCATTGGGCGAGGGAGACAACCCGGAACTGGACACCGCCACTCGTGATCTGGCCGACCTGCGCGCGGCCGTCGCTGAGATCAAGGACCACGACCGGCGCACCAGGCACGCCGAAGCGGTGCTCGTCCTGCCTGATGTGCTGCGTCACCTGCACCGGGCTGAGCACGAGGCCCCGGTCGGTGCGCGGGCTGCGGTGTATGAACTGCTCGCCGCAGCCTATTCCTACGCCGTGGTGGCGCTTTGGCGGCTGGGGCACCTGGACCTGGCCCGCCTGGCCGACGAACGCGCTCGCACGGCCGCGGTGCGCGGCGACGATCCGCTCCGAGCCGCGGTCGCCGAGTGGAACCACTCGCTGATCCTGTTGCTCGATGAGTCCTACCCTGCTGGACTGCGCAGCATCGGCCGTGCCGGGACGCTGCTCGCCGAGGCGCCCTGTGGCGTTGCCAGCGCTGCTGTGTGGGGGGCGCTGCACCTGCGGGCTGCGATCCTTGCCGCCCGCGCCGCCGATCCCGATCTCGCCGAGACGCACCTCGCCGAAGCGCAGGCGCTCGCCGCCCCCGGCCAGGACCAGGCCAACTACTACGGCACCAAGTTCAGCGCACCCAATGTCGCGATTCACCGGGTGGCGGTGCCCGTCGAGCTGCTGGACGGCACCACCGCCGTGCATCGCGCTGCGTCGGTGTGCCTGCCAGCGGCCACGGCACCGAGTCGGGTTGGCGCCTACTGGATCGACGTCGCCCGCGGATGGCTGCTACACGGCGACCGGGGCAACGCGCTGGACGCGCTCCAGACTGCGCGGCGGATCGCGCCGCAGCTGACCCGCTACCACCCGCAGGTCCACGACATCGTGCAGACCCTCGCCGCCCGCGACCATCGCGCTACCGCCACCCTGCCACGTTTCGCCGCATGGTGCGGCGTGCGCACATGAACGACGACGGCCAGCCGGTGCTCTACGCCCTCGTCACCGGCTCCCCGGCCGCCCGAGACGTCGGCGCGCTGGTGAATCTCGCGCAGGCCGACGGGTGGGACGTGTGCGTGATCGCCTCACCCAACGGCCGGCAGTTCATCGACGACGAGGCACTATCGGCCCAGACCGGGCACCTGGTGCGCAGCATCTACAAGGACCCGACCGCACCCGATGTGCTGCCCGCCGCCGATGCGATGATCGTCGCACCGATCACTTGCAACTCGCTGGCCAAGTGGGCGGCCGGTGTCTCCGACACGCTGCCGCTGGGGCTGCTGGTGGAAGCCGTCGGCAAGCGTCAGCCCGTGGTGGCGATGCCGTTTTCCAACTGGGCGCAGATCCGCTTCCCCGCGGTGGCCGACGCCATGCGCAAGCTCACTGACTGGGGAGTCACCGTGCTGGTCGGCGACGAGGTGTACCCGCAGCACGATCCGGGCACCGGAGACAATTATGTGCACCTGTTCCCCTGGCACCTCGCCTGGCAGGCCCTCCTCGACCACCCCTTGGCGTGAAGGGTGACACGATCTTGCTTCGGGTTCGCGCGAGCGGCGTCGCCGGGTCGACAGGCACCTCACCAGGATCCCGACAGGCTTGCGGAAGTCATGACCCACACCTAGTCTCAACCAAGTGGTTGGTCGAGAGGGTGACGGGGTGCGCCGGGAGCAGTTGGTGCGCTCGGCGTACCTGCGGGTCGCTGAGGTGGGGTTCGAGGGACTGCGGTTGCGGCAGGTCGCTGACGACGTCGGCATCGACCATTCGACCCTGCACCACCACATAGCGACCAAGCAGGAGCTGGTCAACGCCGTGGCCGAGTACGCCACCAGCCAGTTCTGGTCGACGATGCCCGACGACCCCGACGCGACCGCGGCGCTGCGCGGGCATCTCGCCGAAATTCGGCGGCTGTTCGAGCAGCAGCCGGAGCTGTTCACGGTCACCGCCGAGCTGGACCTACGCGCCCGTCGCGATCCGGTGGTGCGCGCGCTGATGGATGGCTACGAGGCCGGCTGGCGGACCGAGCTGCGCAGGGTGCTGGTGCGGGGCGCCGAGCAGGGCGCGTGGCCCGCGACCGGTCTCGACGACACCGTCGAGCTGGTGATCGCCGCGGTGAAGGGTGCCCGGCTGGCCCCGGCCGTCGCCGACAGGGTGTTCGACCGGCTCACCGCGGTACTGACCAGCACCGAGGGGACACCACTGCGAACGGAGCGGACATGACCGTGCCATTTCACGTGATCGTCGCCGGTGGTGGGATCGGCGGGCTGTGCCTGGCCCACGGGCTGCGCCGGGCCGGGGTTGGCGTCACGGTCCACGAGCGCGAACCCGCCGGCAGCCGGCCGAGGGGGTTCCGGCTGCACCTCAACCCGGCCGGCAGCCGGGCCCTGCACGCGTGCCTGCCCACCGCACAGTGGCAGACCCTGTTGGCCACCGCCGACCCACCTGGCGGGATCACATTCCTCACCGAGCAGCTCGCCGAGCTCGTCACCGTCGACGAGTCGATCATGTACCCGGACGCCATTGCGCCCAGCGAGGACCATCACGCCGTCGACCGCGCCGAGCTGCGCCGGGTGCTGCTGTCCGGCCTGGACGACGTCGTGACCTTCGGCAGCGAGATCGTCGGCTACGAACACACCGCCGACGGCCGCGTCGCCGCGGAGTTCGCCGACGGGCGCCGCGAGGTCGGCGATGTCCTGGTCGGCGCGGACGGGGCGGGCTCGCGGGTACGCCGCCAATACCTGCCCGGCGCCAGGCTGGTCGACACCGGCGTGGTCAGCATCGCGCAGAAGCTCTACCTCACCGACAAGAGCCGCGCGCGGGTGCCCGCCCGGCTACAGACCGGGATGACCAGCACCCTGGTCGACGCGCCCTACGCGCTGTTCACCTCCGCGTTCATCCCCCGCGACCCGTCGGGTGACCCGTATGTGCTCGCCGCACTGATCGGGTACCGGACCGCGTTCCCGCCCGACGTCACCGAATGCGACCACGCCGGCCTGCGCGCCGCCGTGGACACCCTGGTCGCCGGCTGGCATCCGCAGCTACGACAGGCACTGGCCGAGGCCACCGAACGTCACGCGCACCCGTTCGCCGCTTCGCGGGCGATCCCGGCCCTGCGCGACGCCCACCTGCTCACCCGGCGGCTCGCCGCCGTCGCCCGCGGCGAACAAGACCTGCGCCCCGCGATCGGCGGATACGAGACCGAGATGCGCGACTACGGCCACGACGCCGTCGAACGCGCCGTGGCGATGAAGGACCAGATGACCGCCACCGGCCGGATGGCCACCGGAACCGCGCGCGCCTGGTTCCGGCTGTGCCGGGCCGTGCCCGCGCTGCGCCGTCGCACCTTCGCCGACACCTTCGCCGCGCCCGCCCACCCCCGCTCCTGGGAGCTGGCCGAGCAGACGCCCACACCCGCCGGAAGGGCCGCATGACCACCCACACGCCACTGCTCAACGGCCGGGTCGCCCTGGTGACCGGCGCGAGCCGCGGCATCGGCGCCGCGACCGCTCGGCTCCTCGCACGGCACGGCGCGACCGTTGGCGTCAACTACCGCCACAGCGAACCGCAGGCCAGGCAGGTCATCGACGCCATCGAAGCCGAGGGAGGCACGGCCGTCGCGCTCCGCGCCGACGTGCGCGACGAGCGGCAGGTCGCCGCGATCCGCGACGAGCTGCACGCGGTCGCCGGGCCGGTGGACACCGTGGTACTCAACGCCGTCACCGGCTCCGCTTTCACCCCGACGCCGCTACTCGACCAGGACGAGTCCGTCATCCTCGACAAGACCACCGACCAGCTCCGGATGTGCCTGACACCGCTGCGCGTGCTCGTGCCGGGCATGGCCCGGATCGGCGGTGGCTCCGTCACCGCGATCGGGTCAGAGGTCGCCCGCGCCCCAGCTGCCGGGATGGGCGCTGTCAGCATCGCCAAGTCCGCCGTCGCGGCTGCCATGCGCACCCTCGCCCTCGAGCTGGGACCGGCCGGTGTCCGGGTCAACGTCGTGGCCCCCGGCATGGTCCTCACCGACCTCAGCACTTTCATCCCCGAGCAGGACAAGGCTGCCATGGCCGATGCCACCCCGCTGCGGCGCAACGCGACCCCCGACGACGTCGCCGGGGCCGTGCTCATGATGGTCAGCGGGAACGCGGGATTCGTCACCGGCGCCCACCTGCCCGTCCAGGGCGGCCTCCGCATCGAGTAGCGATCCCGGCTGTGCGACGCGCCTGGCCAGCCCTGCCGGCGAACCGAACCCGCGCGCCTGTCTGACGGAAGTCCGTAACAGCGACCGATCTGTCTGGAGTCTCGATGTCGACGAGAGTGAAGTCAGACACCGCGACTGCCCACCTCGCTTCGTCGCGGCACCTGGGAATCGTTGCTCGCGATCCTCGCGATCGTGACGGTCGCGGTACCGAATAACCTTCGCTCTTGTCAGTTCATGACCCAGCTCGCCCCGGGGTGTGCTGCTCCTCGACCCCTGACTACCGGGTTCGGGCTCCTGCCAGGCCCGGTCTGCGACCCTGGAGCTCGACCTGGCTAGCACGGCCGGGTGAGCCCGCCGCGTCGATGCAACCAGGGGTCGGCGTGGGCTCCCCGAGCCCCGGAGAGACCGCTGCTAAGGTCCGTCACGCGCCCTCGGGCGATGTAGGTGTCGCTGCTGGAAGCAGCGGCTGTGGAGTGCAGCATGCTCGTCCTGGAGGGCTTCGAAAATGACGGTGGCAGGTCAGGATCCGCGTGAAGTGGTGCACGACCTGGTGACTGGTGTAGTGCCTCTCGACGAGCACGAGGCACAGGACAAGGTCACCACGTTGCAGTGGGTTCGATCGGGCGCGCCGCTGTTTCGGATCGCCCGCCCAGCGACGCCAGACAAGCATCTGTGTCTATTTCGCCCTGTTCGATGAGGCGCGGCGCACCGTCTTGCTGGTCGACCACGTGAAAGCGGGCTTGTGGCTGTTCCCCGGTGGTCACGTCGACGACGGGGAGGATCCGCGCACCACGGTGC
>JBOHGT010000173.1:0-8555 GCA_050700385.1 Pseudonocardiaceae bacterium | reverse complement strand
TGGTCGCCTGCGCGCCACCCGCGGTGAAGTCGCGGGTGAAGCCGCCCTGTACACCGTCGAGCAGCAGGTTGCGCAGCCGGATGTTGGCGAACGTGCCGCGGATCATCACCTCGTGGTTGCCGCGGCGCGAGCCGTAGGAGTTGAAGTCCTTGCGCTCCACCCCGTGCTCAGCCAGGTAGCGCCCTGCCGGCGAGTCGGCCTTGATCGCGCCGGCGGGGGAGATGTGGTCGGTGGTGACCGAGTCGCCGAGCAGCGCGAGCACCCGCGCGCCTGAGATGTCGGTCACCGGCTCGGGCTCGGCGGTCATGCCCTCGAAGTAAGGGGGCTTGCGCACGTAGGTCGAGTCGGGCTCCCACTCGAAGGTCTCGCCCCCGGGCGTGGGCAGCGAGCGCCACCGCTCATCCCCGGTGAAGACGTCCGCGTAGTCGGTGGTGAACATCTCCTGGCTGATCGCCGACTCGATCACCCGCTGGATCTCCTCGGGCGACGGCCAGATGTCGGTGAGGCAGACGGGCTCGCCGTCGGGACCGGTGCCCAGCGGCTCGCTGGAGAAGTCGAAGTCCATCGTCCCCGCGAGCGCGTAGGCGATCACCAGCGGTGGGCTGGCCAGGTAGTTCATCTTGACGTCGGGGTTGATCCGGCCCTCGAAGTTCCGGTTGCCCGACAGCACGCTCACCACCGCGAGGTCGGCCTCGTGCACCGCGCGCGAGACTTCCTCCAGCAGCGGGCCCGAGTTACCGATGCAGGTCGTGCAGCCGTAACCGACCAGGTGGTAGCCGAGCTTCTCCAGGTACGGCCACAGGCCGGCCTTCTCGTAGTAGTCGGTGACGACCTGCGAGCCGGGCGCCATCGATGTCTTCACCCATGGCTTGACCGCGAGGCCCGCATCGACGGCATTGCGGGCCAGCAGCGCGGCTGCGACCATCACCGACGGGTTCGACGTGTTGGTGCACGAGGTGATCGAGGCGATCACCACTGCACCGTGGTCGATCTCGTAGTCCGCGCCGTCCGGTGCGCGCACGTGGGTAGGGGTGCTGGTGCGACCCTCGGCGCCCGCTGCGGCCGAGCTGGCCGGGTGAGGCGCGCCGACGCCATTCCCGCCGCTCACGGCGGGCGGATCGCTGGCCGGAAAGGTCTCCTCGCCCGCCTCGTCCACGGTGGACACCTCCCGGTCGGGGGCGGTGTACTCCGACAGCGCGCCGCGGAAAGCCGCCTTGGCTTCTGACAATGCGACGCGGTCCTGCGGACGTTTCGGGCCGGCGATAGAGGGCACGACGGTGGACAGGTCCAGCTCCAGGTACTCCGAATAGGTCGCCTCCCGCGCCGGGTCGTGCCACAGGCCCTGCTCGCGCGAGTAGGTCTCCACCAGGTCCGCCTGCTCCGCCGAGCGACCTGTCAGCCGCAGGTAGCGCACCGTCTCCTCATCGATCGGAAAGATCGCGCAGGTGGAGCCGAACTCCGGGCTCATATTGCCGATGGTGGCGCGGTTGGCCAACGGCACCGCAGCGACACCCTCGCCGTAGAACTCGACGAACTTGCCGACCACGCCGTGCCGCCGGAGTATCTCGGTGATCGTGAGCACCACGTCGGTGGCGGTCGCGCCGGGCGGGATCTCACCGGTGAGTCTGAAGCCGACTACCCGCGGGATGAGCATCGAGACCGGCTGGCCCAGCATCGCCGCTTCGGCCTCGATGCCGCCGACGCCCCACCCGAGCACGCCCAACCCGTTGACCATGGTGGTGTGGCTGTCGGTGCCGACCAGGGTGTCCGGGTAAGCGACCCCGTCTCTGGCCATGACGACGCGCGCGAGGTGCTCGATGTTGACCTGGTGCACGATGCCCGTGCCCGGCGGAACCACCCTGAACCCGTCGAAAGCTCCCTGGCCCCAGCGCAGGAACTGGTAGCGCTCGCGGTTGCGCTGGTACTCGAGGTCGACGTTGCGCTCGAAGGCATCGGGCCGACCGAACACGTCGGCGATCACCGAGTGGTCGATGACCAGCTCGGCGGGAGCGAGCGGGTTGACCGACCGGGGGTCGCCGCCGAGCTCGGTCACGGCCTCGCGCATGGTGGCGAGGTCGACCACGCAGGGCACGCCGGTGAAGTCCTGCATGATCACGCGACCCGGGGTGAACTGGATCTCGGTGGACGGCTCGGCGGCCGGGTCCCACCCGGCCAGCGCGCGGATGTGCTCGGCTGTCACGTCCGCCCCGGCAACGTCTGATTCGGTGCGCAGCAGGTTTTCGAGCAGCACTTTCAGGCTGTACGGTAGGACGCGCCAGGAGGCCCCCACCGCGTCGTCGAGCGCGGCCAGGCGGAACACCTCGTAGGAGGTGTCGCCGACGGTGAGGGAGCCTCGGGCGCCGAAGCTGTCGGCGCTGCGTGCTGCTGCGGTCACGGGCAACTCCTGTGTCGCGACGAAGGTGCGGGAAGTTGTCGTGCATGGACGAGATCGAGTCTGACCTATCGCGCGTCGCCGCGCGCGGCTACCCTCACACCCTAAACAGTACGCTTGTCCTGTAAGGATTCTCCAGCCGGGGCCGGCAGACCTTTACCGGCGTCACACCGGCGACGCGGTTGGCTGCCACCTACCCTCGCCCGCAGTGCGCGGGGTGTCGGCATGCACCGGCCACGCCGCCGCGGACCCCCCGACCCGTACGAGGAGGACCCGTGACCGAATCCGGCTTCGGCGACGGCGGTGCGCAACACCATCACGGACCGGCAACCCCCGCCCGCGATGCCCAGCTGCTGGAACGCACGGTCTTCGAGGTCAAGCGGGTCATCGTCGGTCAGGACCGCCTCGTCGAGCGGATGCTGGTGGGTCTGCTGGCGAAGGGGCACCTGTTGCTCGAGGGCGTGCCCGGCATCGCGAAGACCCTCGCCGTCGAGACCGTCGCTCGGGTGGTGGGCGGCTCGTTCTCCCGGATCCAGTTCACTCCGGACCTGGTGCCGGCCGACATCCTCGGTACCCGGATCTACCGGCAGGGCACCGAGCGCTTCGACGTCGAGCTCGGCCCGGTGGTCGCGAACTTCGTACTCGCCGACGAGATCAACCGCGCTCCGGCCAAGGTGCAGTCCGCGCTGCTCGAGGTGATGGCCGAGCGGCACGTGTCGATCGGCGGTCAGACCCATGCCATGCCGGACCCGTTCCTGGTGCTCGCCACCCAGAACCCGATCGAGAACGAGGGCGTGTACCCGCTGCCCGAGGCGCAGCGCGACCGTTTCCTGTTCAAGATCCAGGTGGAGTACCCGGCGGTCGAGGAGGAACGGGAGATCGTCTACCGGATGGGGGTCGACCCGCCCAGCGCGCACCAGGTGCTCGAATCCGGGGAGCTGACCCGGCTGCAGGACGTGGCCTCCCGGGTGTTCGTGCACCACGCACTGGTCGACTATGTGGTGCGGCTGGTGGTGGCCACCCGCATACCGGCTGAGCACGGCCTCTCGGACGTCGCGGGCTGGGTCGCTTACGGCGCCTCACCCCGGGCCACGCTCGGCATCGTGGCCGCCGCCCGCGCGCTGGCGCTGGTCCGCGGCCGCGACTACGTGCTCCCGCAGGACGTCGTGGACGTGGCAGGTGACGTGCTCCGGCACCGGTTGGTGCTCTCTTACGACGCGCTGGCCGATGGCGTCCCGGTCGAGCACATCGTCACCCGGGTACTGCAGACCGTGCCGCTGCCCCAGGTCTCGGCCCGGCCCCAGGGCGGTCCGGCGCAGGGCGGGCCGCCTGGCGGGTACGCCCCCGCCGGGGTGGCCGGGCAGTCGTGACCGCGGCCACCGACGAGCGGGGGACGCGCCCGTCCTGGGCGCCGCCCGCGCTGCGCGACGGCCGGATGGATGCGGGTCTGCGCGCCCTGGAGCTGACCGTCCGGCGGAGGCTGGACGGGCTGCTGCAGGGCAACCACCTCGGACTTGTGCCTGGGCCGGGCACCGAGCCGGGGGAGGCGCGACCCTACCAGCCGGGCGACGACGTGCGCCGGATGGACTGGGCCGTCACCGCCCGCACCACCGAACCGCACATCCGCGAGACGGTCGCCGATCGCGAACTGGAGACCTGGCTCGCCATCGACCTCTCGGCGAGCCTGGACTTCGGCACCGCCGAGTGCGACAAGCGCGAACTCGCGGTGGCCGCCACCGCAGCGGTCGCGCACCTCACCCGCGGCGGTGGCAACCGGGTCGGCGCGATCGTCGCCACCGGCGCTGACACGGTCCGTATCCCCGCTCGTGGCGGGCTGGCGCACGCGCACGGGCTGGTCCGCCGGGTCGCCGAGGTGCCCCGCGCCGCCGAAGGCACGCGAGGCGACCTGGCCGGCATGCTCGAGCAGCTGCGCCGCCCGCCGCGGCGCCGCGGCCTGATCGCGGTGATCTCGGACTTCCTCGGGCCACGCGGCCATGATGCTTCGACTCCGCATGCAGGTCTGGGTAGCGTGGTCCCCCCGTTCGAATGGGAGCGCCCGCTACGGGGGCTCGCCGCGCGCCATAACCTGCTCGCCGTCGAGGTCCTCGATCCGCGCGACGTCGAGTTGCCCGACATGGGCACCGTCGTACTGGCCGACCCGGAGACCGGCCGGCAGAAGGAGGTCGTCACCACGCCGCTGCTGCGCCGCGAGTTCGCGGCGGCAGCTACCGCGCACCGCGACGACGTGGCCGCCGCACTGCGCCGCACCGGCGCCGCACACCTGGTGCTGCGCACCGACTCCGACTGGGTCGCCGACGTGGTGCGCTTCGTGGTAGGCCGCAAGCGCCGGTGGTCGGGAGGGAGGGCATGAGTTTCGGCGGGTTCAGCGCGCCGGTCTGGTTCGTCCTGCTCGGCGCGGTCGCGATGCTGCTGGCAGGCTACCTGTGGGTGCAGCGGCGACGCCGCCGCCACACCTTGCGCTTCGCCAACCTCGCGATGCTCGAACGGGTCGCCCCGCGGCGGCCGGGCTGGTCGCGGCACGTGCCCGCGGCACTGTTGCTCGCCGCGTTGGTGCTGTTCACCGTGGCGCTGGCGGGCCCGACCGCGGAGACGAAGGTGCCGCGCAACCGTGCGACCGTGATGCTGGTGATCGACGTCTCGCTGTCCATGCAGGCCACCGATATCGAGCCGAGCCGGCTGGCCGCCGCGCAGCAGTCCGCCACCAAGTTCGCCAACGACCTCACCCCGGGCGTGAACCTGGGGCTGGTCTCCTTCGCCGGTTCACCCACGGTGCTGGTGTCCCCGACCGCCGAACGGGCGTCGGTGCGCGGGGCGATCGCGGGCCTCAAACTCGCCGAGGCGACCGGCACCGGAGAGGCGATCTTCGCCGCGCTGCAGTCGATCGACACCTTCGGTCAGGTCGTCAGTGACGCGCAGGGGCCGCCGCCGGCCCGGATCGTGCTGCTCACCGACGGCAAGCAGACCGTGCCCACCCCCGTGGCCGACGACCCGCGTGGCGCCTTCACCGCGGCACGAGCGGCCGCAGCGGAGAAGATCCCGATCTCCACCATCTCCTTCGGCACGGACTACGGCCAGGTCGAGATCCAGGGAGACACCGTCCCGGTCCCGGCCGACGACGAGTCGATGCAGCGGATCGCCGACCTGTCCGGCGGGGAGTACTACGACGCGACCAGTGCGGGGGAGCTGTCGGAGGTCTACGACAACCTCGCAGAGCAGATCGGCTACGAGATCAAGCGGACCGACGCGAGCAAGCCGTGGCTCGTCGCCGGCACCGTCACCTCGCTGCTGGCCGCGGCGACCGCGTTGACGATCGGGCAACGGCTGCCCTGAGCGGTGTCCGGTACGGTCGGCGCGCGATGGCGACCCACCGACCCCGCAGGGAGTGATCCATGAGCCGATCCGTCCTCGTCACCGGCGGCAATCGGGGCATCGGTCTGGTGATCGCCCGGGCGTTCGAGGCACAGGGTCACAAGGTGGCGGTGACGCACCGCGGGTCCGGCGCCCCGGCAGGTCTGCTCGGCGTGCGCTGCGACGTCACCGACGTCGAGACCGTCGAGGCAGCCTTCGCCGAAGTGGACGCCGCGCACGGACCCGTCGAGGTACTGGTGTCCAACGCCGGCATCACCGATGACACGCTGCTGCTGCGGATGGGCGAGGAGCAGTTCACCCGGGTGCTCGATGCGAACCTCACCGGCGCCTACCGGGTGGCCAAGCGCGCCGCGAAGGGCATGCTGAGGGCCCGCTTCGGCCGGATGGTGTTCATCTCCTCGGTGGTCGGCCTTTCGGGCGCGCCGGGCCAGGTGAACTACGCGGCGAGCAAGGCTGGCCTGATCGGGTTGGCCCGCTCGATCGCCAGGGAGCTCGGCTCCCGCAACATCACCGCGAACGTGGTCGCGCCGGGCTACGTCGAGACCGAGATGACCGCCGAGCTCACGCAGGCGCGGCACGACGAGATCATGAACTCGATCCCGCTCGGCAGGCAGGCCGCACCGGAGGAGGTCGCCGCCGCGGTGACCTGGCTGGCCTCCGACGGTGCCGGGTACGTCACCGGCGCGGTCATCCCGGTGGACGGCGGCCTGGGCATGGGTCACTGAGACTGATCACCGGGTCGAAGCATCGACACAGGTGCAAGGAGGATTCGTGGCGGGTCTGCTGGAGGGCAAGCGGCTGCTGGTCACCGGGGTGATCACCGACGCGTCCATCGCGTTCCATGTGGCGCGCACCGCACAGGAGCAGGGCGCGCAGGTGGTACTCACCGGGTACGGCCGGCTGAGCCTGGTCGAACGCATCGCGCAGCGGCTGCCGGCCAAGGCGCCGGTGCTGGAGCTGGACGTCCAGAACTCCGAGCACCTCGACACGCTGGCCGACCGGGTCGGTGAGCACGTCGACGGGCTGGACGGGGTGCTGCACTCCATCGCGTTCGCGCCGGCATCCTGCCTGGGCGGGGAGTTCCTCAACGCACCGTGGGAGGACGTCGCCACCGCACTGCAGGTCTCGGCGTACTCGTTCAAATCGCTGGCGATGGCCTGCCGGCCGATGCTCGGACGCGGGTCCTCGATCGTCGGCATGGACTTCGACAACCGGCAGGCCTGGCCAGCCTACGACTGGATGGGGGTGGCGAAGTCGGCGCTGGAGTCCGTCAGCCGCTACCTGGCACGCGACCTCGGCCCGGACGGGATCCGGGTGAACCTCGTGGCGGCCGGACCCGTGCGCACCATGGCCGCCAGTTCCATCCCCGGCTTCGCCGCTTTCGAGGAGGCATGGGACGGCCGGGCACCGCTGGGTTGGGACATCGGGAACCCGGAACCGGTGGCACGCACCTGCTGCGCGTTGCTGTCCGACTGGTTGCCGGCCACTACCGGTTCGATGGTCTGGGCGGACGGCGGCTTCCACGCCGTCGGCGTCTGACCTCGCTCGTGAGTGGCGTTGGGCGTCAGAACACTGCTATGCACTCACGGGTGGACGTCGACGCGCTGCTGCTGCTGTCTTTCGGCGGACCGGAGGGCCCCGGGGACGTCCGCCCGTTCCTGCGCAACGTCACCCGCGGCCGGGATGTCCCGGCCGAGCGGCTCGACGAGGTGGCCGAGCACTACTTGCACGTCGGAGGGATATCGCCGATCAACCAGCTCAACCGCGAGCTGATCGCCGGGATCGAGCATGAACTCGCCGCCGCAGGAATCGAGCTGCCGGTCTACTTCGGTAACCGCAACTGGCACCCGATGGCGGAGCACACCGTCGCCCGGATGGCAGGCGACGGGGTGCGCCGCGCGCTGGTGTTCCCGACCTCCGCGTGGGGCGGCTACTCCGGCTGCCGCCAGTACCACGAGGACATCGCCCGCGCCCGCACGGCCGTGGGTCCCGATGCCCCGCATCTGGTGAAGCTGCGCCAGTTCTTCGACCACCCGCTGTTCGTGGCGGCCAACGCGGATGCGGCGCGCCGGGCGATGCAGCAGGCCGGGCCGGACGCCCGGCTGGTCTTCACCGCGCACTCGGTCCCGCGATCGGCCGACGCCACCGCCGGGCTGCCCGAGGAGGGCGGCCACCGGTACTCCCGCCAGGTGAGCGAGACGTCCCGGCTGGTGGCCACCGAGGCCGGCGTGGACGGGTTCGACGTGGTGTGGCAGTCGCGCTCCGGCCCATCCCATGCGCCCTGGCTGGAGCCCGACGTCGTCGACCACATCGAGGAGCTGCACGCCGCCGGGACACCCGCCGCCGCGCTGGTGCCCGTGGGGTTCGTCTCCGACCATCTCGAGGTCGTGTGGGACCTGGACAACGAGGCCGCCGGGTGCGCGGCGCAGCTCGGCATGCGGCTGGCCAGGGCGAGCACGGCCGGCACGGACCCGCGCTTCGCCCGGATGGTCGTCGAACTCGTCCGCGAGCACACCGAGGGCCTGCCCGCGCGGCGGCTCTCCGCGGTGCCCGCCGCGGGTGCCGGCACCGACGGTCGGCCGTGCGCCACGGGATGCTGCGCTCCGCCCGGACCTCCCAGTGCCGATCCGTCTGGCGCCGATCCGTCTGGCGCCGATCCGTCTGGTGCCGGCCGGCCCAGTGCCCGTCGTCTCAGAGCCGGTCGGCGCGCTGGGTGAGCGCCCGCACCGCCTCGGCAACGGCGGCCCGCCGCGCCTCCCGCACCGCCGTGGCC
>JBOHGT010000172.1:0-5588 GCA_050700385.1 Pseudonocardiaceae bacterium | reverse complement strand
GGGTGACCGGTCACGCGCCGGGGCGCTCGTCGAGGAGTTGGCGCAGGTGATCGGTGGTGGCGCGGACGTCACGCTCCCACCGTTCCTCGGCCTGATCCCGGACCTGTTCGGCGGCATCGAGGCGGTCGATGACCCATTGCCGCGCGAGCACGCTCGGCTCGACACCCCGGGCGTCGGCGATCCGGCGGAGTTGTTCGATCCTCTCGGCAGGCAGTCGCAGCCCATAGACCGGGTGCGTCCCACGCGTTCGGCGACGGTAAGGCAGATCGGCGTCGGGGGTGGTCTCGGCATGCTCGGCCTCGGCCGCGATCTTGCCGAGCAGTTCTTGATCGGGGTTCGTCATCATTCCTCCTCATCGTCGGCCGCGTATGCCTCTCGCCATCGCCGAACTGCTGGCCAGGCGGTGACGACATGCCAGAGCCCTTGCGGGGGATGCTCGTGTGGCAGCAATACGACGACCAGCACCCGAGCAGCGGTCGGTGAGTACCCCGACGATCCGGATGGCCTCGCCGGTGCGGGACTTGGGATCCCGGGCAATGAGGCCGCACGGATCGAGCGCTGCCTCGATCGCGGCTGCCGGGTCGACGTCGACCGCGTTCGGATAACGCAGCGATCGGTGCAGGTGCACCGGGTCGGGCACGTCGACCTCGAAGACCGGCAGGTTGACGACCGGCACCCCGTCATACAGGTCCTCGTACACGATCCCATCGTATAACGACGTATAACGACACCCTATACGGTCACGGCGGGCGGCGGCGTTGTCGAGGGGAGGACAGCGGGGTGCGGACGAGTGAGTAGTCGGGTGGTGACGAAACGTGTAAGGCTGCGCGGATCACGGCGAACGGGGAGAAAAGCTGTGGCCGAGCCCAATGACCAGTGATGCCAGGCGCGGGAGCGCACCGAGTCACCGTGTGCCAGCGGTGACTGCCTGTCGCGCCAGGAGCGTGTCGAGCTGGTCAACGCCCGGGTATATGAGCGCACCCAGGACCACCGGGTGATCGAGTTGGACGCCAACGACGTCGGAGTTCGAACAGGGCACGATCCGGTGGCCGCAGGATCCGGAACGGCGAGCAGGGTTCCGGGCGGTGCTGGGGGTGGCCACGGACGCGGACTGGGTTTCCGGCGTCCCCGGCGCAGCCGCCCTATCGTGGGGGCGTGGACCGCCAGCACTTTCTCCCCACCGGCCTGGGGTCGGCGCTGCCGCGGTGACCGGCCCGGCGGCGCTCGGTGAGTTGCTCGCACCCACCCAGCCCGAGTCCCTCGGTGGTGGGCATGACCCACGTCGCCGAGGTGCGCGACCGCATCCGCACCATGGTCGCCGCCTGACGTCACTCAACCGTCAGACGGGCAGGTGTCCTGGTACGGCAATCCCGGGATGTAGCGAGCCCAGCCTTCATGATTGAGTCCGCCTCCGGTGATGGAGCAGGCGCGTTCCAACGCATGGCCCACGAGGTCGTTGAATCTTGTGAGGTCCCACAGGATCGCGGTGCGGTAGCTGCCGGTGGCCAGGGTCGCGCCGTCCGGGGCGAACGCCACTGACTCCACCGAGCTGGTGTGAGCGGTGAGGGGCTGACCGAGCCGACGCGGGCGGGTCCGGTCTGTGAGATCCCACAGGATCACCGTGCGGTCGGCGCTGCCAGTGGCCAATGTGTGCCCGTCAGGGGCGAACGCCACCGACCACACACGTCCGGTGCCGGTCAGGGACTGGTCGAGCCAGCGGGGCTGGGTCCGGTCGGTGAGATCCCACAGCGTCACCGTGCTGTCGTTATTGCCGGTGGCCAGGGTTGTGCCGTCCGGGGCGAACGCCACCGACAACACCCCGTTGGTGTGGGCGATGAGAGGATGACCGAGCCGGCGGGGCTGGGCCCGGTCGGTGAGATCCCACAGGATCACCTTGTCGTCATCGCTGCCGGTGGCCAGGGTTGTGCCGTCCGGGGCGAACGCCACCGACCGTACATAGGAGGTATGGGCGGTGAGAGGATGACCGAGCCGATGGGGCTGGGCCCGGTCGGTGAGACCCCATAACGTCACCGTGCCGTCGCCGTTGCCGGTGGCCAGCATCGTCCCATCCGGGGCGAACGCCACCGACAACACCCCGCCGGTGTGGCCGGTGAGGGGCTGACCGATCCGGCGGGGCTGGGCCCGGTCGGTGAGATCCCATAACGTCACCGTACCGTCGCCGCTGCCAGTGGCCAGCATCGCCTTATCCCGGGCGAACGCCACCGACTGCACCCAGTGAGTATGGCCGGTGAGGTGCTGGGTCTGGCCGGTGAGATCCCACAGCGTCACCGTGCCGTCGTCGCTGCCAGTGGCCAGAGTGTGGCCGTTGGGGGTGAATGCCACCGACCACACGGAGCCGGTGCGGCCGGTCAGGGGCTGGTCGAGCTGGCTGGGCTGGGTCCGGTCGGTAAGATCCCACAGCGTCGCCGTGCCGTCGTCGCTGACAGTGGCCAGGGTTGTGCCGTTCGGGGCGAACGCCACTGCCAACAACGAGTTGGTGGCTTCGGTGATGAGGGGTTGGCCGAGGGTGCGGGGCTGGGTCCGGTCGGTGAGATCCCACAGGATCACTATGCCGTCGGCGCTGCCGGTGGCCAGAGTGTGCCCATCGGGAGCGAACGCCACCGTTCTCACCGAGCTGGTGTGGGCGGGTTGGCCGAGGCTGCGGGGCTGGGTCCGGTCGGTGAGATCCCACAGGAGCACCATGCCGTTGTCGCTGCCGGTGACTAGAGTGTGCCCATCGGGAGCGAACGCCACCGTTCTCACCCAGTTGGTGTGGCCGGTAAGGGCTTGGCCGACGCGGCGGGGCTGGGTCCGGTCGGTGAGATCCCACAAGATCACCATGCCGTCGGCGCTGCCGGTGGCCAGAGTGTGCCCATCGGGAGCGAACGCCATCGCCCACACCGAGCCGGCGTGGGCGGGTTGGCCGAGGCTGCGGGGCTGGGTCCGGTCGGTGAGATCCCACAGTATCACCGTGCCGTCGTCGCTGCCCGTGGCCAGGGTATGCCCATCGGGAGCGAACGCCACTGCCCACACCGAGCCGGTGTGGGCGGCGAGGGGCTGGCCGAGCTGGCGCGGGCGGGTCCGGTCGGTGAGATCCCACAGCATCACCGTGCCGTCGCCGCTGCCGGTGGCCAGCATCGTTCCGTCCGTGGCGAACGCCACCGACCCCACCGAGCCGGTGTGGCCGGTGAGGGTGCCTCCGTAGGAGGTAGTAGTGGTGAGGAGGTTGACCAGGCTGGCGGAGGATTCGTCGCCGGGGCGAAGGTGGTGGGCGGCAATACCGAGTTGCAGCGCGGTGCGAGGATCGGTGTCCCGGAGGGCGTCGGCTTGCGTGATGAGCTGGCGGGCGGTGGCGATGCGCTGCTGTTCTTGCGCGTCGCGTTGCTGGACGACCGCGACACCCGCTGCGACCAAGGCGAGGATGAGCAGTACTGACAAGACGGTGACGGTGCGCCCGCGCCGGTAGCGGTCGCGGCGGATGCTGGCATGCAGGAAGTCGCGGGCCTTCGGGCTGTGGGCGACCCGATCGGTGACCAGCACACGGGGTCGTCGGGGCAGCCGGTATAACCGGCCGCGTCGTCCTTGTGGTGACGCGCCGCCCGCACAGACTCGAGCGCCGGTATCGGCGACGGCGGCGGCAAGTTGGCCACCGCCCCAGAGCCGGGCGGGTGGGCGGCCGTTGTCGTGCCATTTGGTGGCGGCGTGCTCGACCGCTCGGCGAGCTTGTAGCGCCGTCGCGTTGGCCTTGATTGCCTCGGCGAGTGGGGGCCAGGCGGACAGGAATGCCTCGTGGGCGACCCCGATCACCACAGTGCCGTTGTCAGTGTCGGTGGTGAGCAGTCGTCGTGCGACGAAGGCGTCCAGTTCGGTGACCACCTGCGTTGGCAGGTCGGCGCGGTTGACCCGCCAGCGGGTGGGACGACCTTGCTCGTCGACGGTGACCAGCCGCAGCAGCCCGGCGATCACGTCCTCGCGGTTGCGATCTCCGGTACCGATCGCTTCGGCCAAGGCGTCGTCGGCCTGGCGGGTCAGCGCCCCCTGCACGCCGCCGATCTGCTCGTAGCGTCCGGTCGACAGCCGGCCGCCGCGTCGGATCCCATCGGTGAGCTGGGCCAGGGTGAAGGCCAGCAGGGGCAGCGCTTCCCCGGTGTCGGTGTCGTCGACCAGCCGGGCCACCAGGTGCTCGTCCACGTCGAGGCCGGCCAGCCGGGCCGGTCCGTCGATCACCAGGCGCAGCGCCTCGCGGCTCAGTGGCCGCAGGGTGTAGGTGCGCGTGGGCAGTGCGGCCAGGCCGGGGTCGAGCAGCAGTGCGTCGAGGAACTCCGGGCGCAGGGTGGCCACGACCCGCACTGGGCCGGTCATGGCCGGGCGCAGCAGCTCGGCGAACCTGGCGCGATCGGCGGGGGTGGTCTGGGTGAGCAGCTCCTCGAACTGATCCACGACGATCAGCAGGTGCCGCTGCGGGCCGCTGGGATCGGCTAGCAACAGTTCCTCGGCCGGCCCGGTGAGCCCGCCGTCGGCGAGCCGGTTGCGGACCTGCTGCACCGTCCAGTCCAGGCCGATCCGCCGGGCGGCGGCCGCCAGTTCCCGGGCCAGCGCTGCCACCGGATCGGCACCCGGGACGATCGGTGGCAGGGTCCACCAGCCCGGTTCGCCGGCCATGACCGGCAGCAGCCCCGCGCGGACCAGCGAAGACTTACCGCACCCCGACGGGCCCACCACGAGCAACGCCGCGGCCTTGGCGTGCTCGGCCGGAGAGCGCAGCAGCTCGGCGAGCTCTTTGGTCTCCTCGGTGCGCCCGAAGAACACCCGATGCTGGTCGACCTCGAACGGCCGCAACCCCGGAAACGGAGAACGATCGTCCGGCCACGCTGCGTCGACCCACCGCAACGCCTCGGCCAGCTCGGCCCGGGCGGTTGTCCGGTCCCGGGTCAGAGCGGTGTGCTGGACCTCGGTCAGCAGCGGATGGGCCACCTCCGGCTCGGCCAGCAGCGGCAGCAGCCGGCTGCCCCGGGACTGCGCGGCCGCAACCTCCGCCGTGCACCAGGTGGACGCCAGATAGGCCGAGGTGACCACGCAGACCACCGCGTCGGCCCAGCGCAGCCGCTCATGCAACCGGTGGCGCCACTGCTCCCCGACCGTGATGCCGTCGCGCAGGTCCTGGTCCAAGAACACCTTATGGCTAGCGTCGATCAACCACCGGTGTACCTCGCGGGCCAGTGCGAGGTCCTCGCTGGCATGGCTGACGAATACCCTGGCCAACCGCACCTCCCCGCCAGCTAGTTACCGCACGTATCCTCACCGCAACGAGGCGCCATGTGGCCAGAGCGTATCGCCCACAGGTGCACGACATGGTGCGATCGGACATGGTCGCACTGAGCCGCGCCATCGTGGTGTTCCTTGGCGTGGCCGGACCGTAGGTGCTGGTGTCGTGCTCTCCCTGTCGTTTCACTGGGCGGGTTTACCTCGCTGCGACTGTGCGCATGTCGGGCACACCTGGAGGCGATCGGGTGGTGAGCCGTTCAATCCGGCCAGCGGGCGAAACGAACGGCCGCACCGGGCGGTCACCGTGCCGTCGGTGACCTGCT
>JBOHGT010000171.1:0-3675 GCA_050700385.1 Pseudonocardiaceae bacterium | reverse complement strand
CCACCACGGTGCGCCGTTTCATGGCGTCGGCCACCTCCTGCGGGGTCTGCCCCACGTCGTCTGGGGCCGTGTTCGACGCTACGTCTTCAGCGTAGGCCAGCCGCATCCACCCGCGGGGGACGCCGAGTCCGTCACAGATCCGCTCCAGCACGTCGACGTTGCGCACCTGGCGACCCTTGAGGATGTCGTGGACCTCGGACTGCCGCTGCCTGGTCCAGCGCGCGATCTGGTGCTGGCTGATCCCCGCGTCGACGAGCAGCCGGTACACCCGCGGTATGTCCCGGTCGAGCAGCGCAACCCGTCCTGCCCTGGTCGACAACAGCTCGGACACCTCAGCCATGGCGCACCCCTCTCCACGAGTAGCAGAAGACTAACGCGCGGTGACTATGTGCCGGGGTAGGAACCCCTGGCGAGGCGTGTCGCACCACCCGCAAAGGAGAGGATCAGGTGCTCTTGCACAGCCAGGCGGTGGATCCGGCCCGACGGCGTCGGGCTCATCGTGCTTCGAGTGCCTCGTCGGGTCGAACTACCAGGCCGAGGTGGGCGAGACGGCGGTGCAGCTTGTCGTCGACCGTGACCAGCGGTTCGCCGAGCCGTTCGGCCAGTGCCACGTACCGCATGTCGTAGATCGGGTAGTTGTCGTAGCGGCGGGCCAGCTCCCATGCCCGATGCCGGTCCTGTTCGTCGTCGTGCAGCGTAACTGGTAGCGAGGCAACCAAACTGGATGCCGCATCGGCTGCCTGGCCGTCCCACCGCTGCTGGCGTACGCCGGTCAGCAGCGCGTTCATCGCCTCCAGCCGGAGCATCGCCGGGGCATGTAGCTCCTCGTCGGTCTGCACCCAACGGTCGAAGAGCAGGTGGGATGCCTCGGTATCGTCCGCGTCGGGTGCGACGAACTCGACGACGACAGACGCGTCAACGATCGCCAAGACCCGACCGTTTCGCTCGGTCCTCGATGACGAGCTGCCCGGCGCCGCCGTGGGGTGACACATCGTTGCCGGCGCGCCACGCCTTGACCTCGGCCACCCACTCGCCAAGGCTGAGCTCGGGCTCGGCTGGCGTGCGGGGTGCCGGCACACCGGCGGCGAGCGCATCCAGGTCGCGCTCCCGCACCTGGTAGGCATTGCCGCGCTTGCGGGCAGGCAGCTTGCCCGTCCAGATCCACCGGCGGATCGTCTCTTCCGCGCGGTGAGCGCGCCGCGCCGCTTCCCGCACGGTCAGTTCTCGCCCGTGGCCTGTAGTAGACATGTGGACACTTTACGACAACAGATGCGCTGGATGTAGTAGGATCTCTTGGAAGGGGTTCGCCTCACGGGACGCTGGCGCGCAGGGCCGCGGGCGAGGTGTTGAGGACGGGCGGCGAGCCGGGAGAAGCCGTCGTCACCGAAGCCGGCGGCGACCGCCCGGTCGGGGAGCAACGCGACGATGCCCTGTACGTGGGGGGCGAGATCGCTCGCCGTGATGTCTTCGGTGTCGGCCAGGGCCATCGCGTGGACGTAGCCGATCATCGCGGTCCAGAACACATCAAGTAGGGCGATGTCGTAGGCCGCCGCGCGTCCGGGGTCCGCACCCAGGTAGGTCGTTGCGCCGCCGAAGGCCTCCAGGGTCGCCCGGTGCGCGACGAAGGCCTCCTCGGAGCCGCTGTAGAGCACCGACGCCGACGGACCACCGATCGTCGTGGTCGGGGTCATGATCGATCCGTCGACGTAGTCGACCCCATGCTCGACCGCCCAGGCCGCGGTGGTGCGCGCGCGGTCCGGAGAGTCGGCTGTGAGATTGACCAGGGTTCGCCCGCCGAGGGCGTCACCGGCCAGATCGACGATGGCGTGCGAGGAACGCGGGCTGATGGCCCCGACCCGCAGCCCAAGCGGCTACCGCGAGTACGGCGACGCCGACGTCGGCATCGTGCGGCGAATCCGCACGCTGCTGGCCGGTGGGCTAGGGACCGAGACCATCACCGAGGTACTGACCTGCATGTTCGACGACGGCGACCGCGTCGTCCCGGCCTGCCCCGACCTGCTGCCCGTGCTCATCCGCGAACGCGACCGCATCGACGCCTCCCTGGCCGAGCTCACCCGCGACGCCCTACAAGCGATCATCGCTGCGCCGATCCCGGTGGAGGGCTGCGACGACCTCGATGTCACCGCTCCGAAGACACCGACCGGTCGACCTGCAGCAGGACTCCGCTGTCGTAGCGCACCAGCTCGGTGAGCTCCAGCGCGACCTTGCCGCGGTCCTCGGGGAATACTCGCAGCCCGCCGCCGATCGCGACCGGGAACACCATCAGCCGCAGCTCGTCGACGAGGCCGTGGGCGAACAGCGTGTGCACGAGCGTGCTGCTGCCGGCGACAAGGATGGGCCCGCCGTCGCCCTTCTTCAACTCTGTGACGGCGGCCAGCACGTCGCCGGCCAGTGGGGTGGCGTTCCAGCCCAGCTCGCTCAGCGTCGTCGTGGCAACGTGCTTGGGCATCCCACCACCGGCGTACAGACCTTCGGGACGCGTGTGCCGACCTTCGGCCGCGCGGGTGCAGCCACGGGCTGATGTGGCGTGGTCGGTGGGTCACGCCAGCCGGGCCGGGGGGCGAACGCCTACCGGCGGCCCGGGGGACCGCAGTCCCCCCGGGGACCTGTCCCCCCTGTCCCGCCGGTCGCTCTCGCAGGTCAGCGGCTTGCCGGGCTGTCCCTGCGCTGTCCCCGGCCGTCCCCGCCCTTCGGACCGCTGCCCGGTCACCCCCGGGTAGGGCGGTTGTCCGGTGGGTGAGCCACCGGCCCGCCGGGTGACCGGCATGACGCGGGGCTACGCTATTCACGCTGGCATGATGGGGGTAGCGACGGGAGGTATGGAAGCGTCATGGGACATGATGAGCTCGATCCCGAGTTGTGGGAACTTCCCCACCTTCGGGCATGGGTGGCCCGGCACGATTTCGGGAAGGTCTTCGGCTTCCTGACGGAGGGACCCGGACGGATACTCACCCAGCGGCAGCTAGCACGACTGCTCGACTGCTCCCAGTCGCAGATCCACGAGATCATTCACGGCCGTCAGGTGTGGGCGTATCCCCTCTTGGAGCGCTACTCGGTGAGATTGAGCATTCCCCGCGGTTACATGGGTATCGCGTTCACGAACAATCCCGACAGCGACGGGAAGCCTCCTGAGCTTGAGGCGGGCGAGGCGGAAACAAGCGGTGATGGGGGGATGGAGGATGACGCGATGGAACGGCGACAGTTCGTAGCCAACGGCGCAGCGATAGTGTTCGGATCGGCCGTCCTCGGCCGGGAGACCGAGTTTGTCATCCCATTCACCCACCCTGAGATACGGTCCCACGTCGGAATGGCCGACGTCAAACACGTCCGTGACCTGACCGCGTTCGCCCGCTGGCAGGACGCCCGTCACGGCGCCGGTAGTAGCGCCGATCTTATGGCCAGGGAGCTTCCCGATATCTACCGGTTGCGCAAGGCGAGCATGAAAGACACCGTGCGCGGTCACCTTCTGACAGCGACAGCCGATGCCTACCTGGTCGCGGGCCGGTCACGGGCGGATACGGGTAACGTCAGGGCTGGCCGGGCACTGTTCGCCCGTGCACTCAAGCTCGGCAAGGAAGCGGACAACCGCTCTTTGATGTCAACCGTGCTATCGAGGCAGGCACTTTTCGACGGGCGCGAGGGACACGTCGATGA
>JBOHGT010000170.1:0-6238 GCA_050700385.1 Pseudonocardiaceae bacterium | reverse complement strand
AGCAGGTAGCGCGCGGTCGACAGGGTGGCACTGCGGATCTGCTTGTCGCCCACGGTATGACCGGCGCGGATGGCGTCAAGACTGTCGCCGAGGGAAGGGCTGGCTTGGCGTACGGCGTCGGCGAGATCGGGGCGGGACCACATCTGGTCCAGCCAGGCCCGACACGCTTTGGTGTCGGTCAGGTCGGGCCACTGGTCGGGGCGTGGGTCAGCGGCGCGGCTGCGGCCCGAAGCAACGCAACGTCGATGTGTCGGTAGAGCGGCTTCCTGTCGCGAGCACGCATCCATTCCTCCAGTCCGTCGAGAGCGGGTGGGGAAAGCAGGGGCCGGAGTTTCCCTCCCCGGCCCCTGCTTTACAGCCGAACAGCGGATCTCACACGCCGCCGGTGACACACGCGGAGGCGCAACTGGGGTCACAGCCGTCGTCGGTGCCACACGCGGCGAGCGGGTGGCCAGGGAGCACATCTGTGATGATCTGCACGTCGAGAGTGAACGCGTCCTCGACGGTGTCGAGGGTTGCGGTTGTGGGCATGATCGGGGTCCTCACTTCCGGATTGATCCCTACTGATTCGCCCCGGAAACGTAAATGACGACAACGCTTTCGGGGCAGGCGCCTGTCAATGATCCCGCCGGTGCGGGGGTTTGCCAGACCGTTTCCAGGGGCGACTCCTTCGGCCTTGTCCATGTCATGCCTCCCGTCTGGGTGCTGATCGCGGGTAGTGAGTGATCAGCACCCAGGAACAGGAAAGCCGTCATTCCGGACATAGGGCAGGCTCATGCCGGGGGCTCACGAATCGCGCCACCAGTTCACAGGCGGCGCGCAAGGGCCTACGGTGGGTGGTTGGTGGATGGGGCTGGCCGGTCCGGCGTGACCCGGCGTGGCATCATGCCCGAACGCGTGATCAGACCCCTGATCGCCCAAGCACTCGCGGAACGTCTCGGCAGGCCAGTGACCCTGGCCGAGATCGGGATGCAGGCCGAGGACATCGACCTGGACACGGTGGGGTTGGAGTTCCCCCGCGAGCTGCCCACGGCGATCCACGCCGCAACCCGCTACTGGAGCCTGGTGGACCGTCGAGACTTATTGGCCACGACCGGTCTGGCGATGACCACGTGGGCTACCCCGATCCGGCGCTGGCTGACCGCCCCCGCCGACCCGCAGGCCGCCCACGCCGGTGCGGTCCGCCGGGTCGGAACGGCCGACGTCGCAGACCTGCTGTCCGCCGCCGAGGACGCCCGGCGATGGGACTCCCGCTACGGCGGCGGGAACTGGCGCTCCAATGCGATCCTGGACTGCCTGCGCGACCAAGCCGCGCCGCTGCTGCACGGCCGCTACACCGACCAGACCGGCCGCCAACTGTTCTCCGCCACCGCCCAGCTCTCCCGCCTGGCCGGCTGGACCGCCTTCGATACCGGACACCACGCCGCCGCGCAACGCCACTACATCCAAGCCCTGCGGATGGCCCGCGCCACCGCCGACGTCCCCTTCGGCGGAGGACTTCTTGGACAGCAATATCTGCTAGCATTGGGCGATGGCACGGACGATTACGTTGCGGCTGTCCGATGACGGGTACGAGGCGGTCAAGCGCTATGCCGACGCCGACCAGCAGTCCATGAACTCCTGGATCGAGGGCCTTCTCGACGTCGAGGACGTGCGGCGGCGCTGCGCGGCCCACGACCGGTGGATGGCGACGCACCCCGAGGCCGTTGCGTTTGCTGAAGCCTGGGCCGATCGCAACCTCGACGAACTGGCGGAGCGTTGACCAACTCCCCGCGCCGGGGCGAGATCTGGACCACCGACACCGGTGTCAGCGTGCTCATGATCTCCTCGACCGTATACAACGAGATCGCGACTGAACCGACCGTCGTCGTGGTGCCGGTGTTCGGCAACGAGCCCGACACCGGATTCGGCGTGGACCTCGGCGACGGCTGGGCAGCACCGGGCTTGGTCACCAGTCTGCGGAAGGCGCGGCTGGGTGAACGCCGACGACAAATCGACGTCCAGGCCCTCACCGACGTCAACAACATGCTCTTCAAGATCCTCGCAACGCCGGACCGCTGACGTCATACGCACCGACCTCGAGCCTTCTTCCCTCCGTCATCGTGACTCCCCTACGGTCGGTCGTGTGATCGGCGTGGTCAACCTGAGCCTTTCACTCGTCCGCACACCGTAGATCACGTCATACGAAGGCTGGCCGACGACGGCGTCAGCTCGATGGGTCGGTGGTCGCGGCCGGTGCGCTGGCGCTGGCCAACGGGGCTGAGCCCACGGCAGATCGTGGCCCGGGCGCAGCAGCAGCACCAACACCGCCGCGGCGACATCCCCGACAGGCGAGGAACTGAGGAGCCTGGAGGGGGCAAGGGCGCTGCGGATCGACTGGATGCACGTCGAAGTACCTCGCCATCCGCTGATCATGGGAACGAGGCGGAAGACGGCGACGTCCGGCGGGACGGCCCTGCACGGGCCCGGTCACTGTCGCGCGCGACCCGCTCGGGATACCCACCTCAGGCATGCCGCTCATCTGATGGTCAACACTCACACCTGGATGGAACTGAACGGTTAGGATGGATGTCCATCTTGTATCCAGCGGACTCATCGTGACCCAACGTGCTGCCGATGATATAATATGGAAGTGCACAACGTAAGTACTTGTATCGATTGAAGGTGCCGTGTAACTTTCCGTGACCGATTGAAAGGACCACAGATGACCAGCCCGCCCACGGCGATCGGCATCCAGAAGCGCCAGCTCGGCAATGAGCTACGCACGCTCCGCGAGGTCGCCGGGCTGACCCAGGAGCAGGCCGCCGAGAGCCTCGGCAAGGCACCCAACAAGATCAGTCGGGTGGAGACCGGCCAGGTCGGCATCTCCAAGACCGACCTCGACGAGCTGCTGCGGCTGTACAAGGCGTCGGAGAAGGACAAGGCGTGGTGCCGGGAGCTGGCCAAGGGCTCGCGGCGCCGGCGCACCCGCGCTATGGCGGAGACCACAATGTACCTGGGGCCGAAGTGGTTCCGCGCGTTCCGGGACCTGGAACAGGGCGCCTCGCAGATGATTCAGGTCGGCTCGGAGATCGTGCCCGGCAACCTGCAGACCGAGAACTACACCCGGGCCATGTTCCTCAGCCAGGGCAGCCACCCGGACCACAAGACCATGGAGGACACCGTGCGGGTGCGCCGGGACCGGCACGCGTTGCTGACCCAGGAGAACGCGGCGCAGTTCACCTTCGTGCTCAGCGAGTCGGTGCTGCGCCGGGAGATCGGTGGGCCGAAGGTGATGTATGAGCAGTTGCGCCACCTGGCCGAGCTGGCGCTGCGGCCCAATGTGGACATCCAGGTCATCCCGTTCGACGCGCTGTCCTACGAACCGCTCAGCTACGACTTCATCGTGCTGCGCTTCGACCACCACTTGGCCACCGACGTCGTCTACATCGACATGTACGACGACGGGCTCTGCCTGGACAAGCCGGAAACGGTACACCGCTACGTCGAGCTGCAGCGGCGGCTGCACGCCATCGCGCTCGGGCCGGTGGAGTCGCGTAACCTCATCGGCGAACTGGCTGGCCAGTTCGCCGCGAGACCAGACTACGAAGGGCCAGCCCCATGTTAACCGCATCGTTCCAGGACGGGGCCTGGTTCACATCCAGCTACACCAACGGGGGGGCGAACGACTGCGTCGAGGTCAACTACTCGCTGCCGGGTCACGTCGGGGTGCGTGACTCCAAGCTCGGCACCACCAGCCCGGTGCTGGCCGTGCCCTCGACCCAGTGGGCCTCTCTCATCACCGCAGTCAAGGACAACGCCCTCGACGCCTGACCGCATCGTCCCGTGCCGAAGTAGCGCACGTCCCCGAGCTGCCTCGGCACGACTCTCGCCCCGAGTCCCTTGCGCGGGGCAGCGCGCTGACCGCAGTCCCCGACCATGACCGGACTTCTTGCCATCGCCCGAGGTGGGCTACCGTGACCCCATGACGCAGCATCGGGTCGATGAGGGGCTGCCGCCGCTGCCTGGTCCCGACGCCACCGACGACGAGCGTGGCCGCGCCATCATGGCGCGCATGGTAGCGCGCGTCGGCGCCCCGACCCTGGAGGACTACCGCCGCGCCTACGCCGGATGCGGCGCGCCGTGGCCTGGCGACGACGAGATCCGTCGGCGCCACCCGGTCGCCACTGATCCCGCGGCGTGATCGGCGGGAAGGTCCTCGACAGCTCCGCCCTCGCCGCGCTGGCCCGGCGGCGACCCGCCGCCCTGGCGTGGTTTCGACACGGCCCGGCTGGTCGGTCTCGCGCTGTACTTGCCGACGCTGGCGCTGACCGAGGTGCGCGCCATACGTCCTGACTCCGGTCCGCTGCTCGCCGACTTCCTCGGACACCCATCGGTGGTACTCGGAGAGCTCGACGCCGTGGCCGCCGGTCAGGTGGACCGGCTGCTCGGTGAAGCCGAGGTGTTCGATGCGCTGGCTGGGCATGTCGTGCACATCGCCCGGCTGCGAGGTTGGCCCGCGCTGACCGCCGACCCCGGCCGGCTACATCGCGTCGACCCCACCCTCGAGGTCGATCTGCTCTGAGGCTCTTGCTTCGGGGTTCCAGCCCGAGGCCACGGCACGGCGGCTGCACAGGTCCGACGTCGCCGAGGGTCGAACCAGCGGGCGCGGGCTTGATGGCGGCGTCGCCACCAGGCCCAGTGCAGGTGCAGGATCGGTGCGCATCTGGCTGCGGTGCTCGTCGAGGACGACGGGCGGATCCTCGGTGCCGTCGCCGTACGCGACGAGCTGCGTCCCGAGGCCGCCGAAGTCGTCGACCGGCTGCGCGGCTCCGGATACCGGGTGGCGATGCTGACCGGCGACAACCACGCCACCGCGACCGCCCTGGCCGCCGAAGCGGGCATCAGCGACGTGCACGCCGAGCTGCGCCCGGAGGACAAGGCTCGCCTGGTGGCGGACCTGCGCAGCGAACGGGTAACCGCGATAGTCGGCGACGGGGTCAACGACGCGCCCGCGCTGGCCACCGCCGACCTCGGCATCGCCATGGGCGCCATGGGCACCGACGTCGCCATCGAAACCGCCGATGTGGCCCTGATGGGCGAGGCCTGCGCCACCTTCCGCAGGCCCTCGACCACGCCCGCCGTGCCCGCGCCGTCATGCTGCAGCACATCGGGCTGTCGCTGGCCATCGTCGCGGTGTTGATGCCACTGTCCCTCCTCGGCCTCGCCGCCGTCGTCGCTTTGGCGCACCGCTGCGCGAGGGCCCGGTAGCGGTGGAGCCACCGTGGACGACGGCGATCAGCTTCCCGCGTACCGGGTGCGGAACGACCGCCCGCCGTCCGTGCTGGTGACGATGCCGCCACCGACGGCGACGTGCACGGCCTCGCCGTCCGTGGTGAACGCCTCGGGTGCACCCCCGGCAGATCCGCGCTGCTCCCACGTCGTACCACCGTCGGTGCTCGCATGCACGGCCCCGTCGGGGGCGATACCCACGAGGCGCCCGTCGTCGGGCCACGTGACCAGTTGCAGCAGCGGAGCGTCTCCGAAGAGCTGGAAGGTCCGCCCGCCGTCGGTGCTGCGCGCCAGGCCCTGCTCGGTGGTGGCGAGCACGGTGTTCGGATCGTCGGGGCTGACGGCGAGATCGGCCAGCGAGAGGCTGGCACCAGTCAGCCAGGCCCGGCCGTCCTGAGAGACCATGACCCGGCCACCGCTGGAGCCGTAGATCATACCGTGCTTGGCCTCGAGGGAGTGGAAGTCGGCCTCCCCCGCCAGCGACACCGTGTGCCAGCTCAGCCCACCGTCCGTGCTCTCAATCAAGCCGAGGTTGGCGGGGCCGTCCTGGTCCTGGCCAGGGTGGCCGCTGGCCAGGAAGCGGTCGGTGCCGACCACGGTGAAGCCCATGAAGTCCTGCACCAAACCCCCGACGCGAGTGGGCTCGCCCTGTTCGGGAATCCGGATGAGCCCGTAGTGGCTGCCGGCATAGAGATCGCCGTTGCCGGGGTCGACACCGAGCCCGTGCACGTGCTCGAACTCAACGGGGCCACTGCCCGCGGTAGCACCGTCGTCGCCGGGTCCGCTGAGGGCGAGGATCAGAGCGAATACCGCGACCGTTGCAATGAGACCGCCCAACAGCGCCCAGCGAGACCTGTTCCTCGCCGAGCACGTGGCGCCGGAACGCGCCGGAGGCCGGGTCGAAGTCGTCGATCGAGCCGGGGAGCGTCGGGTCATGTCAGGTCCTTCGTACAGACGGCGGTGGCCC
>JBOHGT010000169.1:0-1686 GCA_050700385.1 Pseudonocardiaceae bacterium | reverse complement strand
GCTGAGCGCGGGCGACGAGGTCCGCCGCCGCGCCGGGCTGCGCCACCGGCTGCACGCGGGCCACGGGCAGCTGACCCTCGAGCTGCCGGACCGGACGATCACGCTGCCGCCCGCGACCGCGGACGCCCTCGCGGTGCTGCTCGACGGCCGCACCGTCACGGTCGGCGCCCTGCCCGGTCTCGACGAGGCCGACGCGCTGGTGCTGGTCCGCCGGCTGCTGCGGGAGGGCGTCCTCGTGGCTGGTGGGGAGCGCGTGTGAGCCGCTGCGCCGAGCTCGCCGAGTCGGCCGCCGACCCGCTGGAGGCCAGCGCACCGCCGGCCGCCCGCTGGGTGCTCGTCGAGCATCCCGGGCCGTGGGGGCGCCGGGCGCTGTCCGGGTCGGGGCTGGACCGCGACGTCGCCACGGCGCTGGGGAGCTGGGCCGATCTCGTCGCAGGCCGGGTCGCGCTGATCCGCAGGCGCGCAAGCGCCCACCGCGCCGGGTCGCACCGGCGCTGGTTCGTGGTCGACTCCCGACCCGGGCACGAGTCGGTCCGGTCGGGTTCCTATGTGGACGAGCGGGAGCTGGTCGACGTCATCGACGACCCGTCCGCGGGCGAGCCCGTCGACCCACCGCTGTACCTGGTCTGCACCCACGGCCGGCACGACACCTGCTGCGCGGTGCGGGGCAGGCCGGTGGCCGCCGCGCTCGCCGCGGAGTACCCCGAACGCACGTGGGAGTGCACTCACGTCGGCGGGGACCGGTTCGCGGCGAATCTGGTGGTGCTGCCGCACGGCCTCTACTACGGCCACTTGCCGCCCGGCTCCGCCGTGGACGTGGCCCGCCGGCACGACGAGGGCCTGCTCGACCCACGCTGGCTCCGGGGACGGTCCTCGCTGCCCGCTGCGGTGCAGGCCGCGCAGCACCATGCCCGGCGCGCCACCGGGGAGTGCGGTGTCGACGCGTTCGCGCCGCAGAAGATTGAGTCCACGGCTGCTGGGGAGTGGCTGGTGCGGCTGGCGGGCGCCGACGGCGAACTCGCGGTCCGGGTCCGCGAACGGATACGCGACTCCGGCCGCCCGCTCACCTGCGCGGCCGTCTCACCGGGCCGGATCCGCACCTACGACCTGGTCGCACTGACCTCGTGAGGTGGCCCTCGTGAGTGGCGTTGCGCCGAGACGGTGTCCTGACAGGCCGTCTTGTCGAGGTCGAGCACGCCGACGGCGAACCCGTCGCGGCCGCGATCACTCCCGCGTCATGGCGCAGCGTGCCGTCCGCCGCGCTGCGGCGGCGGAGGTGCCGCCGGCAACTCGCCATCGTGGATGCGCTTGGCCTGCTCGGCGATCCCGCGCGTCACACATGGCCATATGGCGGAAACACCCTGCTCGTTGCGGCACGCCTGGCAGCGCCCGCGCTCGTCGGGCACGTGCTCGTCGAGGACACGCCGCCATACGTCCGGCATGCCCGACATGACTTGTGCCATGGCCACGGTGGTGCACCTCCCAAAGGCGTCCGGCAGTGCCGGGCCATCATGGACTGCTACGCAGGGTTGTGGGTGTGCGGGGTGGGTAACAGGCGATACTTCATCCTTTCGGACCAAAGCAGCCTGCTCCCATGCCTCCGGAGCTCGGCGCTGCGTGGTGGGTGGCCCACAAGGCTCGACTGACCCGCCGGGTCGTGAATGATTTCGGTAGCCAGGGCTACCG
>JBOHGT010000168.1:0-12653 GCA_050700385.1 Pseudonocardiaceae bacterium | reverse complement strand
TCCAGCCACGCGCGGTGCAAGTCGTTGGACGACGGGGCGAACGTGCGGCTCACGGCTGCACCATCCCGGCCTCGGCGTCGGCCGGGGTCAGCGCGAAGACCACGGCGGCGGCGGAAACGTGCGGCTTGATATCGCGGTAGCGCTCACCGATCGCGGTGATCTCGCGTTGCTCCTCGTCATCCAGGCCCGCCAGCCGGTCCTCCATAGCCCTCAGGTCACGGCGCCGCTGCGCGTGCTGGTCGTCGGTGAACAGCGCTTGCTCCTGGTCGGAGATCTCGCGCGCGAGCCGATCGCGTGACTCGCGCAGATTGACCCGGAAGGCGCCGAAGATCTCACACGCCCTGGTGATATCGGTGTCCCTGCGGGTTTCGAGCGCTTCGGTGACTTTCTCCTGGCGGGACTCGGCTTTGCGGGCCATCGCCGTCAGCAGCCGGGTGCGCAACCGGGAGCCTTCGGCGTTCCACTCCTGCGCCAGGGCGGTCCGCGCCGCCACCTCGGCGAGGACCAGGTTCTCCGCGTCGAGGGTGTCGTCGAGGACCTGCTCGACCTTGGCCTCCGCCATCGCCTGGCCACGCACCCGGATGCCGGTGAGGAAGACCTCTTCGTGCAGGCGCAGGCCACCACGACCGACCAGGACCAGCCGGGACACGGCGGCGACGCAGGATTGCGGCAGGCCGTCGACGACGACCGCGGTGACCCGGTTCACCGGCGCGTCAACGCTGAACAACGCGCTGCGCAGGACGCGGGTCGACCGCTGCATGAGCGCGTGACCGAGGTGGACGTGCACGAGATCAGTGACCTGCGCGGCCTGATCATCGAACGTGATCGGACGCGGGACCCCCGGCTCCAGCCGGGTGTCCAAACCGCGGAGCGCGGGTTGCCACGCTGAACCGAGGCCCGGAACGGCGAACACCTGCGCGTCGGTGTCCGCATGGCCCACTTCCACCAACGGCGGCTGCGCGGTGAGCGCCAGCGCGGCGTCCACCACGCGTCGCGCGTTGCCGGGCGTCAGGTGCATCTCCACCTTGCGCTCGTCATAGGTGCGCGACAGCTCGGTGAGCCTTCGGTTCAGCTCGATGCCGCCCGCCAGCGCTCGAGTGATGATCGCGTTGCCGTCGTCGGGCGCGGTTGGTGTGGCCTTCCGCGAGGTCGCTGTGGGGCTGAAGTGGTTCTGCACGTCGGCGCCGATGACCTGGTTGACCGAGCCGAGATCCTGGGCGACGTTGCCGACTTTCTCCGCGATGCGGCGCATGAAGTCCATGTCGGCGGCGTAGGTCGTGGATGTCGATTCTGGGGCGAAGTGGCGGATCTCCGGCGTTTCCCGTTGTCCGTACCGGTCGATGCGGCCGATGCGCTGCTCGAGCCGGGACGGGTTGAACGGGATGTCGAAGTTCACCAGCCGGTGGCAGTGGGTCTGAAGATCGATACCCTCGCCCGCGGAGTCCGTCGCGATGAGCACGCGCACGTCGTACTTGGCCGGGTCCTCGGTGAACTGGGCGCGGATCTTCTCCCGTTCCTCGGTGGGTGTCGAGCCCTGGATCGTCGCCAGGACATCCCGGTAACCGCGTTGATCCAGGACCCGCGCGATCCAGTCCAGCGTGGCGGCGTACTCGGTGAACACCACGACTCGCTCGTTGGTCCACGTGGTGCCGTCCGGGCGGCAGATCGCGTCAAGGAACGTGATCAGCGCCTCAAGGCGAGAGTCCGGCCGGTGCTCGTAGCTTCGGCCCCACTCGATGAGCGAGGCGATGTCCTGGCTCGTCGCCGTCACGAGCGGATCGGAGCCCTTGCTCTGGCGCAGTGCGGTGAACTCCGGGTGGTCGGCCTCACCTTCCTCCTCGTCCGACTGCCCGCTGCCCAGTACTTCCTCGTAGTAGGCATCCTCGTCGTTGAGCTGGAGTTGCCGACCGGTGACCGCGGCCTGCTCGTAGAGCTCCAGCGTGCGAGCGAACGACCATGGACTGGACAGGAACCGCTTCTTCAACAGCATCGCCACGAGGTCACCCGAGCGGCGTTTGCCGTTCGCGCGTGCGCTGTCGGTCAGAATGCGGTCCAGCGTGGTGAACTGCCGCTGTTCATCGGCGCTCGGGCTGAACGGGAGCACCGTGAGCCGGCGAGGCTTGAACTCCTTGTTGGTGAGTTCCGCCTTCAGCCGGCGAACCGCGATGTCCCGCAGCGCCCGCTCGTCGAGGATCGCGCCGCGGCTGAACCGCCGCCCGTCGATCATCTCCAGCAACGCGGTGAACGATTCCGAATAGCCGTTGTGCGGCGTCGCGCTGAGGAACAACCGGTGCTCGCACATCTGGGCGAGCGCTTTGGTGGCTGTTGTGCGCTGGCTGTCCACGGCGTAGCCGCGTCGACCTGGGGCGGTGGTGGGACTGGCGGGAGCGACGTGGTGGGCTTCGTCCACGACCAAGATGTCGAAGGCGAACCGCCGTGCCGTGGCGGTGTCCCGGACGTCCGCGAAGACGTCACGCAGCAGGCGCTGCGCACGCAACGCCGGCAGCCAGGACATGCTGACGATGACGCGAGGGAAGAGCCGGAATGGATTGGCGTTGAGCCCGTGGCTGCGGCGGACCCGTGCCATGAGATCGCTGTTGACGATGACGAAGTCCAGGCCGAACTTCTCCCGCATCTCGTCCTGCCACTTAATCGCCAGGCTCGGTGGGCAGACGATGACGACCGACCGGGCGCGGTGGCGCAGCAGCAGCTCCTGGATGACCAGACCGGCCTCGATGGTCTTGCCCAGGCCCACATCATCGGCCAGCAGAAGGTTCGTGCGCGACGACTGCAGCGCACGGCGAAGCGGCTCGAGCTGATACGCCTCGACGTTGGCGCCGCTGCGGAAAGGCGCCTGGAAGGAGTTGGCGTCGGCGGACGTGACAGCGCCCCAGCGCACCGCGTCCACGAACGCCGCCAGCGTGTTGGGGTCATCGAAAACGTCAGCGCCGATGTTCTCCGGCAAGCCCTGGTCGGGCGCGACGGTGTGCCCGACCTCCAACTCCCAGACGATCGCAAGTTCCTGGCCGAGGCGATCCTCTTCGAGGGACTGGAGGCTCACCACGTGCGTGAGGCCCGCCGTGCCCTCATCCGCGGGGCTGCGCGGCAGACCCTGCTGACGGACGTCGGCCACCGCCCAGGTGGAGCCGCGGACGTTGACCACCTGACCTGGCTCCGGTACTGGCGGCAGCGAGATCGAGTCGTCTGCCGCCGCACCCCCGCTGTGCCGATGGTCCGTCGCGATCGTCACCTGAGCCTGCCCCTGTCATCCATCACTTGACCATCGGCAATCCTGCTCTTGTCTTGCGATTTTCGCAAGACGATTGCTAGCCTCATCGCGTGCCGAGCGTTCCCGATCGTGTACTGGGCCTGATCGAGGCCTCCGGCCTGAGTCGTCATGCCTTCGCGCTGCGGATCGGGCTCGACGACTCGAAGCTGTCCAAGTCCATCAGTGGCGCCCGCCGCTTCTCCTCACTGGACCTCGCGCGCATCGCGGAACTGTGCCAGGTTACGGTGGACTGGCTGATCACCGGCGAGGAACCGCCGCTGGCGGTGGCGGCCAGGACCACGGGCGGCAGCGCGGGCGCCGCGCTGGACGCGGCGAAGCGCTACAGCACGTTGCGCACGGACATGGCCTCCCTCGGGTACCCGCAACCTTGGCAACCAAGGACGAGAGGACTTGTCACAGGGGGCTACGTCGTACAAGGGCGCCAGCTGGCACAGGAAGCCCTTGGACGGGTCGCCCAAGCGGGTCGCTCGATCGCCGACGGCAATCTGCTCATCTTGACAGAAGAGGTGTTCGGCGCCGACGTGGCCGTCGTCGAACTCGGCGCCGGCTTCGATGGCCTGGCTGTCTCGTCCGACGACGTCAAGCTGATCCTGCTGGCCACCTCGCAGATCCCGGCCCGACAGCGCTTCACACTGGCGCACGAACTGGGCCACCTGCTCGCGGGTGATGATCATGAGGTCCACCTTGACCGGGACGTCTTCGACAAAGCCCAGGCGAAGGACCCCAGCGAGCTGCGGGCCAACGCCTTCGCGTCCGCCTTCCTCATGCCCGAGGGCGTGCTCCACGAAGCTGTCGGCTTGACCGGCCTGACCGACGCGGCGTTCGCTGAGCTGGCGTGCGAGCTGATGGTGACCCCGTCCGCTCTCGCCTATCGTCTGCTCCACCTTCGGCTGATCGATGCCGGCACCTGTGAACGTTACCGGGTGATCACCACGGCCAAGGCGGCAAGCATGGTCGGCCGTGGCGAAGAGTTCGCGCAGCGGGTCACCGAGGCGAGCACAGCACGTCCACCGGGACTCCTCGTCCGAGACACCTACGCCGCCTACGAGTCCGGTACGGCCACCCTTCGGCCCTACGCCAACCTGCTCGGAGTCGATGTCGATGATCTCAGGCGCGCGCTTGAGTCGGAGCGCGGAACCCACGATACCTCATGACCGAGTTCCTGTTCCCGGACAACACGGTCCTGTGCAATTTTGCCGCGGTGCAGCGCCTCGACCTGCTCAAGTCGGTTCTGTGCGGGCGCGGGAGGTGGACCGAGGCGGTGGAGTACGAAGCGACCAGGTCGGCGCACTACGTGTCCACTCTCGCCGACCTGTTCAACGACTGCTGGCTCGGCGAGGCGATCGAGATCAGCGCGGACTCGGACATCCAGGCGGTCAACGGAATCCGGCGTGCTGTCTTCGGTGGTACCGACGCCAAGCCGTTGAAGCATCTGGGCGAGGCCCAGACCTGCTTTGTGATCTTGAACTGGACGGAGTTCGCCGGCTCGTGGTGGATTTCGGACGACCAAGAATCTCTGCGGTACGCACGCCGTCGGGGTATCACGACTCGCGAGACGATTGACCTCGTAAAGACCGCGATCGCTACCGGCCACGTCGAGGTAGGAGATGCGTTTGCCCTGATGCTGCAGATGGCCACCCGGGGACGACGCCTCCGACTCCCTGATTCGACTGCCGACCTTTCGTGCTGACCATGCGGCTCGACGCACCAGTTGCCCACTCTGAGCCAAAGCGCGGTCACCAGGAAGGCATGAGGGACTGGCTATTGAGTTATCAAAGATCACATTTGAAGATCTGGATTGCCCAACAGCTCGCACGTGTGAAGATCGGCATCACTCGTGCGCTATGGATGGAGCGAGCCACGTCGAACACCGCCCAGTTCGCGCAAGCTCGTTGTCGCCGAGATGCGCAGAACACCCGTTCCGGCCCCGTCGGTCAACGGTGGCACGCCCCGCTTCGGCCGGGTGGTTACCGCATCTGAGAGGTTTGCCGGGTCTGGGCGGACAGATCTGTGCGTCAATCCCCAGTGGCACCCACAACGCACGTTCGTTACCTGCGTATTTGCTGGCACGTGTTCAATCGTGGCGAGCTGACAGGCGCCTGACCTGCACATGCGCGTCGCAGCCAGCGTGGTGCCCCCGACAGGATTCGAACCTGCGCTCCCGCCTCCGGAGGGCGGTGCTCTATCCCCTGAGCTACGAGGGCGTACCGCTCATCGCGAGCGGCAAGACGGAGCGTACCGCACCACCCGGTGTGCGCCGCACGCGGTCACGCCGGGGCCGGCAGCGGTGCAGCGCCCCGTTCGGCGAGCAGCCGCGCCATGTAATCGCTCTCCTTGGTCTGCGCCGTGAGCATCTGGCGGGCGAGGTTGCGCAGCTGCGGCACCTCGGCGCGCACTTGCGCGTAGCGCAGCATCGGTGTGCCGCCCTGGTGGTGGCGCAGCATGAGCTGCAGGAACAGCACGTCGAGCTCCGGGCCCGAGACACGCTGCAGCCGGGCGAGCTCCTCGCCGGACGCCATCCCCGGCATCACGGCGACCCCCCCGGAGCCGTGGGCGGACCCGTGACCGGAATGCCCGGTGCCCGCCATCCACGTCATGTGGTTGCCGGTGGGCAGCGCCGAAGCGTCCCACAGGCTCAGCCAGCCCTGCATCCGGCCGATCTGCTCGAGCTGGGTGGTCTCGATGTCGTAGGCGAGGGTGCGGATCGCCGGATCGGTGCTGCGGTCCCGCGCGATCCCCGCCATCAGCACGGCCTGGCGGTGGTGCACGCTCATGTCCTGGCTGAAGCCGACGTCCACGGAGCCGGGCCCGGGCTCCGTGGAACCCCGCTCGGGAAGCTGCACCAGCAGCCCAGCGGACGCACCCACCAGCAGCACCGCGAGCACGACCCCGGTCGCGATCACCACCCGCATCCAGGCCGGCGCGCGGGAAGAGTCGTTCCGCCGGGTCTCCTCGGTCATGACGCTCATCCCCCTGCCGGCGGTTGCGCGCCGCCCATCTCGCCGGTGCCGGTGGTCGCGTCCGCACCGCTCATCGGCACCGCGCCGGGCCCGGGCGGCTCGGCGACGAACGGTGGCGGGTTGGTGACATCGAACTGGGGGGCGGCGTCGCAGCTCGCCCCGACCTCGGGGTAGGTGTACTGGTTGAGCCGCAGCGCGCGGATGAACTGGTCGATGCGCGGGTCGTCCGCGGAGTCCAGTTCGAGCTGGTGGCCCCAGGACTGCAGCGAGATCGGGGAGTCCAGACCCGGGTAGGGCGACATCACCGTGTAGCCCTGGCCCTCGACGCGGCGCTGTAGCGATGCCAGCGCCTCCCCGCTGACCCGCCCGGGATCGTAGGTGATCCACACCGCACCGTGCTCCAGCGAGTGCACCAGGTTCTCGGTACGCACCGCATCGTCGTAGACGACGCCGTTGCACGCTGCCCAGACGGCATCGTGCGGTCCCCCGAACGGCGGGCTCTTGTCGTAGGCCACCCGCTGCTGCGACGTGACGTGCTGGGACCCCTGGTAGGTCTCGGCGACGACGCCGTCGATCTGGCGCGACGGGTCCTGATTCTCCGCGCTCGGGGTGAACGGTGCCAGCGCTTCCCGCAGGTCGCGGCCCTCGTCGTAGCGGACGTAAAGGTAGCCGAAGATGACGCCGGTGAACACCAGGACCGCCACCACAGCGGCTACCGTGCCCCACGGCTTGGGCTTGGTCGCGGTTACCACGGAGCGCGCGTTGCGCACCGCCTTGCTGCTCTTGCCGCTGGGCATTGGCTCGTGGATCCTCGCTCGCCGGTCCTGCGCGCCGCGGCGCTGCTGCCCGGCGCTGGTCGGCCGCCAGTCTAGGGATACCGCCTCATGGGCCGGTGGGCCCGTCGGGACGACCGGCTCCTTAGACTTCACGGGGTGACCCCCGCAGCGCTCGCCGACCTGGTCCGCTCCGTCGCGCACGACGTGCTGGCAGGCCGCGGGCTGGACACCGGCGTGCTGCCCCCCACCGTCACCGTCGAACGTCCCCGCAACCCCGAGCACGGTGACTACGCGACCAACCTGGCGCTGCAGACCGCGAAGCGGGCAGGGGTGCCACCGCGGGAGTTCGCGACCTGGCTGGCCGATGAGCTGTCCCGCGCCGACGGGGTGGCGTCCGTCGAGGTGGCAGGTCCCGGCTTCCTCAACTTTCGACTGGCCGCCGCGGCACAGAGCGAGATCGTCCGCGAGGTGCTCGCCGCCGGGCAGCGCTACGGCACCGGGGACTCGCTGGCCGGTAAGCGGGTGAACCTGGAGTTCGTCTCGGCCAACCCCACCGGCCCGCTGCACCTGGGCGCCACCCGCTGGGCCGCGGTGGGCGACGTGCTGGGCCGCATCCTCGCGGCGCGCGGCGCCGACGTCGTCCGGGAGTACTACTTCAACGACGCGGGGGGACAGATCGACCGGTTCGTCCGCTCGCTGGTCGCCGCCGCAGTGAGGGAGCCGATCCCGGAGGACGGCTACCGCGGCGACTACGTCACCGACATCGCCGCCGAGGTGCTGCGCCGCGAGCCAGGTGCGCTGCAGGCGCGGGATCGCGACGAGGTGTTCCGCCGCATCGGCGTGCGGCTGATGTTCGACGCGATCAAGCGCTCGCTGCACGAGTTCGGTACCGACTTCGACGTCTTCTTCCACGAGCAGTCGCTGCACGACTCCGGCGCGGTGGACGCGGCCGTCGCCCGGCTAGCGGACTCCGGCGCGCTGTACTTCGCCGACGGGGCGTGGTGGCTGCGCTCGAGTGAGTACGGCGACGACAAGGACCGGCCGGTCGTCAAGAGCGACGGCACGCCCACCTACATCGCCGCCGACATCGCCTACTACGCCGACAAGCGCGCCCGGGGCTTCGACCTGTGCATCTACATGCTCGGCGCCGACCACCACGGCTACATCGGCCGGCTCGAGGCCGCCGCGGCGGCGCTGGGCGACGACCCGCACACCGTCGAGGTCCTCATCGGACAGCTGGTGAACCTGGTCCGCGGCGGCGTCCCGGTGCGGATGAGCAAGCGGGCGGGCACCGTCGTCACGATGGAAGACCTCGTCGACGCGGTCGGGGTGGACGCCGCGCGCTACGCGCTGGTTCGCTCCTCGGTGGACTCCGCGATCGATATCGACCTCGAGGTCTGGTCCAAGCGCACCAACGACAACCCGGTGTTCTACGTGCAGTACGCGCACGCCAGGCTCGCCTCGCTGCGCCGCAACGCCGCCGACCTCGGCGTCACCACGGCAGCAGCGGAACTGGCGCTGCTGGACCACGAGCGGGAGGGTGAGTTGATCCGCACGATCGGCGAGTTCGGCCGGGTCGTCGCCGCCGCGGCCGAGCTGCGCGAGCCGCACCGGGTGGCCCGCTACCTCGAGCGGCTGGCCGGGGCGTACCACAGGTTCTACGACACCTGCCGGGTGCTGCCGATCGGCGACGAGGCGGCCGGGCCGCGCCACGCCGCCCGGCTCGCGCTGTGCGACGCCACCCGTCAGGTGCTGGGCAACGGGCTCGCCCTGCTCGGCGTGAGCGCCCCGGAGCGGATGTGAGGGCGCATCCCGCGGGGCCGCGGCACGCCGACGTGCTGGCCCCCTCCTCCACCGCGGGCTCGCGACCGGCCGGCGCGGCGCAGCTGCACGAGCTGCACCCCTCGGTGTGGCCACGCGGCGCCCGGCGCGGCGGGGACGGTGTGGTGACCCTGGCGGGCGTCGACGTCCGCGAGCTCGCCGAGACCTACGGCACCCCACTGTTCGTGCTCGACGAGGCCGACTTCCGTGCCCGCTGCGCCGAGCACGCGGCTGCGTTCGGCCGCCCGGCGCGGGTGCACTACGCGGCCAAGGCCTTCCTGTGTGGCGAGGTGGCCCGCTGGGTCGCCGCCGAGGGCCTCGGGCTCGACGTCTGCAGCGGCAACGAGCTGGCCGTCGCGCTGCACGCCGGTTTCCCCGCCGAGCGGATCGCGTTCCACGGCAACAACAAGTCCGCCGCCGAGCTGGCCGCCGCGGTGGGCGCGGGTGCCGGCCTTGTGGTGCTCGACTCGTTCCACGAGATCGCCCGACTCGACGATGTGGCACGTCATGCCGGCGTTGTGCAGCCGGTGCTGGTGCGGGTCACCGTGGGCGTCGAGGCCCACACCCACGAGTTCATCGCCACCGCGCACGAGGACCAGAAGTTCGGTTTCTCGCTGGCAGGCGGGGATGCCGCCGAGGCAGTGCGCCGGGTGCTCAAGTCCGCAGGCCTGCGGTTGGTCGGCCTGCACAGCCACATCGGCTCGCAGATCTTCGACGCGGACGGTTTCGGGGCGGCCGCGCACCGCATGGTCGGGCTGCTCGCCGCGATCCGCGACGAGCATGGCCCGGATGTGGCGGCTGAGGTGTCCGTACTGGACCTCGGGGGCGGGCTCGGGATCGCCTACACCCCCGAGGACGACCCGCCGCCGCCGGCCGAGCTGGCCGTGCAGCTGCGGTCCATCGTGGACGCCGAGTGCGCCGCCGCCGGTATGCCCGCGCCCGAGCTGGTCGTCGAGCCGGGGCGAGCGATCGCCGGACCCGGCACCGTCACCCTGTACGAGGTCGGCACCACCAAGGACGTCTACCTGGGCTCGTCCAGCCGGCGCTACGTCTCGGTCGACGGCGGTATGAGCGACAACGTGCGTACCGCGCTCTACGACGCGAGCTATGCCTGCCGGCTGGTTTCGCGGGTCTCCGACGCCGAGCCTGCGGTGTCCCGGGTGGTCGGCAAGCACTGCGAGTCCGGCGACGTGGTCGTGCGCGACTGCTGGCTGCCCGACGACACCGCGCCCGGCGACCTGCTCGCCGTCGCAGCCACCGGCGCGTACTGCTACTCGATGTCCAGCCGCTACAACCTGCTTCCCCGACCGGCGGTGGTCGCGGTGCGCGACGGTGCGCACCGGCCATTGCTGCGCCGGGAGACCGTGGCCGACCTGCTGTCCCTGGAGATGCCGTGAACGAAGGGGCGATCGGCGTCGCGCTGCTGGGCTGCGGCACCGTCGGCCGCGAGGTGGCACGGTTGCTCACGGAGCAGGCCGGCGAGCTCGGCGCCCGGGTCGGCGCGCCGGTGCGGCTGACCGGCATCGCGGTGCGCCGCCCGCGCCGCCACACCGACCTGCCGGCAGACCTGCTCACCACCCACGCCTCCGAGCTGGTCAACCGTGACGACGTCGACGTCGTCGTCGAAGTGATCGGCGGGATCGAGCCGGCCCGCTCACTGCTGCTCGACACGCTGCGTTCCGGCCGCGCGGTGGTCACGGCGAACAAGGCCCTACTCGCCGAGCACAGTGCGGACCTCTTCGCCGCCGCCGACTCCGCCGGGGCCGACCTCTACTTCGAGGCTGCGGTCGCCGGCGCGATCCCGCTGCTGCGCCCGCTGCGGGAGTCGCTGGCGGGTGACCGGATCAGCCGGGTCACGGGCATCGTCAACGGCACCACCAACTTCGTGCTCTCCGGGATGGACTCCTCCGGCGCCGGCTACGCCGAGACCCTCGAGGAGGCCAGCAGGCTCGGCTACGCCGAGGCCGACCCCAGCGCCGACGTGGACGGCTACGATGCCGCGTCGAAGGCCGCCATCCTCGCCTCGCTCGCCTTCCACACCCGCATGACCAGCGCGGACGTGCACCGCGAAGGGATCACCGAGGTGTCGGCCGCAGACGTCGCGGCCGCCCGGGAGCTAGGCCGGACCGTGAAGCTGCTGGCGATCTGCGAGCGGGTCACCGGCCCGGACGGGGCCGAGTCGGTCTCCGCGCGAGTGTACCCGGCGATGATCCCGCGCTCGCACCCGCTGGCGTCGGTCGGCGGCGCGTACAACGCGGTGTTCATCGAGGCCGAGGCGGCCGGCTCGCTGATGTTCTACGGGCAGGGTGCCGGTGGCGCGCCGACCGCGAGCGCCGTGCTGGGGGACCTCGTCGCGGTGGCCCGCAACCGGGTCGTCGGCGGGCGTGGCCCCCGCGAGTCGGCCTACGCCGAGCTGCCGGTGCGCCCGATGGGGGAGACGCCGACCAGCTACCACATCAGCCTGGACGTCGCCGACCGGCCCGGGGTGCTGGCACAGGTCGCGCAGGTCTTCGCCGAGCACGGCGTCTCGATCTCGGTGGTGCACCAGACCGGGCGCGCCGCGCAGGACGGTGGCCCCGGCGCGAGCCTGGTGATCGTCACCCACGCCGCGGTCGACGCTGCGCTGCGCTCGACCGTGGACAAGATCGCCGGTCTCGAGGCGGTACGGGAGGTGGTCAGCGTGATGCGGGTCGAGGGTGACGTGTGGTGACCACTGCGCTGGGGCTCCACCGGGTCTGGCCCGGCGTGATCGGTGCCTACGGCGACCGGATCGGTGTACCGACCGGTCAGACCGTGGTCACCCTCGCCGAGGGCGGCACTCCGTTGCTGGTCGCGGAACACCTCTCCCAGCTCACCGGTTGCGACGTGCGGCTGAAGGTGGAGGGCGCCAACCCGACCGGGTCGTTCAAGGACCGCGGGATGACCGTGGCGGTCACCCAGGCACTGGCCCGTGGTGCGCAGGCGGTGCTGTGCGCGTCGACCGGCAACACGGCGGCCTCCGCCGCCGCGTACGCCGCCAAGGCCGGGCTCGGCTGCGCGGTGCTCGTGCCCCGCGGCAAGATCGCGCTGGGCAAGCTCGCGCAGGCCGTCGCCTACGGGGCACGGATCCTGGCCGTGGCCGGCAACTTCGACGACTGCCTGGAGCTGGCCCGCAAGACCGCCGCCGACTACCCGGTGACCGCGCTGGTGAACTCGGTCAACCCGGTCCGGCTGCACGGCCAGAAGAGCGCCGCCTTCGAGGTCTGCGACGTGCTGGGACGCGCCCCGGACGTGCACTGCCTGCCGGTCGGCAACGCCGGCAACATCACCGCCTACTGGTCGGGCTACACCGAGTACCACGCCGACGGCCTGATCCCCGCCACGCCACGGATGTTCGGGTTCCAGGCCGCCGGGGCGGCCCCCCTCGTGCACGGTTTCCCGGTTCCGGCCCCGGAGACCATCGCGACCGCGATCCGGATCGGCAGCCCGGCCTCCTGGGGCGGGGCGATGCGGGCCCGCGACGAGTCCGCCGGCCTGTTCGATGCGGTGACCGACGCCGCGATCCTGGAGGCGTACCGGCTGCTCGCTGGCCGGGAGGGGGTGTTCGTGGAGCCGGCCTCGGCGGCCTCGGTGGCCGGGTTGCTCGCGGTGGCGGCCGACGGCCGGCTGCCGCGCGGCTCGCTGGTGGTGTGCACGCTCACCGGGCACGGCCTGAAGGACCCCGACACGGCGCTGCACGACGTCCCGGAACCGGAGCCGACCCCCGTCGACCCGGCCGCCGTTGCCGCGGCGCTGGACCTGTCGTGAGTGATTTCGGTAGCTATACCT
>JBOHGT010000167.1:0-10607 GCA_050700385.1 Pseudonocardiaceae bacterium | reverse complement strand
CACCTGCCGGCCCAGCCGCGTGTCGTCGCTTCGCTGTCCATCACGTCTCCGGGACGAACAGCCCGAGCCCGAAGTGGCTCAGGTGGCCCAGCGCGAGCGGCCCGTGCACCGGGTCGTCGAACTCCAGCCGCAGGAACGCCGACGGCCGGTTGGCCTGCCCCTGGCCGCGATCGCGGCGCAGCCGGGCCGAGGGCCGGTAACGCCGCCACGCGACCCAGTCACCGTCCATAATGGCCACCCGCACCGGCGGCGGAAGGCCACGCTGCCGGAGCTCGCGGGCGATCTCCTGATGCAGGAAGGCAGGCCAGTCCGCGTTGCGCTTGGGGTAGCGCGACGGCGTGAACGGTGTCGCGGAACGCCACGTCCGTGACGCTCGCGCGAACTCGGGCGCGGCGTCGGTGACCGTTCCCATCCCCGCGACACGCACCGTCAGCCGCCACGACTCGTTCGCCGGGCTGTAGAGCTGTCGCACGCTCGTCAGCGCCTTCACCTCGTCCTCGGGCAACCCGCCGGGTGTCCACACGACCAGCCCGGTGAGCCGGCGGTCGGCCAGCACGGGCAGGTAGTGGGCGTGCTGGTGACCAGCCATCGCCTGGTCGTCGGCGGTCCTGCCGCCCAGCAGGGTGCGCTGCCGCTCCTCGCGCTGGCCCGGCAGGTGGTGCAGCGCGGCCTGCCGCAGCAGGTCGGTGTAGACCAGCGCGTCGGTCTCCGGCGGCAGGCCCGACTGCAGCACCGAGAAGCCCACCGCGGCCGGCGGCTGCGCCGGTCGTCGGCGGCGCCTGCCCGGCCGCGGCGCTTGGCGGGTCCGCTGGTAGCCGGCGAACCGGGTGCCGGCCGGGAACAGCAGCCCGCCACGGCGGACGTCGACCGGGCGGGCCAGCAGCGCGTCGAGCGACAGCGGCAGCTCGGGGGCGAGTACCGTGGCCACCTCGGCCCCGGGCGGGACCTCGTCGGCGACGTCCACCGGCACCCACTCCTCGTGCGAGCCCGGGACCCACTCCGGCGGGACCGACCCGGAGCACAGGCTGTCCGCCCGCCCGAGGTACGGGATCGACGACGCCAGCCGGTGAAGCGCCGCGTGCTGCTCGGGTGGCAGCTCGAAGGGCCACACCGCCGCGAGGTCGGCGCTGCGCTCGAACACCGCGAAGGTGTGCGAGACCCCGTGCCGCGGCAGGTAGAACGTCGGCGGCTCGGCGAGCCGGGCCAGCAGGGCGTGCACGACGTCGCCGTCCAGCTCCGGCGCTCGGGTGCGCCACACCGCGTACAGCGCGCGGAGCAGCCGCCACGGCGACGGCGGCAGCTCCACCTCGCCCTCGTTGACGTGCCGCCCCCACGGGTTCGCGTGGTAGCGCCCCCACGGGAAGGTCAGTACCAGCGTGGTCGGCACGTCATGCCCCCTCGATGAGTACGGTGGCGCCGCCGAAGCTTCCGTAGCCGCCCTGGTCATTTCGCCGGATAGGCGCCTGCATCACTCGAAGCACACCGCGGGCGCCGAGCATTCTCGCCATTTCCGCCCTGGAGCGCGTCTGCCGTCCCACGAGAGCCGAGTCTCCGACGAGCGACCAGACGACGTCCCGGCCGAGTGGCACCCGCCAGACGGGCCAGCGCAGCGCGCTTCGCTTCCACGCCTGATCGCATCCGCTCGTCTCGAGCGCAAACTCGCCACTGGCCCGCGTGACCACCCGTGTGGGGAAGAAGACCAGACCGAGAAGCGCGAGCCAGTCGGCTCCCGGCACGCCGAGGCGCTTGTCATCGGACGGGTTGAAGCCGCGCAGCGCGTAAATCCTTTCGCCCTGAGAACTCCACGACAGCGTCGGTAGCGGGCTGTCCTCCCGCCACGGCCCGAACACCGCCTCACCGAGCCGCTCCGCATCAACCCGCTCGGCAAGCTCCCGGACCATGACGAGGAACTTCTGCTGGCCGGCGGTGAAGTGCAGATGGCTCGGTTTTGCGCTGCCCTTGCCGTCGACTCCACCTTCGGACAGCAGCGCACAGAACAGATCGGCTTCTGCCCTGCCGTGCTCGATCCTGCCGGCGACCTCGCTCGCCCACTGCCGAGCCAGCGCCGGCGCGGGCTTCACGTCATCGAGCCGCTGCCCTGCTGGACCGTGCAGTACCACACTGTCACCCCAGCGGACCCGGTCTGCATCGAGCAGTCCGATCAACTCGTCCGCATCGGCGACAGCTGCGTCCACCCGGGGCACCGGCACGATGTCGTCGGTCCAGTACATGGTCGGATGCCGCCCGGAACGGTGGAGCACGTCGAGCACCCCGAGTGCGGCGAGGAAGCCCAACGGATTGGTTCCGTCCAGCGCCGGCAACTCGAGCCCGGTCGTCACCGCCCCTCCCCTGCCGTCGACCGCTGCTCGCTGGCCCGGTGATCGGCAAGCCTGAGGATCGCCTCCAACCACGCGAGGCCGTACCAGCCGTAGCGGCGGATGCACGTCCAGAACCGTTGCGGGACACCCGAGTCGAGACTCAGCAGGCCATGGTCGCTCGATGCCTCGAGCAGGCGACCGTCGCAGCTGGCGCTCAGCAACTGAGGCGACGGGTCGATGCTCACCGGGACGAACGGGCGGGCGTACCCGTGGTGGCTCGCCACCAGGTGCAGCACCAGCTCCCAGTTGGTCGCCTGAGCACGGAGCTGCTCATCGCGTTCGATGAGCGCGATCGTGGCCAGCTCGTGACGGGCACGGTGAGGGTAGCCGGCGGCCTCCTCGGCGCGGCGACGCTGACGAAAATCCGTCGCGGGGACGACGGACTTGGCCAGCGGCTCCACGTCGGCGGTTACCTCGCCCCCGCGCAGGATCAGCTGGAAGCGGGGATCCACCTTGCCGAGGTCGTGCAGTCTCCCAGCCAGCGCCAGGTCACCGGCCAGCGCCGCAGGCAGGCCGCTGTTCAGCGCGAGTCGCTGGGCCCAACGCTCCACATCGGACAGATGCTGGGTGAGAGCGACCGGGGCGCCGAGGAACGAGCTGGTCGCCGGCTCGGAGTCGCCTCCCCGCGACCGTCGGCTGCCGTGCAACTCAGCGACTCGGCCCCTGGAGCGGACCACGAACATCTCGCCGGACCCGTCACGTTCCGTCGTGGACCCAATCTCGACCCGGAGGACGTCCCTGGGAACCCTGCGGTCTCGAAGTGCCGTCACGACCTGCCGGAACGACGGCTCGGCGTCAACGGGAAACCCCGCTGCCACTTCGTCGAGCCAGGCAGTCACCACGTCGCGATCCCGCATCCGGTCATCGATGTCGGGCCACGGCGAGGGACGGGGCACCGCCACCTCGCCCACCGCCAGAGTCGGGTACAGGCGCAGCACCGCACGTCCATGCTGGGTTGCCTGCGCCGTGACCCCGAGGTCGCTGACCGGTCCACGGGCCGTCGGGTTCCAGTTACTCGCCTCGATACCGCCGTATGTAGCCGGAACGACGATTGTCGAGCCGGGACGCACGTCGGCGGCGGTACGAATCACCGTGCTCTCGTCGCCCTGCCATCGAAGTGCTGGTGCGATAGATGGCGACGAGGAGCGGCCGCCCGGCTCGGCATCGGCGACAACGGTGGCACCTTCGGTATCCGCCAGCGATGACTGCACGGCCTGCCCGGCGTGAAGGCTCGCCAGCCAGGCGCGCACCGCCGCCACGGGCAGCTGCATTGCCTCACTGCTCGCCGGGGGACACACCGAGACGACGGCGGTAACTCGCTGGCGCGCCACCTCAGCAGACCCTTCCGAGGCCGCAGTCTCGGCGAGCGCCCCGTCCAGCACGTCGGCGCGCCATACGACGGTGACTTCCGGCTGGACCGTACGCAGGCCGTGCATCCAGTGCGCGGGGTCAGGATCCGCATCGGGAGTGACCGAGGTCTGTACCCACCGGTCGAGGTGGCTCGGCATGAGGTGGGGCGCGACGGCCGACGGGCTGCTCAGCTCGCTCCTGGTACCGGGTGGGACGTCGAGCGCCTCGATGCCGAAGTCGAGCGCTCTGCCCTGCAGGTAGGTCCACGTCCGGCGTAGCCGGTCGCCGTACACCGGATCGTCCGCCTTCTCCATCACGTCGGCTGTGGTCGCGAGCACGACCGAGGTGGCGCTGTAGCCGCGCTCGCTCTGGTAGCCGTCGCGGTCCACACGGCCGAATCGCTGCACCAGGGAGTCCAGCGGCGCGCACTCGGTCACCAGAGCGTCCAGATCGATGTCGGCTCCGGCTTCGATCGCCTGGGTCGCGACCAGGACCAAGGGCGGGCAGTCGTCGCCACGGCGGCGACCGGTCATCAGCCGCCCCTCGTAGTCGGCAAGCAGGCGATCACGGTCGAGCGGTCGCATCCGCCCGGTCAGCAGCACCGACTCCCACTGCCCTTCCGCCAGCAGGCTGTGAATCCGGCTTGCGGTGTCGACCCGGTTCACGACCACTCCGACGGTCCGCACACCGGGCTGTTCGAGCAGGGCGCACGCCTGCTTGGCGGCCGTCACGGCCAGCGCCGCGCGATGCTTGGCCGCATCGGTACCGCTCACCTTCACCAGCTGGGTCCGTGCCCGCTTGGTCGCGGCGAGCCGCCGTGCCAGCACCGGAGCCGTGCCCGGGTCGCGGTCGTCGGTTCCGAGCCGGAGCGTTGCCGACTCCTGACGGCCGGCGGCAGGTGTCGCGGAGAGCTCCACCACCGACCACCGTTCGGGCAGGCCGGCGCTCACCGGCGGCCGGTAATGACGGTGGATTGCCTCGAGCGTGGCGGCGAACGGCCGGGCCAGGTGCACCTCGTCGAGGAGGTAGAGCACGTCGTTGCCGAGCAGTCCTGCGTGCACCGGCCGCATTCCCCGGCTCACCCCGTAGCCCCGGAACAGCAGGCGCGACCCCACCTGGTCTACAGTGGACACGACGACGGTGGGGACATCGGGGCGCCGCGCCCATTCGTCGTCACGGACGATGCCGCCGCGCAGTTCGGCGTATTCCAGGGGTGGCTGGTCGTCCTTCTGATCGTCCTCGAGTCCTGCCAACTCGCGGAGCCGCTGGGCGACCGCGCGGAGCACCCCGTCGCGCGCCTCGTGCAGCCGCCTCGCCAGATGCTCGGTGCGCTGCGCCGCCTGGTGCACCACGATCCGGCGATCGACCACGAACACCATCCGCCGTGGCTGGTCGCCGAGCAGCGCCAGCAGGAACACCGCCGCATCCAGCGCTGCGGTCTTGCCCGAGCCCGTGGGCAGGTCGAGTAGCGTCGGCCATGACCCGGTGTCGGTCACGTGCCGGACCAGGCGGCGTTGCCAGGGGAACGGGTCGGGTCCACGCCGTCCCTCGGCAGCGTGCACGGTCCGGAAGAAATCGGCGAAGTCGTCGACGTCGAGCTGCTCGGTCACTGCCGATCTTCCCCCTCATCGCGAATCGGAAGGAAGAGTCCGTATCCGAGATACCGGCCGGCACCGATCAGGACCGGACCGCGTACCACCTCGGGGAAGGTCAATGCCACGTGGACGCACTGCCGCGCCTGCCCGCTCCCCGCAGCGACGAAGCGAGGGAAGGGTCGCCGGCCAGGGCTGTGCTTGGCCATACCGCGTGGTGCCGCCGGGACCGCTGCCGTCATGCCCACCGGGGAGATCACCACGTCGACCGGTTCCGGTAGGCCGGCATGGGCGCACGCTGCAGCGACGACGTCTCGTGCTCTCCCGTCGGCGGACGTGTGCGAGCTCGGGTCGTGCAGCCCGCGAACGTGCCGATCGAGCGCCACCGGAGTCGCCGTCACCCAGCGGCGCGACGGGCGGCACCAGGTGGGCCGGCGGAGCGCGAAAGGCACGTCCGACCATCCCTCCTCCGCCGGAGCGAGGCGCGGTGGTCCGAGGGCCAGTTGGCGCTGCCGATCCCCGCTGCCCAATCGCGCCGTGAGGTCGTGGTTCTGCCAGGCTTGGAGCGCTTGCTCGACGGGCACCCGCGACTCGTCCCGAGGAAGCACCAACGCGACGCCGCGTACGGTGCCGTCCGCCCATCGATGCCCGATGTCACCGAGCGGTACCACGGCGAGGTGCGGCCGTGGCTGTCCGTCCTCGAACAACCCGCTGATGATCCCGTGGCTCGCCGCGGGAGCGTGCAGGAGCAGAGCATCGCGAACCGCGCGGGCGAGCTCCAGGGAACGGGTGATCCGCGGCACCGCCTGCCGTTGTCCCGCGATGGTTCGGCTCGGTAGCTCGAGGACGATCCAGTCTCCCGACAGCACACCCGAGGGCGGTGCCGTGCGCGGGGGGTCAGGCGCTCCGTAGGCGGCCATGGCGGCCGGCAGGACGCGCTCACGAGTGCCTTGATGCCGTACGAACTCGCGCTCCAGCCGATCGAGCAGGCCCTCGCGCGCCACCCGCAGCACGACAGGGCCGTCGGCTCGTGGCACCAGTGCCGGTGGCTCGTGCGGCGGATCCGTGACCCGGCAACTCACGAGAGTGGAGGAATGCCCGATCCGGCCCACTCGTGCCAGCAGACCGTCGAGCGTCGCACGCATCTCCGGGGTCGGCTCGGCATCCGGCCACACCAGCCAGACCTTCGGGTTCCCCGGGGTCACAGTCGGGAAGGTCCGGGGCTGCCGGTTGCGGTTGTCGGGCAGCATCTCCAGGACCGTTCTGATCACGCTCGCTGACTCGGTTCCGGCGGGCATAGTCGCCTTGCGGACGGCCTCACGGCAGGCAGCAGCCGCCTTGTCGGCCGCGTTCTGCGCTCGACGGAGCGTCCTGGCGTCGCCCGCGTCCTGCGCTTTCCGGACCGCGGCGGCCGTGGTCTCCCAGCCCGCGTACCTCGCGTCCACAGAGGACCTCAGTGCTGTCGGGTCGTTGCCCGGCACGTAGACCGTGACGACGCCGCGGCGGGATACGTCCTCATGGTCACTACACCCGAGCTGTGGCGCTCCCTGTGCCTCCAGCCAGATCAGCGCGGCCCGCTCCTCCGGGGCGGGGTGATCGCTGTCGGCCCAGGCTGCGACAAGGGCAGTGAACAGCCGAGCCGGGTGCGGGGGCCACTCGGCGCGACCGCGGTCGTTGTACTCGGTCGCGCCGTAACGTCCAGTGAGCAGGTCGACCGCGACGGCCAGCATCAGTCCTCGTCCTGGCCTGCTACGGCGATCTGCTGGCTGCGGCGGATCAGCTCGACGAGTCGATCGCTGGGACGCAACAGCAGCTCACCGGCCCGCCATCCCAGCCCGTACTCGCCAGCGCGCTCCGCCGCCTCCGCCACGAGCGCGAGCACCGCAGCTCGGTCCAATTCGACGAGCTCCGTGGGCCCGGAGCGCCCGACGACTTCGAGCGTCAACGGACCCTGCGGCACCAGCACGCACCGGCTGCGCAGATCGAATCCCTGCTCGTAGGCCAGCACGGTGGCAGCGAGGCCGAGAGCGGCGAGCGCGGTGTGCGCCGCTTCCTCGGCTGCCTTACGCCGCTCGTCGGCCAGCGGCTCGCCGGCCGGGCTCACCGGGAATCGGAGCCGGCGGAGCTGGATGAACGACAGCACGGTCGTTCCGACGATCCGTTCCGCCGTGATCCCGCCGGCCCTGCTATCGATGTCCGGCCTGACGTTGCCGTGGTTCAGCTGGGAGGGACGGCCGGGGCGGTCGCCGGTACGTGAATACAGCTTGGGCTTGCCCTTCTCCACGACGGCCTCGTGCTCGTCCAACGTCCAGCCGAGATCTCCGGTGGACTCGTAGACCGGGCCGGCCCTGAGCTCCACACCCACCGGGTCGATCCGGGACGCGGTCTTCACCCCGAGCTGCACCCCGTGCGCGACGATCTCGGAGGTCAGCGCCCGCTCGTACTTGGCACCCCGGCCGCCCTTCGGGCCAGTGGAGTCCCATCCGCCGAAGACGAGGGTGTGGGGGCTGTGATGGAACACCGCCGCGGCGTTACGGCTGGTCGCCTCCGTGATCGCCTTGCCGGCCGCACCATGGCGGAAGAGGTCCTCGCCGTCGAAGCTGTCCCGCAGCAGGGCATCGAAGATGCGGTGCGGAGCCTCGTAGTCGCTGATGCGGTCGATCCCGAACAGTCCGCGGCCGGCGAAGTCGACCGACGTGACCGGCGTGGCGAGCGCACCATCTCGCACTGCGCCGAGCAGCGCCTCTTCGAAGCGGTTTGCCTGAGCCGCCACCGAGTCCAGCACAGTGCTGGTCACGGTGGCGCCGCTGGCACCGTTCGGCAGAGCCCGTTCCTCGACCGCATAGCGCGTCGTCGCTGAGTCGGGCGTGCCGTAGGTGGGCGGGAAGATCTTGTCGCCAGGTCCGCCGAGCGGCTCGAGTTCGAGGCGGCTGCGAACGCCGACTGCCCTGCCCGCGACGGCTGCGTGGAGGTGTTCGTAGCTCAGGGTCATCCGCGGAGCGAACCACGTTCCACGTCGTTTGGCAACCTTCTGTAGCAGAGGGAGAGTCGCTACGTAGAAATCGCCTTGACAGGCAGGGTGCGGTGTGCTGTGCTGTGCCGTAGCTTGGTGGCTCCATTGAGGGTGCAGCAGCGGGAGAGTCGCGTACTGGACTCGTAGCACCAGTTACCACCAAGCTACTGTAAGTTTACAGTAAAATTTACTGTAAACTTGGCTGAGTTTACTGTAGGTGCCCCGTGGGAGTCTGGTGGACGGTCAGGAGCTCGGCGAACTGGTCCGGTCGCTGCGGCGACTGGGGGCAGAGCCAACAGGGATCGAGGTCAAGTCGGCAGCAGGTGGCCTGCCCAAGAGCGCGATCGAGACGCTGTGCGCGTTCGGCAATACCGACGGCGGCCTGCTGCTGCTCGGCCTGGACGAGGAAGATGGGTTCGCACCTGTCCGGCTGCCACAACCCGGCAAGCTCCGTGACGACCTCCTCGCGGCCGCCGCCGATCAGCTCCAACCACCACTACGGCCGGCGGCCGAACTCGTCGAGCTCGACGAGCATGTGATCGTCGCCGTCACCGTGGATCCCGTGAACTGGGATCAGCGGCCATGCTATGTCGCCGCACGCGGGATCGCCGCCGGTTCGTTCGTCCGTGTCGGTGACGCCGACCGCCGCATGACCCAGGCCGAGATAGGGCTCGCCGTCGCCAATCGCGGGCAGCCCCGGTACGACGCCGAGCCGATCCGCGATGCGTCGCTGCAGGACCTGTCCCGCCCGGCGTTGCTCCGTACGCTCGAACGGCTCCAGCGCACCACAGGTGCCTTCGACATCGACGAGCCAACGGCGCTTCGCCGGCTCCGGGTCCTGGTCGAGGATGACAGCGGTGCGTTGGTGCCCTCGCTCGCCGGTCTGCTGACCTTCGGTCTCTACCCGCAGGAGTTCCTTCCGCAACTCACCCTCACCGTCGTGGTCTACGGGCCGGACCGTGGCGCCGACGGCTCGGCGCGTTTCCTCGACAACCCCGTCCTTCGAGGACCGATACCACAGCTCGTGCTCGATGCGGAGCGCGCGCTGCTGCGCAACATGAGCGTGCGCAGCACCGTGACGGGAGTCGGCAGGCACGACGAACCGGACTACCCCGTCGAGGCCGTACGCGAGGCGATCGTCAACGCTCTCATGCACCGGGACTACAGCCACGTCACCCGGGGCACCCAGGTGCAGGTCGAGCTGCATCCCGACCGCCTCCTCGTACGCAGCCCGGGTGGCCTGTTCGGTCCGGTCGGAGTGCACGACCTCGGGGCGGAGGGGGTGTCGTCGTCACGCAACGCCTACCTTGCGCAGCTCCTCACCGACGCGTTCGTGCCAGGTTCGGACCGCACCATCGCGGAGAACCGCGCGTCCGGCATACCCCAGATGATCGAAGCACTCCGGCGTCGCGGCCTTGCCCCGCCACGCTTCAGCAACCGGCCCTCCGGGTTCGAGGTGGAACTCCGCGGCTACGCCGGGGCACCTCCGGTGAGTCAGACTCCTCCGCGCGCCCGGGTTTCCCCGGCTGTCGCAGCGGATCTGGTTGCCGCTGCTCTCCGCGCCAGAGGGACGTCCGGGTCCACCGAACTAGCGGCGGATACCGGGCTTTCCCGCCCCACCGTGCTCAAGTATCTGCGGCAGCTTGTGGCTGGAGGCTCGGCAACCGCCGATCCTGAGTCGCGGGGACCACGCCGTGCCTACCGCTGGACCGGTGGGTGATCGCGAGGGGGATCGGCGAGCGATAGACCGACCGTCAAACGGTGGCGTGCCGCTGCCGGGCCAGCCCAGCTCACCGGGACTGATGTGATCGTCGATGCCGAGACCATCGCGGGGTTGCTGATCGGCGATGCGCCGCTGGGCGAGGACCGGGCCTGGTTCCTCCTCGACGCGCTGGCCTCGGCTCCCGATGACGCGCTGACGTTCCTGGCCGGCCAGGTCGAACGGCACACCTCATCGGGTCTGGCGCCAGGTCCCCGTCACGTTGTCGAGACGCTGGACGTCCAGCGCGGCACCGGTGTCACGCTGCGCGCGCTGCCCGACGGGAGCCGATCCACGGGACGCGAACAGCCGGTCGCCGTCGGTCTCCGTAGCATCGCGGCCAGACTCGTTAGGATGGGATCATGGGCCGACCTTCGGGAGACGAGGCGGAAGTCATGCGCCGCCGCGCGTTCATCCGGGACACGCTGTCGGCTGCCGGGCTGGCCATCGCCCCTGGCGTGATCGACTCGGCGGCCCGGCTCGATCCCGTGGACATCTCGCCGGCCAGCCGGGCG
>JBOHGT010000166.1:0-6392 GCA_050700385.1 Pseudonocardiaceae bacterium | reverse complement strand
TGGCGAACCACTGCCGGATCTACGCCTTCGCCCGCGGCGACACCACGAACTGCTGCCAGTCCCGCGACGGTCCGGCGTTTAACGCCTTGGACGTGAAAACCTCGACGACTTCGCCGTTTTCGAGCCTGCGCTCCAGCGCGACCAGTCGGCCGTTGACCCGGGCGCCGATGCAGCGGTGTCCGACCTCGGTGTGCACGGCGTACGCGAAGTCCACCGGGGTCGACCCTGTCGGCAAGGTGATCACGTCGCCCTTCGGCGTGAACACGAAGATCTGTTGGGCACCCAGGTCGTAGCGCAGCTGCTCGAGGAAGTCGCCCGGATCCGCGGCCTCCCGCTGCCAGTCCAGCAGCTGGCGCATCCACGACATCTCGTCGATCTCGACGCTCGCCGAGCCCTGCGTGCGCGGCGTCTCCTTGTAGCGCCAGTGCGCGGCGATGCCGTACTCGGCGGTGCTGTGCATGTCGTGCGTGCGGATCTGCACCTCGAGCGGCTTGCCGTCCGGCCCGATCACCGTGGTGTGCAGCGACTGGTAGACGCCGAACCGGGGCTGGGCGACGTAGTCCTTGAACCGGCCCGGCATCGGTTGCCACACCGAGTGCACCACGCCGACGGCGGCGTAGCAGTCCCGCACCTCGTCGACCAGGATGCGCACTCCTACCAGGTCGTGGATGTCGTCGAAGTCCCGACCGCGGACGATCATCTTCTGGTAGATCGAGTAGTAGTGCTTGGGGCGGCCTTCGACCGTGGCTGCGATCCGGGTGCCGTTGAGCTGGGTGGACACGTCGTCGACCACCCGGCGCAGGTAGGTGTCCCGCGACGGTGCTCGGTTGGCCACCAGCCGGACGATCTCGTCGTACTTCTTGGGGTGCAGGATCGCGAACGACAGGTCCTCCAGCTCCCACTTGACGGTGGCCATCCCGAGCCGGTGCGCCAGCGGCGCGAGGACCTCGAGGGTCTCCTTGGCCTTACGCGCCTGCTTCTCCGGCGGCAGGAAGCGCATCGTGCGCATGTTGTGTAGCCGGTCCGCGAGTTTGATCACCAGCACCCGCGGGTCGCGGGCCATCGCTATGACCATCTTGCGGATGGTCTCGGCTTCCGCCGCCGCACCGAGCTGCACCTTGTCCAGCTTGGTGACGCCGTCCACGAGGTGGGCGACCTCATCGCCGAACTCCTCGGTGAGGCGGGATAGCGAGTAGTCGGTGTCCTCCACGGTGTCGTGCAGCAGCGCCGCGACCAGCGTGGTGGTGTCCATGCCCAGCTCGGCGAGGATCGTGGAGACGGCGAGCGGGTGGGTGACATACGGGTCGCCGGATTTCCGGCGCTGGTCGCGGTGCCTCTCCTCGGCGACGTCGTAGGCCCGCTGCAGTAACGCGAGGTCGGCCTGGGGGTGCAGCTCGCGGTGCACCCCGGCGAGCGGTTCGAGCACCTGCTTGACGGCAGCGGGGCGCTGCGCGGTGATCCGCCGCGCGATCCGGGCGCGCACCCGCCGGGTGGCCGACGGCTGCCGCTGCGCACCCGGCACCATCTCGCGGTCGGCCTCCGGCGCCGCGGCAGGCCGCAGGTCCTGGCTCAACCGCACCCTCCGCATCCGTTGCGTGACCGAAGTACCGAGGATAGTCCCCGATCAGCGCGCGCACGGCGACGGACCGTGCCTCAGCTACGCAGCAGGGCGTGCACCGTGCGTCCCGCCAGCCGCGACCGCGCGTCCAGCGCGGCGATCTCGACGACAACGGTGATGCCGGCGACCGAGGCGCCGGCCCGCTCGATGAGCCTACAGGCGGCGTCGACCGTGCCTCCGGTGGCGAGTACATCGTCGACCACCAGCACCCGCTGCCCGGCGTGCAGCGCCCCGGCAGCCAGTTCGAGCGTCGCGGTGCCGTACTCCAGGGTGTAGGACTCCCGGTCGCCGACCACCGGGAGCTTGCCGGGCTTGCGCACCCCGACCACGCCCGCGCCGCGGGCGTAGGCCACCGCGGCCGCGAGCAGGAAGCCCCGGGCCTCCACCCCGACCACGGTGTCGACGTCGGGTGCGGCGTGCAGCAGCGCATCGATCACGACCCGGAACGCCGTGGCGTCGGCGAACACCGGGTTGAGGTCCTTGAACAGCACTCCCGGCTCGGGGAAGTCGGGCACCTCGCGGATCAGCGGCGCCACCCGTGTCCGGACCTCGTCTCCAGCCATTCGCGCGGAAGGTACCTGAGTCACCGTGCTGGCGCAGTGGTCCCGCGGTCAGCTGCCGGCCAAGCCGGCCGCGGATCCGGCCCGGGCGCCACCACGGCGGGGGTCTCCATCGCCGGTGTCGGGCACGGGATGGCCGCGACCTCGGCGGACTGCGGGCCGTTGCCCGCGGCCGGTGCGGTCGCGACCACCACCGACCAATGGCTGGTGCAGGTGCCGGCGAAGTCGTGGTCGTGGGTGAGCGAGTAAGACGTATTCCCGGACAGCGTCATCAAGAAGTTCCGCACGTTCGTCGTTCCGGAACTCCCCTGCGGTCCGCCGCCATAGCGCAGACCGAGCAGGACGGCCTCGGTTCCGGTCGTGTCCACGCTCACCAGCACGCGGGTGCCGGCCCCTTGCCGGGCGAAGGAAGTGATCGACAGTGTGGTTACCGCGGTCCGGGGGGCGGGGGCGGCTCTCAACTCCGGACTGCCGGTCGGGAGCCCGGGGGCGGTGGGCGGCGCGGCGGCGATGCCAGGTGGTGGCGCGAGTGGGGCGGCCGTTTCAGTAGGGGCGCTCGCCGGAGCGGGGACCACCACGGAACGGGCGAGCGCATCCGCCAGTTCCCGCCCCGCCGCGGCCAGGGCGGGACCCGGATCGCCGGGTGGGACGACAACCGTGGCCGTCGCCGGTGGGTCCGTCCCGCCGGCTGCGGCCGGGACATCCGGTCCACCGGGAGCCTTCCCGTGCAGCGCCACACCGGTCATCCCGACACCGAGGACCAGCGCGACGCCCGCAGCCGCGGCCACCCGGCCAGGTCGTCGCCGCCGGCGGATGGTCCGGTGCGGTGCATCGCCGCCAGGGAAGGCCTGCGGTGGGGCGAAGGCCAGCCGGATGAGCTCGTCACGGCCCCGCTCCTCCCAGCCCCCGCCGTAGCCCGCGATCGCCGCCGCGTCGACCTCGGCGAGGAAGTCCCGCGCGGTCGGGCGCGCGGCCGGGTCCCTGGCCATGCCACGGCGCATGAGGTCGCGGACCGGTTCCGGCGCCGCCTCGACCGGCGGTCGCCCCGCCTCGTGATGCCGGCGCAGGGCTGTCGGGTCGTCGGCGTAGAACGGGGGCGCGCCGACCACGCACTCGAAGAAGGTCACGGTCGCGGCGTAGACGTCGCCGTGCGGGTCGGGCGCCCCGCTCCCCCACAGTTCGGGCGCCAGGTAGAACGGAGTCGAGGAACTCAACCGCTGCCGATCGACGGCACCGTCGGCGTCGGCGAGCGTGACGGCCCCGGTCTGGCTCACGAAGACGTTCTCCGGCTTGTAGTCACCGTGTCCTGAGCCACCGGCCAACACCTGCAACGAGTCCCCGAGCACCACCAGCGCCGCTTCCGGACCGGTCGCGCCCTCACCGAGGAGCAGCATCCGCAGCGACACCGGGGCGCGGGCGTGCGCGTCGCCAGGGACCCACCCCGTCATCCCGGCACCTCCCTGCCCCCCGACCGGGTCGACGCTGACGCCGGTGGGTTTGACTACTGAAAGTGTCCTATTCGGGCCCGGTCGGCAAGACCCCGGTACCGGAAATGCCCGGACGGGTGATCCGGGAGCCGCCTAGCAGCAAGGAGTCGCCAGACCGCAGCAGCAATGTTGCCCTTTCGGGCAAGGGGCGCTGCTCGAGTTTGTGTGTCAGCTCGTGTTGGCGTCAGCGGCGCTTCTTGCCCGACGGACGCCCGGCCTTACCGGACGGGCGGGCCGGACGGCCGCGCTGCGACCGCGATCCCGGGGACCGGCCCGTCGGCGCCGTCTTGCCGACCCGGGTGGGCACTCCCGTCGCCGCCGCGAACGCCCTCTCCCGGCGCGGTCCGGCGTCGCCTTCGCCGGCGTCACCGTCCGAGCCTGCTGCCTTGCGCGCGAGGTTCGCCCTGCGCTGCGCGACTCGCTCGGCCTGCTGCTGGTAGGCTGGCAGCCGCATCTTGAGGTCCACCAGCAACGGGGTGGCCAGCACGATCGAGGAGTAGACGCCGGCGATGATGCCGACCAGCTGCACCAGCGCGAGGTCCTTGAGCGTGCCGACGCCGAGCAGCCCGACACCGATCACCAGCAGCCCGAGCACCGGCAGCACCGCGATGAGCGAGGTGTTGATCGAGCGCATCAAGGTCTGGTTGACGGCCAGGTTCGTGGCCTCGGCGTAGGTTCGCCTGGTCAGCCCGAGCAGGCCCCGGGTGTTCTCCTGCACTTTGTCGAACACCACCACGGTGTCGTAGAGCGAGAAGCCCAGGATCGTCAGCAACCCGATCGCGGTGGCCGGGGTGACCTCGAAGCCGACCAGCGAGTACACGCCCATCGTGAGCACGATGTCGTGCACCAACGCCACCAGCGCGGCGATGGCCATCCGGAACTCGAAGTACACCCCGAGGAACAGGCTGACCAGCGCGAGGAACACCACCAGTGCGATCAGCGCCTGCCGGGTGATCTCCCCACCCCATGTCGCGCTCACCGCACTGTCGGACACCGACTGCTCGCTCGGTTGGCCGTTCGCGCCGAGCGGCTGCAGCTGCTCGAACAGCGCCTGCTCGAGCTCGACGGTCTGCGCGGCGTCCAGCGTCTCGCTGCGGACCAGGATGCTCGCCGCGTCGCCCGTGCCGACGGTCTGCACCGAGACCGGGGGCTCGCCCAGGGTCTCGGTGTAGACCTGCACGACCTCCGCGGTGGTGATCTCACCGCCGAATCCCGTCGCGGGGAGTTGCACCCGGGTGCCCCCCTCGAAGTCGATGCCGAGGCTGAAGCCACGGAACACCATCGACGCGATGCAGATCACGAAGACCACGATGGCGACGAGGTACCAGACCCGGCGCCGGCCGACGATGTCGAACGCCCCGGTGCCGGTGTAGAGCCGGGTGAGCACCCCCGGCTGCTTCGACGGGCCACCGCCGGAGTACTCGGAGGTCTCGGAGACCGTGGAGTCCGCCACCTCAGGCTCCCTTCACGGCGGCGCCGGTTGCGGATCGGGTGGCAGCAGCCATCCGCTGCACCGCACCGAGGCCCGACAGGCTCGGCCGGGACAGCACCTTCGACTCCGACACCATCGCGACCAACGGGTGCGTCACCAGGAAGACGACCACCAGATCCAGCACGGTGGACATGCCCAGCGTGAACGCGAAGCCCCTGACCTGACCGACGGCCAGCACGTAGAGCACCGCGGCAGCCAGGAAGCTGACCGCGTCGGCGGACAGGATGGTGCGGCGGGCGCGCACCCAGCCGCGCGGCACCGCGGAGCGGAACGTCCGACCGTCCCGTATCTCGTCCTTGAGTCGTTCGAAGAACACCACGAACGAGTCCGCGGTGATCCCGATGGCGACGATGAAGCCGGCGATCCCGGCGAGATCGAGGGTGAAGCCTATCCAGCGGCCCAGCAGCACCAGCACCCCGAAGACGATCACGCCGGACAGCACCAGCGACAGGATCGTGAGCACGCCGAGCAGCCGGTAGTAGAACAGGCAGTACACGAACACCACGGCCAGCCCGAGCGCGCCGGCGATGAGCCCGGCCCGCAGCGAGGCGAGCCCGAGGGTGGCCGAGATCGTCTCGGACTCCGAGGACTCGAACGACAGCGGCAGCGACCCGTACTTCAGGACGTTGGCGAGGTCCTGCGCCTCCTGCTGGGTGAACTGCCCCGTGATCTGCGTCCGTCCCCCGATGATGGCCTGCTCGATCTGCGGCGCCGACACGACCTCGGCATCGAGCACGAACGCCGCGAGCTGGCCCACGTTGGCCGAGGTGAACTGCCCCCAGGTCTCCGCGCCGTCGGCGGTGAAGTCGAGGTTCACCACGTACGAGGTGGCGTTCTGCGGGACGCCCGAGCTGGCGTTGGCGATCTGCTCGCCGGACATGAACGCCGGCTCCAGGATGTACTTGAACTGGTCGTCCTGGTCGCAGGCGACCAGCGGCAGGTTCGGGTCGTCGTTGCCACGCAGCGGGTCGGGCGCGCGGCAGTTCAGTGTCAGCAACGCCTGCTGCTGCACGACGGGGTCGGTGCTCTGCCGGGTCTCGCGGGCCCGCTGGATCTCGGCGGCCACCTCTGGGTCGGCCGGCGCGTCCGGGGCATCCCCCACCGATGTCGGCGGCGGCGCCGGGGCGCTCGGTCCCGGCGGCTGCCCGGGAGGCGGCGGCGGCCCCGGCTGCCCGGGGGGCGTCGGTTCCGGCTGCGCCTGCTGCGGCGTGACCGGCACCGGCACGCCCTGCGGC
>JBOHGT010000165.1:0-5545 GCA_050700385.1 Pseudonocardiaceae bacterium | reverse complement strand
GACGGCGGGCCGTGCTTGCGCACCGCAGCCGGCACGACCGGCCAGCGTCCCTCGAAGATCCGCTGGTGCAGCTCGGCCTCGACGATGGCCCGCACGATGGGCTCCTGGCGCGCGGCGTCGTCGGCGGAGAGGACCTGCAGCGGCCAGTCCCCAGCGGTCGAGCCGCGCAGGTGCGGGTGGTTGAACGAGCGCCGAAACCAAGCGATCACCTGGATCGGCGCCACCGGCCCGCCGTCGCGGGACGTCGCCTCGCGCTGCCGCGGCCACGACAGCTCCCCGTGCGCAGCCACGCTCCCGTCGTCGTGCTCGACGGTGCGCGCGGGTAGTGCAGCGCGGCTGCTGGGTCAGGCGGATCAGTCGAGGCCCTCGCTACCGGCGTGTTGCACGGCGGGGTGGAACGTAGTTCAAGGGAAAGGACCCAGCGTGCCAGGGTCGTCCAACCAGACGAGTTGCTCGTCCGGTGTCACGCTGAACCGCCACCGGTCGGCCTTCGGTCGGCCTGCGCCGAGCCACCAGCGATAGGCGGTCTCCACTTCATCCCAGAGATGACGCGGCCCGGCCTGGTGGACCGGGTATTCCTCGGCCCCTGGTCGGTAGTAGACGGCTGCCCAGGAGTCCGACCAGGGGTCGACGAAGGCGACACGGTATTCATCGCAGCGTCCGTCCACCGGGCAGTAGATGTTGGCGCAGTCCGCCACCCGCAGGCTGATGGCCAGCGAGGCGTCGTAGTCACCCGCCACGTGGTAGGGGTGAAGGTCGGTGTGGGTGACGGCGGCGGTGCCGTCATCGCACCGCGCGTCGTCGAACGAAGCGCGTGGGACGCGCTGGGCCCGCAGCCACATGAAGGCCACGTCCCCGACGATGCCGCCCAGCGCGGTGCCGTCGTCGGCGACGCTCAAGGACAGCAGGGCGCCGTTGTGGTAGGCGTTCCCCCACGGCGTGATCACTCGCCCGCCGGGTCGGGTCTGCGCGATCCACGGGTAGGGCACCCGCTGTACGGACGCCGTGGCGATGATCCGGTCATAGGGTGCTCGCGGCGGGTGACCAACCGCGCCGTCGCCGGTTACCGTCGTCACGTCGTAGCCGGTCGCGGTCAGCGCCCGCCGTGCCCGTGCCGCGAGCTCGGGGTCGACCTCGATGGTGGTTACGTTCCCGCCGTCGAGCCGGGCGGCCAGCAGGGCGGCGTTGTAGCCGGTCCCGGTGCCGATCTCGCACACGGTCATACCCGGCTCGGCGGCCAGCGCCGCCAGCATGCGCGCGACCACGTCGGGCCGGCTGGCCGAGCTGGAGATGATCTGCCCGCGCATCCCCGGCACTACCGGATTCCCATCGTCGACCTGGGTGACGACGGCTTCGGGCCCGTAGGCGAGCCTGAGCCAGCCCTCCGGATCGTCCGCGCGCCGGAACGGGACGAGAGTCTTGCCGTCCTCACGCCAGATCACCTCGGGGATGAAGGCATGGCGGGGCACCGACAGGAACGCCTCCCGCCAGTCGTCGGTCAGGTCCCCGCTCGCGGTCAGCTCGTCGGCGAGACGGCCCGGCCAGCCCCCAGGGTTGATCATTTCTTCCCGTGCTTCCCGCCATCTGGTTCGGGGGGTGGCGGCACCGGCTTGGGCCACTGGCCGTCCTTCTCGTTGTCCTTCTCGTGGTCACCCATGGCACTCCTCCTGCGTGGCGGCAGGGCCGGGAGGGTCACGCGCTCCCGCCTGGTCCATGAGACGCCTAGTCACTCCTATGCACCAACAGCCTTACTGGTGATGACTATGCACGACTCCCGGATCTCCGTCAAGCGTGCGTCTTCATGAGTGGGGCTACTCGCCGAGGAACTCGTCAGCCAGGGCGCGAAGCAAGTCGCGGGCAGCGTCGTCGAACACCGCGTCCTCGCAGAGCTTGTCCCACAGGTTCAGGTAGACGGCGATCTCCGTCTGGTCCCGGATCTGCAGCTCGCGGGTGGCGGTGTAGATGCCGACATGGACGTCCTCGTCGACCCCCGGCTCGCCGTAGATGATGAAGTCGCCTCTGGGCGGGGCCTGTTGGACACTGTTCGACGGGATGACTCCGAGGCGGACGTTCTCCAGCGTGCTGAGCGACGCAATGTGGTGCATCTGGGCGACCATCATGCGCGGGTTGTCGTCCGGGCCGGGCCGCCAGCGCAGCGCCGCCTCGGTGACCACGAACTCGAACCGATGTCCCGGCTCGTGGAGCACCAGCTTCCGCTCCTCCCACACGGCGAGCGAGGCCGGCTGGTCGCGGGACAGCGTTGGTTGGAACGCGGCTGCGATGGCGGCCTGCCGGTGAGTGTATTCGGCGGTCTGCAGCAGGCCTGGCACGAGCCTGGTCAGGAACGTCCGGACGAGGCTGGCGGTCCGTTCCTCGCGGGCGATCCGTCCCTGCATGGTCGCCGACCCCCGGCTGCGGACAGCCTCGACCCAGTTGGTGTTCTCGGCCAGCGCCGCGTCCACCCACTCGCGCAACTGCTCGCGCGCTTCGTCGCTGGCACCAGCGGCCCGTGCCCATGCTGCGGCCTCGGCAAGAGTGGGTACCTGGCGGGCAGTCTCCAGCCGGGACACCTTCGACTGGTTCATCCCGGCCCGCACGCCGAAGTCGGTCTGGTTCAGCCCGGTCGCCTCGCGCAGCCCGAGCAGTCGCGCACCCAGCCGGCGGCGCCGCTCGGTGGGCTCGATCGGAGGGCCGTCGCGCTCGTCGCTCAAGCCGGGAGCCGGTGCCGATGCTCGGCCATCCACTGTTCGAACGGCACGGCGTACTTCATGGCCAGGTCGCGGCGAGCGATGTATGTCTCGATCGGTTCGGTAGGGTCCGCCGCCTCCATGAACCGCTCCTGCTCGTCGTAACGCATCACCGCGACACGCTGCTCGTCGAACATCCAGAAGTCCTCTGTCAGCGTGGCCAGGTCGGGATGGGCGTCCCGGTCGACCATGAAGGATTCCGAGCCATCCCACTTGCTCCTCGGGATCACCGCGAGTGCGTATCGCGTGTACTCGACCAGCGGCCACTCGACGATGTGCACGTCGTACACCCGGAGGCCGGCGGCGGTGTAGGCGGCAACCTTCTTCAGGAAGGGATGGTTCTCCTGGGTGATCACCGGTAGCGGCTTGCCAGCCTGCCATGCCTCCCACTCCGGACCCTTGACCCCCGCGTAGCTCTGGTACTGCTGCAACCGGAACGCCTCGCGCTCCATCCGGTCGAACTCAGCCTTCAGCTCGTCGAGGTTCATGCCGCCTACCCTCCCAGCCCGTCGTGGCCGGCTCGGTAGAGCGCCTCGGTGATCTGCACCGCAGCCTCGCCCGGCCCCACGCCGAGTGCGGCCAGCGCCGTCGGGTCGGTGATCAACTCCCCGACGATGGCGACCGTACCAGGTGTGCCGCGCGTTACCTTCGGGCAAGCTGGGTCTGGGTCACAGCCAGACGCGAGCATCTCGTAGTCGGCCATCGTGATCGACTCCTCCTGGTTGACCGCAGCATGCAGCGGAGGATGCCAGCATGCAGTCCACCAACGCTGTATGCAAGACCAGAGTCGTGACTAGTCGAGATCCACATTCGGCCGGGCGACACGGTGCCTCCTGGACCGAACAGAGCATCCTGAAGTAAGCACGCGAGAGGCGATGGCCGGGCATCTCGAGGTCATGCGGGAGCACGGTGATCCGACCCCGGAGCCGTCCGCCGTCGGAGCGTTCACGAACGACGCGGCCTGACCGTGCAACAGCCCTCGGCCGCCGCAGACGGTGTAGCGCTGGATGACGCTGCCCGGGGCGATGAAGCCCAGCTGCCGGATCTGGTCTTGCAGTGCCCGGTAGCGCTGGTGGAGGTGGGTGAGTTCGGCGTCGGTCACCGTGGTCTTCCTCGGCGTGTCGCACCCGATCCGTACCTGACAGTATAGGTACTGTCCAGCACGGGGCTAGCGTCAAGGCAGTGCCGATGGACACACCGGGACCCGGCCCGTTCGAGCTGGCCAGCCAGCTGCTGGGTTCGCTGCCGCTGGTCAACCATTTCCTGGATCGGACCGGGTTGCCGGCGCTGCTGGAGCGCTACCTACCTGCCGGCGACGCCCGGCGCCGGCTGGCCCCGGCGGTCGCGGTGCGGCTGGTGATCACCAACCTGCTGGTGGGCAGGCAGCCGCCCTACGGGCTCGGGCAGTGGGCCGAGGGATTCGCGCCGGGCCTGCTGGGCCTGGCCGGCGAGGAGGCCGAATCGGTCAACGACGACCGGATCGGCCGTGCGTTGGAGGCAGGCTTCGACGCCGACCGGGCCAGCCTGCTCACCGAGTTGCTGCTCGGCGTGGTCGCCGAGTTCGGCATCGACACCGCTGAGCTGCACAACGATTCCACCTCGATCAGCGTGCACGGCGTCTACCAGTCGGCAACCGGGACAGCGCGCGGCGGCAAGCCCACCCCGGCGGTCACCTTCGGGCACTCCAAAGACCACCGCCCCGACCTCAAACAGTCGGTGTTCATCTGGCTCGACGTCTTGGCCTACGACGCGGCCACCGACGGCTGCTTCCCCCTGATCAGCAACGACACCACCCTCACCGAGGCCGAGGTGTTGGCCGCCTACCGCTACCAGCCCCACCCGCAACGCCGCCACCACCTGCTCAAAAGCGCGCGGCGGTCACACAGGCCCGTATCGGGCGAGAGGGCGACGCGTTGCGGTCCTGGGACCTCGGAGCTGCCATGGCCCGCCGGCTCCCGGACGGCTACGTCCACCCGTGGACTGTGTTCGGTCGACCCAATGCCGATGTCCACGCAGTCTCCGTCCATGCTGATCTTCGCAAGGGCGGACGCGCGATCGACGAAGCCACCAAGATCGATCCCGACGCTGTTCCCTCGGTGGAGCGGCAGGCGCGGCTGTGGCTGGAGATGGCTCGCTCGTATCACCAGAGCCGGGACAGCGTGGCGGCCCTGACACTGCTTCGGCGCGCCTCCGACGTGAGCTTGGAGGCGATGCGTTGCCACCCGCTTTCCCGAGGCATCACAGGCGAGCTGGTGACGAGCGGCGGTCGAATGGTCGAGCGCGACGCGCGCAACTTGGCGCGCAACCTGGGGCTCACTTCCTGACCCCAACCGAGGGGCACACACTGTGCTACCCATCGAGGTGGGCTCCTCCAGGCCCGTTGTGGGCCGCGAACGCTCATAGCGTCCGGTGAGTGCGCATCGATCCGCTACGCGCCGGCTGGCCCGCCACGCCAGCACCACCACCCAGCGGCCGGTGGCCGAACGTGACGAATACGTGCGCAGCCTCATCGCCTACGCACAGGACACGGCCGTCGGGCACATACCCCCCGAATCGTGGCAACACCGCCACCTAGGCCACCTGATCGCCGCGTGAGCACCGTCCAAGGCACCGCGCACCGCACCGGCCCGGACGGCAGCCGCGCGTACCGACCATGCCCAACATGCCACCGCGTGTTCCGACCCGCCGACGTCGGACAACACCGATGCCGGTCGTGTCTTAGCCGCTCACTGGAGCTTGCTCAAGGTCCGGTAGATGTCCCGCGCGGTGCTGTCGCGGAAGCGCAGAACCTGTCTCAG
>JBOHGT010000164.1:0-24131 GCA_050700385.1 Pseudonocardiaceae bacterium | reverse complement strand
CGGGCAGGCCCGATCTCGATCCCGCGGGCCGGGGGATGGCGTGGTTTCCGCCGGAGCCGCCCCGGTTCGTGGGCCGCGCCGAGCCGATGGCCGCGGCCAGCGCCGCGCTGGCCCCGGCCTCCGGGCGCACGGCGGTGGTGTTGCACGGCATGGCCGGTGCCGGGAAGACGGCGTGCGCGCTGGAGCTGGCCTACCGCCACCAGGGGGCCTTCGCCGCGCTGGCGTTCTGGTCTGCGCCCACCGACCCGGCCCAGTTCGGTGACGCGCTGCGGCTGCTGGCGGTGGCGTGGGAGGCGCAGCTCGGCGACGACGGGTTCGCGATGGTCGACAAGATCGCACCCCCGCAACGCTGGCACAACTTCCTGCCGCGGCTGCGTGCCCTGCTGCGCGACCGCGGGCTGCTGCTGGTGCTGGACAACCTGGAGACCCTGCTCACTCCCGAGGGTGGGTGGCGTGATCCCCGCTGGGGTCCGCTGATGGCCGCGCTGATCGGCCACGACGGCGAGTCCCGGGTGATCTTGACCAGCCGGACCCTGCCCGCGGGGTTGGATCCGGACCGGGTGCTGGTCCGGCCGGTGCACGCGCTGTCTCGCGACGAGTCGGTGCTGCTGGCCCGGGAACTGCCCAACCTGCGCGCGCTGCTGCACCACGAGACCGGGCCGCTCCGGGGTCCTGGTGTGGCGGATCCGGCGTTGGGCCGTCGGGTGCTCACCCTGGTCCAGGGCCACCCCAAGCTGCTCGAACTCGCCGACGCCGCCGCGGCCGACCCGGCCCGGCTGGCCTCGCAACTGGCCGCGGCGCAGGCCGCCGTGGACGGGGCGGCGTTGACGGCGTTCCTGCGCGAGGGTGACACCGCGCTGGACGCCGCCCAGTTCTTCCAGACCCTCACCGCGTGGACCACCGAGGCCACCGCGACCCTGCCCGCGCCGTCGCGGCTGCTGCTGCAGGCGCTGTGCCGGATCGAAGAGACTGACCGGGACTCGGTGACCCTGGCTGGGACCTGGGCCGATCTGTGGCGGCGGCTGGACCAGCCCGGCCAGCCCCCACCACTGGCCGAGGCGCTCGCCGCGCTGCTGGCCGCTGCGCTGGTGGCTGCCGACCCCGCCGACCCGGCCGATCCGGATGCCCGGGTGGTCTACCGGATCCACCCCGGCGTCGCCGAAGCCATCCACGCCGCGACCCCCGAGCCGGTGACCGCCGCGGTGGACGCCGCACTCGCCGCCTGGTGGACCACCCTCGCCGACTGGGCGGTCGAGCAGGAGGCGGCCGGGCAGGACACCAGCCAATTCGTGGTCCGGGCCGGGCTGGCCGCCGCCCCCTACCTGCTCCGCCGACACGACTGGACCGCCGCCGCCAGCCTGCTGGAACAAGCTTGGCTCCGGGACGTCTACTCCCCGGTGACCGCGCAGGCCGTGATCCCCCCGCTGCGGCGCATCGCCGAGGCCACCGGCGAACCCGAAGCCCTCGGCGTGCTTGGCGCCGCCCTGAGTGGGGTGGATCCCGGGGAGGCCGAAACCCTGCTCCGTAGCGCCTACCACCAGGCCACCACCAGCGGTGACCATCGCCTCGCCTCCGTCGTGGCCGGCGGGCTGGTCAACCTGCTGCGAGACCAGGGCCGCCTGCGCGATGCCCTCACCCTCGCCGACCAGACGATCGAGCACACCCGCCAGGCCGGACTCGGAGCCTGGACCCAACTGCTCGACCAGGGCCGGCGGCTGCAGATCCTCGGCTGGCTCGGCCACCACGAGCAGGTCCTGCCCGCCTTGCGCGCCCGCATGGCCGAACTCCCCACCCAGCCCGCCGCCGACGACACCGCCACCCCGTGGAACGTCCGGGAGGCGATCCTCGACACCGGCCGTTCCTCCGCGGTGGCCCTGGGGTGGTGGCAGCATGCCCTCGACCTCACCGAGGAGATCACCACCAGCGAGCGGGGCCGCGGCGCCAGCGTCCACGAGACCGCCTGCACCCGGTTCACCAACTACGGCCCGCTGCTGGAACTCGGGCGTCTCGCCGAAGCGGAGCAGCTGCTGCGCGACTGCCAGGACACGTTCGAGACCCTCGGCGACGTTCTGGGGCTCGGACAGGTCTATGGCGCCCGCGCCCATCTGGAGAATGCGCGGGGCCACGTCCAGGACGCCGTCGAGCTCGGACGCTCCGCGCTGCGCCTGCTCTACGTCCACCCCGACCCCCGCGACATCGCAGCCGGGCACCACAACCTCGCCAGTTTCCTGTCCCGCGCCCCCGCCGGGGACCGCGCCGAGCAGCGCGCCCACCGCCTGGCCGCCGGTCTCCTCGGCCACCTCACCGGCGATGTCCACCGCCGCACCGAGGGGCTGCGCATGCTCGGCACCGAACTGCGCCGCGAGACCGGGCACCCCGACACCCCGGCGCTGCCCACCACCCTGGCCGAGGTCACCAGCCTGGCAGACGCCGGCGACGGCGTCCGCTTCGGCGACCTTCTCGCCGCCCTGTGCCCCGACCCCGACACCGCCGACCAGGCCCTGACCGACCTGCTGGCCACCGCCGCGGCCCTGCCCGACCAGCCCGCAGAGCACACCGTCGACCACCACCTCACCTGGTGGGAGCCGGTCATTGCCGCCGTCGCCGCCGCGGCCACCACCGGCCACACCCCGACCGACCTCACCGAGCGCATCGACCAGCTCGCAGACAGCACCGGCTGGGCCGCCGTGGTCGCCGCGCTGCGCCGGGTGCTGGCCGGCGACCGCGACCGCGAGCAACTCCTCGACGGCCTCGACGACGTCGGCACCGCGATCCTCACCGCCACCCTCGACCGGCTCCCCACTGACCCCGGGCAGGACCCATGACCAGCCCCGCCACCATCGACGCGCTCACCGACCTCCAGGCCATCCACGTCCTCGCCCTGGTCGTCGACCACCACGCCCCGCTGCCCGACCCCACCCGGCTTCGGGAACTCGACACCGCCCTCGCCCACGCCGCCGACCACCCCGACCTGCGGCCCTACCACCGACCCGGCACCCCACCACCCGGCCACGGTGACCTCGCGCGGGCCACCCTCACCCACCTGTCCGCCACCCGCCCCGAACTCGCCCCAGTGATCGACCGCGCCGTACGCCTGGCCGACAACCCCACCCGGTTCGAACCCGCCACCCTGGCCGTCGGCGGCCTGGTCCTGCTCGCCCTGCAAACCGAGATCAAAGTCGAGCGCAACACGGCCGGGAAATGGCAGTTCCGGCTGCACAAGAAAGCCCTGCGCGACTCCACACTCGGACGGCTCCTCGGACAACTCCTGGCACTCGACTCCAACCCACCGCAGAAGTGATCACCAAGCGTGGGCGTTGCACTCGGCTCGACCTACACCCGCACCAGCCCTCGCGCACGGTCCAAGAAGTCCTCTACCGCAGGTACTCTGGCGTGCGGTTCCATCTGGAGGCAGAGGTCACGGAGACGGCGGTTTCCGCGGGCTGAATCCAGACTCTCCGCCAGGTCGATCGCCACCATGCCGCGCTCCGCAGCGGCATCCAGGTCACGTTGCGGCCCCGGCTGGACCAGGGCATCGGCGACATGGATCACGTAGTTCGTCCGGTCACGGACAAACGACTCGTCGAACAGGGCGATACCTTCATCGAGCATGACCACCGCCTGATCAACCTGTCCCAGTTTCTGCAGGCAACGGCCAGCGCCAGCAGTGATCTCGGCCGAGCTCACCCAGTACAGCCACGGTGGATCGTCGTCCCGATTCAGGCGTTCGACTTCGGTGCGCGCCTTCGAGATCGTCGCATTGCACCGGGAGGTGTCACCCATGGTCGCCAAGGCATAAGCCTGCTTGCTGTACAGCTGGGCCAGCAGGCTCGCTGTCTCCCGGCCCCGCGCACCGGCCAATGCCGTATCGATGAGCGTCACAGCCTCCGCGGGCTGCCCCTCGCGCGCGGCCTGATAGGCCATCGACCCGAGGATGTGCGCGCCCAGCGGCCGGTCATCGGCGCTGTGCGCGGCGCGCAAGGCCGCGATGTAGTACCGCTGCGCCAGCCCCTGTTGCCCGGCGTCATACCCGCACCAGCCACAAAGCTGCCCGAGTTCGGCGAGCACGACGTGGAACCGGCGGCCGGTGGGTTCGTCGTAGGACGCCTGGTCGAGGAGGTTGGCGACCACCCCGAACTGCTGCTCGGCCAGCGGCAGCACGGTGCCGCCGCCTGCGACGTCGTCCATCGCGCGCAGCTCACCGATCATGGCCGTGAACCGGTCGGCCAGCTCCGTCGACACCCGGCGCCCGGCCAGCCCAGACATCAGCGGCCCCGGTTCGTGGATCAGCCACTGATGCGCCGGGGCGGTCAAGGCAGCCCCGGTCAGGAACCCGCGGCGTCTCACCCGGTCACCGCCTCTCAGCACGACTGCCACCTCGACGGTACCTCGATGGCTCCACGGTGCCGAGAGCACCGGATCGTGCTCGGGATCGGCGACCGGCTCGTCGGAGGTATCCGAGGTCTCCTCGACCAGCTGGCCCTCGGCGAGCATGCAGTCAAGTTCCTCCAGTGAGACCGTCAGGGCTTGGGCGAGTCTGGGTCGGCACCACGGTTGCGGGGAGGTCTCGCCACGTTCCCAGCGGCCCACCGTGCTGAGCTCCACGCCCATGAACTCGGCGAGCGTCTCCTGGGTGTGACCCACGATCTCGCGGCGCTGCGCCAGAGCCCGGCGCTTGGCTTTCACGGTTCCTCGACTCCCCAGCACATCGACCGATCCAGGACGTGATCGACACGCTAGCTCAGCGGGATGACCGAATCGCCCGCCTTGGCAGGCGGATGCCAGATGGATGCGGTGAACCTGTGCTGCCCCCTCGCCCCCCGACGACGACCAGCTCGCCACCCGCGTCGAGCAGACCCGCGCCCTCGCCCGCACGTAGCATCTCGTAGCACCAAGGCTTACCATCCTGGTATGACCGCGCAGACCCCACGCGAGATCTCCCAGCGCGAACTTCGCAATGACTCCGGGGCGATCATGCGCGCGGTCGAACATGGCGAGTCGTTCACGATCACTCGTAACGGAACCCCGGTCGGACGGCTCATCCCACTGCGTCGCCGTACGTTCGTTCCGCGCCAGGAGGTCATGGCTGCCTTCGCCACCGCCCCGCTCCTCGACGCCGAGCGGTTCCGCGCCGACATCGACGCGATTGCCGATCAGGACCCGGCTGGCCGTGAGTGGTGAGGTGCACGATCGCGGCCTGATCGACACGAATGTCCTCGTCCACTTGGCCGCTCTCGATGCGGCGCACTTGCCCGGCGAGATGGTGATCAGTGCGGTGACGCTGGCCGAGCTGTCTGCTGGGCCCCATCACACCGACGATCCAGCCGAGCGCGCCCGGCGGATGAGCGTCCTGCAGCACGCCGAGGCCACGTTCGAGCCGTTGCCGTTCGACACCGAGGCGGCGCGTACGTTCGGGCTGGTGTCGGCTGCGGTGGTAGCGGCTGGGCGCCAGCCCCGCCGCCGGATCGCGGATCTGATGATCGCGTCCATTGCGGTCGCGAACCAGCTTGCGCTCTACACCACCAATCCGGGCGATTTCACTGGGCTCGACGATCTCGGAACGATCGTCGCGGTGCCACGACCCGTGATCGCGGGTTACTAACTCTCACGCAGCAGCGGCCGAACGACCGGATCGGGTGCGGCGATTCATCGAGTGGGAACTCACAGGGGCAACCGCATGAGGTATCGGGATCCCACAGCGTTCCGCCAGGCCCTGGAATCGCCGCTCGTGCTCAAGGGTGCTCGGACAGCCACGCTGCGACGCTGCTGACGAAGGTATCGAGGTCGCCGAGCCGGTTCGTCTGCCACCCGCGCGAGCAGCCGATCAACCCGCTCCTGATCAACCATGGCCGATGCCACGGGCCAGCTGCTCACGACGCTGCCGGTACCGGGCTCGCACCGCCGGCGACTCGTCCACGTAGCGCAGCCGGGTGTCGGCCTGCCAGGCGACTCGCGCAGCGCCTCGATCACGGCAGCGTGGTCCACGGTCACGGTGCGATTGTCGCAGCACCTCGTGGGTTTCGTGCCAGTGCGCGGTAGTCCACCTGGCCAACCCCGACGCCGGCGCCACGGAGACCGCTGGACCCGTGACGGGTGGGTCATCGAGCCGCCAAGCGACTGATCCGTCACAACGCGCTGGGGTTGGTCAGCAGCTGTACAGGGCCAGCTTGCTGTGCAAGCTGGATGCGAGGTGCTGGAGGTCCTGTGGATCGCTGGTGACCACCAGAGCATCCAGGCGCAGCGCGGTGACCACCACCAGCCCGTCGATGACGTCGGAGGTACCCGCGCGGCCGCAGATCGCGCCTGCCGCCTTGCCGAGTTCCTCGGTGTCGGGGGTTACCTGGCAGCCCCGCAGTAGCCGGGACAGGTTCGCGTGTGGTGTGCCGCGCCATGCTTGGGCCAGGACGACGACCGGGACGATCGGGCGGGTCCCGCCGGCGAGGCTCTGCTCGTGCAACGCCCACAGGCCGCGGTGACGCCGTCCGGCGGCCAGCAGTGCGCCGGTGTCGTAGACGAGTCCTGACACCTAGCTGGCGGCCCACCGGCTGGCGACCCGCTGTGGCGGGATGACCCCGGCGTCGATGAGCACCTGACGTGCCTCGGCCCGCTCCGCGTCGGTCAGGGCGCCGTTCTCAGCCTCGAACTCCGCTACCGCAGCCAGCCCGTCGGCGATCGCGGCCTGCTCCGCGGCGGCGTGCTCGGCGGCCCGAGCGAGCCATACGGAGACCGGCAACCCGGCGGCCTGGGCGGCGGCGCGGATCGTGTTCCCCACCTCGGCGGGGACCGAAATCGACAGCCTGCTCACACCCACGCGCCGAGACTACCATCAGTATTACTGAAGTAACACGGTCGCCATCAGTCGCCCCGGCGCACCGGGCCCAGGAGCTCGCGCTCACCCGGCGTGGTGACCAGGCGCAGTGGCAGCCACAGGTTCGGCCCCAGCGCGACGACCTGGTCGTCGGACAGCGTGCCGAGCTGGTTCACCATCGGCGGTGGCAGCCGCCAGATCCGGCCGGCCAGCTGAGCCTGGCCCACCGGCAGCCGCTGCATGAGCACGAGGTCGGCGTTGTTGGCGGTGCTCCCGGCCTGCGGGTGCAGGTAGGGCAGCACGTACAGGGTCGTCTGCCACGCCGAGCGCGGCGGGAAGAGCTCCTGGGGCGCTGCGCCGCCGTCGTGCACCACGAGCAGCGGCGCGTCCTCCGACGCGCGCGGCAGCTCCACCGGCGCCAGCCTGCGGACCTGCACCAGCGGCGCCGGCTGCCCGTCCGGGCCCTCACCGGCCGCCCGGGTGAGCAGCTGCCACGCGGCGGGCCGACCGGTGGCCACCACCACCCACGCCCCGGTCGCCATGGCGCGCAGCGCCACCTGGCGGGCCAGGTAGAGGCCGCCGACCAGCACGATCCTGGTCGGCTCGGGACGCAGCGCCGACACCGACAGCGGCTCGCCCTGGGGCCCGGAGCCCAGCACCATGCCGCCGCGGTCTCCCGACGGGCTCACCGCGTCGAGCATGTCGGGGCTGACGACGAACTCCGGGGCCACCGGGCGGGCGCCGACCGGGTTGTCGAGGATGCGGGTGCGGCTCATGCCGATCCTCCCAGCGGCAGCGTGCCGGCCAGGCCTGCCACCTGCAGGCCCCGCAGCGGGGTGAGCGCCACCCCGAGGCGTCCGGAGATCGACTGCAGCCGCTCGTCGGCGCCCTCGAGTTCGGCGGGGTTGCGGGCGCTGACCCGCACCAGACCGCGCAGCCCGACGTCGCCGCCCTCCTCGCCGGGGGAAATGGACAGCGCCACGGTGGCGGACAGTGCGCGGACCCCGGTCAGCGCGTTGAGGCTGTGCGCCCCACCGCTGGCCGGCCAGCCGGTCACGGCGTAGCTGGCGTGCCCGACACCCCCCGCGGTGACCCCGGTCCAGCGCTCCCGCAGCGCCACCGGCCGTCCCGAACCGGCCACCGAGCTCAGCTCGGCCGCCGAGATCCCGGCACGCAGCAGCTGCTCGGTGTCCAGCGGCCGTGCCGGGACGCCACGGGACTCCAGCGCGTTGCGCACCCGGGACAGCGCGCCGATCAGCGCCCGGTGCGCCCCCATGACGCCACCGCCGCGTTCCCGGACCGCCGCCGGACAACGCCGCGGGTCCAGCCGGACCGCCACCCAGGTGGTGCGGCGAGCGGCGGCCGGCAGCGGGCCGAGGACCTCGAGGTAGGACCGCAGCGCCGGTGCCGTGGAGGGCAGCGCCGCGCTGCCGGGGTAGCAGTGCCAGATCACCTGGATCGCGTCGAGCACCACGCCGCGGTCCTCCAGGCAGGGCGCCAGGGCGCCGAGCGGCAGGGTCGAGCTCCCGCCCACCGAGGTGATCAGCGTCGAGGCGGCGTCCACCTGCAGCACGGCGGTCCAGCTGCCCTCGTGCCAGGCAAGGCCCAGCGGCTCGCGCTCGTGGTCGACCCCACGAGCGACGACCAGGTCGGGTACCACGAGCCGGAGCAGGGCCACTCTCGGGTCCTCCGGGCCGGCGACGGTTGCCTCGGCGCCGTCGACCTCCTCGGAGCGGGCAGGGTCCGGCGACTGCAGCGCCCGATCGTGCGAGCGGCCGAGGTACCGCGCGGTGAGCGCGACCCACTGGGTCAGCCAGCGGCCCCGCCAGCGAGTGAATGCCACGGCGGCCGCCGCCACCAGCAACCCCACCGCCATCCAGAGCAGCGCCACCTCGACCGCGAGTAGCAACAGCCCGAGGGCGAGGCCGGTCTCCAGCACCACGACGTTGGCCAGCGGGAGGGCGCCGAACGAGGCGCCGATGGTGCGTCGACGGGCCCTGCGGCCCACCGGGCGTGCTCGGCCCTCCTCGCCGGAACCCTCGGCGCGCGGCGGGTCGGCGCCCGGTCCACCCGGGTGTGGCGGGGCCTGTGGTGGCGTGGTCGCGGTCATGCGCTCGGTGTCTCCCCTTCACTGCCGCTATCCTGCCGCACGGTACCGCTACGGGGAGGGCAGTGAGGCAGGATGGCACGAAATCCGACCACCAAGTCCCAGGTCCAGGCCTACCAGTTCGTGCTCCGCAGGATGCAGTCCGCGTTGGTACGCAAGGACGCCGTCATGCTGCACGAGCCGATGCGGACCCACCTGCGTGCCGCGGCGGTCGGTCTGATCATCGGTGTGCTGGGCTGCGCGGGCTTCTTCGTGTTCGGGCTGTTCAGCCCGGACGACGACCTGAGCGGCTCCGACATCGTGGTCGGCAAGCAGTCCGGAGCGATCTACGTGGTGCAGCAGGAACCGTTCCGGCTCATACCGGTGCGCAACCTCGCCTCGGCGCGGCTGCTGCTGGCCGCGCTGCCCGACCGGGGCGCGACCGCCGGTCCCGCAGAGGTGAAGGTCGTGGAGGACGCGTCGCTGGGCGACGCCTCGCGGGCGCCGCTGACCGGCATCGAGGGTGCCCCGGCCTACCTGCCCGGACCCGACCGCAGGGTTCCGGTCGAGTGGGCGGTGTGCGACCGGGCGAGTCTCGACGACGCCCTGCCCAATCCCGAGGCCAGCCCGGAGATCACTACCACCGCCCTGATCGGGCTGCCCCGGCCGGGGCGCGAGCTCGCCGCCGACGAGGCGCTGCTCGTCGAGTCAAGCACCGGGGACAACTACCTGGTCCGTGACGGCAAGCGGGGGCCGGTCGATCTCTCCGACTCCGCAGTCACCGAGGCCTACCAGCTCGGCGGCATCGTGCCCCGCGAGATCAGCGTCGGGCTGCTCAACGCCATCCCCGAGGGCGACGCGCTGAACCCGCCGGTCGTGCCGGGCGTCGGTGAGCCCTCGTCCTTCCCGCAGCTCGCCGGCGTGGCCGTGGGCGATGTCGTGCAGGTGAACCTCGCCGGGCGGGAGAGCTTCTACCTGATCCTGCGAGATGGCCAGCAGGCGGTCGCCCGGGCGGTCGCCGACCTGATCCGGTTCGACCGCAGCCCCAGCACCGATTTCACCGAGATCTCGCCCGAGGCCATTGCCGAGGTGCCGCCCGCGCCGCAGGGCAGCCGGCTCGACTTCGGCGACTTTCCCTCCCAGGTGCCGCGGATCGTCGAGACTCCCGACGCCGAGTCGGCCTGCCTGGCCTGGCGTATCGTCGACGGCGATCAGCGGACCGCCATCACCGTCTCCGGCGCCGAGCTGCCGTTGCCGGAGGGGAAGCGCCCGGTGGAGATCCCCGGCCAGGACGGTTCGGGTGACAGCCTGGACTCGGTGTTCCTGCCGCCGAGCCGGGGCGCGCTGGTCCGCGGCGTCGTGCCCGGGCAGGAACCGGGCACCGGTTCGATCTTCCTGGTCACTGACCAGGGCCTGAAGTACGGCGTCCCGTCGATGGAGGTCGCGCAGGCACTCGGCCTCGGCGAGACCACCGACCCGGCTCCCGAGGCGATCCTGGGCCTGCTGCCCGACGGCCCGCCGCTCGAGCCGCAGGATGCGCTGGAGCTCTACGACCCCGGGCTGGCGGCGCAGCGGCAGCAGGAACTCACCGGGTCAGGCGGCGGGGGCTGACGCTGCCTGCATGCCTACCGGGTGCGGTAGGCCTCAGCGAGCTTGCTGCGGCGGTAGCGCCGGACGGTATAGACGATCGCCAGGGTGAGTCCGAGCAGGCCGACGCCTGCGCCCGCGCCGGCCAGCGCGATGGTCCGCCGGATCGGGTCCTCCGGCGGGGGGAGCCGGAAGTCCTCCAGCCTGGCCGGCTGGACCGCCGGGGGCCCGGCACCTTCCCCGCCGGGCAGGATGTCGGTGAGCGCCGCGACCGGGTTGACCACCCCGTGGCCGAGCTCGTCGTTGCGCCCGTCGATGCCACCGGCGGCCTGAGCGGTCCGCTCGATGCGTTCCATCACCTGCCGCGCGGACAGCTCGGGGTAGCGCTCGCGGATCAGCGCCGCTACGCCGGCCACGTAGGGTGCTGCGAAGCTCGTGCCCTGGATGGTGTCGGTCTCGCCGTTCGGTGCGACGAGCATGTTCGTCAGGTCGGGGCCGGCGGCGTCCAGCGACACGATGCCGGTCCCGGGCGCTGCCACGTCCACCCACGGCCCCCGGATGCTGAACGGCGCATGCTCGCCGTTGCGCGTGTCGGTGGCGGCGACGGTGAGCACGTCGTCATCGAACCAGCCCGGCGAGGAGATCGTCGTGACGCCGCCGGGCGGGTTCTGCCGGCACTCGCTCTCGTCGTTCACGTTGGCCGCTGCGACCACCACCACGACGTCGCTCTCCGCGGCGTGGTGCACGGCCGCCTGCAGGTCGGCGTCCGGGATGGCACCGCCGGCGCCCCGGATGGCAGGGAAGCAGGCGGCCTCGGAGATGTTGATGACGCTCGCGCCCCGCAGCACCGCCTGGACGACCGCCCGGGCCATGCTCTCGGTATTGCCCGCGATGTCCTTCCTGATGCCGCCCGGTGAGTCGGGGTCGGGGATCTCGACCTGGAAGTAGTTGCTGCCGTGCCGGATCGAGAGGACCCGGGCGCTCGGGGCGACCCCGACGAACCCCGTTCCGGCTTCGGGCGCGGCGGCGATGATCCCCGCGACGACGGTGCCGTGCCCCTCGCAGTCCGACGTCCCGCTGGCGCCGAGGATGTAGTCGCCGCCGTCGTCGAGCCTGCCCCGCAGCCTGGGGTGCGGGTTCACGCCGCTGTCGATCACCGCGACGGTCTGGCCCTGCCCGGTGGCGAACTGCTGGGCCTCCCGGATCCGCAACCGGTCCTGCGCGGCCGGGATGGCACGCGGGTCGAGGCCGCTGCCCCGGGTCGGCGACGCGCAACTGCTCACCGCCGTCGCCGGGCCGACCTGCCCGTCCGCCAGGTACGGGAACGAGCCCGCTTCCGCAGCGGTCGGCCGCTGTCCGGGATCGACCTGTGGTGGCACGCCCGGGGACACACCGTCGGGCTGGGCCGTCGCCGACCACGCCGGCCCTGCCAGGCAGAGCAGCACGGCCGCAGCGCCGACCGCGACGGGACGGATGCGCGGCATCGCCGGTCTCACGACAGCTGGCGGAAGGTCTGGTACAGATCCATCACCGCCAGCGCCAGCGGCAGCACCGAGGCGATGAGGACCGCCTCGATGATGTCCACCGAGCGGCGCATCGGCGGGGAGAACCGCCGGGTCGGGAACACCACACCCAGCACCAGGGCCAGCGCTGCGAGCACCGCCAGCCCGCCGAATGCGAGCAGCAGCAGCGCGAACGTCGAGGCCGTGGGCAGCCACGCCATCACCAGCCCGGCGACCGCGACCATGCCGGAGACCAGCAGCGCGATCGCCTGGCTCCCGTTGGCATAGGAGCGGGCGCGCAGCAGCAGCACCGCGGCGACGACAGCGCCCATGATCACCCCGAACACGCCCCCGGACGCTGCGAGCACGGCACCGACCGCAGCCACCGCGCCACAGCCGATGATCATGCCGGTCAGGTACTCGTGGGCGATCCCGGCGCGGCGCTCGATGGCTGCGTAGTCGGGGAAGCCGGTGTCCTCGGCGAGGTCCTCGGCGTTGCTCGGGACCTGCGGCAGCGGCAGCTTCGAGAGCTGGATGGTGACCCGGGGCAGCAGCGAGATCCCGCCCAGCGCCACCGCGGCGGCGCCGGCCGCGATCCCGGCCACCGGATGCTCGACCAGGGTGGCGACGAGGGATGCGGCGGCGCTCAGCGCAGCCGCGGCGGCGATCGCGACGAACGTCGTGATCCCGCGGCCGATGACCATGATGGCGGCCGCCGCGAACACCAGCGCCAGCACGGAGCCCAGTAGCAGGTTCGGCGGCCCGATCGCCCCCGGCACGGCGTAGAGACCGCAGACGAACGCCAGCGGGGGCCCGGCCGCAGCCACCAGCACGCCGGTGGTGACGTCGCGGTAGACCCGGACGATGACCGCGCCGGCCGCTACGGCGAGCATCGCTGCCCCGCCCGCCACGATCGGAGTGGCGATCGCCGGGCCCGCGAGCAACACCGCGAGGGTCGCCGCGAGCAGCGCGAGCCCGCCCGCGATCCGCCCCATCGACCCGGCGGTGGCCTCGGTCCACGGGCGGAAGCTGTCCGGGTCGGACACCGCGATGGCGTCCACCACGTCGTCGAACATCGGCGGGGGCGGGTTCTCGGCGCGCCGCCGTAGCTGCAGCAGGTCACCGTCGACGATGCCGAGCGAGCCGAGCGTGCGGCCCGGGTCGATCGCCGCCTCGCCGAGCTTGGCCAGGCACCAGCCGCCGTGCCGGCTCCCGCCGTCGGGGGCGTTCTCCCGGGCCATGTCCAGCACCATCGGCAGCAGGTCGGCCACCGAGACGTCCGACGGCAGCGCGACGTCGATCCGGGTGCGGGGCGCGACGACGGTCACGCGGCTGAACACCGCAGCCGGTCGAACCGCTGGATCATCTCCACCCGGCCGGTTCGGTGGCTGCGGGCGAGCGGCGGGGTCGGACCCCGCCGCACGGGCTGCGGCAGGGTGTCGGGATGCGGTGGTCACCGGGTTCCCCCTGACTCATGTCGATTGATCCATCGCGTCACGTACTGCACCTGAGTCTCCCCTAGTTGTCACTGACAGGCTCTAGTATGGCCGGACCCGGAGTGTGTGGTCCCGTAGTCCACCCGACCCGTCGCGAGTCGGGGCCGCCGGCGACCGGGGACGCCCGGATGAGATCCAAGGGGGCCAGGAGTGAGCACGCTGCAGTTCAAGAAGACCCCACGTATCGCCGCGCCCAAGATGCCCGGCGGCGAGGTCCATCTGGAGCCGCCGCCCGAGATACCCCGGGTGATCCCGGGCAACATCCTGATGAAGTTGCTGCCGGTGGTCATGATCGTTGCGGTGCTCGGCATGGTCGCGTTCATCTTCACCCAGGGCGGCCAAGCCAACCCGCTCTTCCTGCTGTTCCCGATCATGATGCTGCTCTCGACGGTGGGCATGATGGCCGGCGGCGGTGGTGGCCGGAGCGGCGGGCAGCGCAAGGCCGAGATGAACGAGGACCGCAAGGACTACCTACGCTACCTCGGCCAGATGCGGGAACGTGCCCGGGAGGCCGCCGACGAGCAGCGAGACGCCCTGGAGTGGAGCCATCCCGACCCGCCCGCGTTGTGGTCGATGGCGACCAGCCGTCGGATGTGGGAGCGGCGCACCGGTGACCCGGACTTCTGCCACCTGCGTGTCGGGCGCGGTTCGCAGCGGCTGGCCAGCCGCTTGGTGCCCCCGCAGACCGGCCCGGTGGACGAGCTGGAGCCGATCTGCACTCTCGCACTGCGCCAGTTCGTGCGGGGGCACTCGATCGTGTACGGGCTGCCCGTCGCGATCTCGATCCGCGGCTTCGCGGCTGTGGGGATCAGCGGGGGGGTCACCGGGGGGATCAGCGGCGACCGGGAGCGGGTCCGGGGGCTGGCCCGCGCGATGATCGGCCAGCTGGCGACCTTCCACCCTCCCGACGACGTGCTCATCGCGGTGGTCAGCACGGGCCGCGCGGCACAGGAGTGGGAGTGGGCGAAGTGGCTGCCGCACGTGCAGCACCCCACCGAGGTCGACGGCCTGGGCCAGCGGCGGCTGATGGCCTCGTCGCTGCGGCAGATCGAGGACATGCTCGCCGAGGAGCTGCGCGACCGGCCCCGCTTCTCGCGCAACGCCACGGCCCCCGCCGACCAGCCCCACATCGTGATCGTCGTCGACGAGGGTGACGTCACGCTCGAGGAGCAGATCATCCTCGAGGAGGGTCTGGTGGGTGTCACACTGCTGGACCTGTCCGAGTCGCTCGGCACGCTGACCGCCCGGCGCGGGCTGCGGCTGGTCGTCGACGGTGACGCGCTCGGCGCCCGCGGCGCGTCGGGCGTCGAGCCCTTCGGCTCCCCGGACCAGCTGAGCCTGGCCGAGGTCGAGGCGCTGGCCCGCAAGCTCTCCCCCTACCGCATCGGCGCGGCCGATGCGGACGGTGAGGACGAGCCGCTGATGGCGGCCGGGGGGCTGCTCGAGCTCCTCGGGCTGCCCGAGGACCCGCGGCTGTTCGACGTCAACCAGGCATGGCGGCCGCGCCCGCTGCGGGACAAGCTGCGGGTGCCCATCGGTCTCGGCGAGCTCGGCCAGCCCGTCGAGATGGACATCAAGGAGTCCGCCCAGGAGGGCATGGGCCCGCACGGGCTGTGCATCGGCGCGACCGGGTCGGGCAAGTCGGAGTTCCTGCGCACCCTGGTGCTCGGCCTGATCGCGACGCACTCCTCGGCCACGCTGAACTTCGTGCTCGTCGACTTCAAGGGCGGCGCAACCTTCCTCGGCCTCGGCGACGCCCCGCACGTCTCCGCGGTCATCACCAACCTCGCCGACGATCTCACCCAGGTCGACCGGATGCGCGACGCGATCGCCGGCGAGATGAACCGCCGCCAGGAGCTGCTGCGCAGCGCGGGCAACTTCGCCAACGTCAAGGACTACGAGAGGGCCAGGGAGAACGGCGCGGATCTCGACCCGCTGCCCGCGCTGTTCATCGTGGTCGACGAGTTCTCCGAGATGCTGGCCCAGAAACCGGACTTCATCGACCTGTTCGTCGCCATCGGCCGGCTGGGCCGTTCGCTGCAGATGCACCTGTTGCTCGCCTCGCAGCGCCTCGAGGAGGGCAAGCTGCGCGGTCTGGACTCCCACCTGTCCTACCGGATCGGCCTGAAGACGTTCTCCGCAGGCGAGTCGCGTGCGGTGCTCGGCGTGCCCGACGCCTACGAGCTGCCCCCGGTGCCGGGCTCGGGTTACCTGAAGTTCGACACCTCGTCGATGATGCGGTTCAAGGCCTCCTACGTCTCCGGGCCCTACCGCGCCGGGGTGGGCGCCTCGGTGTCGAGCTCCGTGCCGGTGACGTCCGACCGCAGGCCCCGGCTGTTCGTGCCCGAGTTCGTGGAGTTGCCGGTGCTACCGGAGCTGCCGGTCGAGCCGGCAGCGGCCGAGGCGCCCAGGCCCGAGGGGGGCACCGAGCCCAGCATCCTCGACATCATCGTCGACCGGGTGAAGGGTCAGGGTCCGCCCGCGCACGAGGTGTGGCTGCCGCCGCTGAACGACCCACCCTCGCTGGACCAGCTGTTGCCGCCGCTGTCGACCACCGAGGACCGCGGGCTGTCACCTGTCGGCTTCTTCGGCAACGGCCGGCTCACCGTCCCGGTCGGTGTGGTCGACAAGCCCTTCGAGCAGCGCCGTGACCTGCTGTGGGCGGACTTCTCGGGCGCGCTGGGCCACGCCGTGGTGGCGGGCGGGCCGCAGTCGGGCAAGTCGACCGTGCTGCGCACCCTGCTGATGTCGATGGCGCTGACCCACACGGCCGAGGAAGTGCAGTTCCTGTGCCTCGACTTCGGTGGCGGGACGCTGTCCTCGCTGGGCAAGCTGCCGCACTGCGGCGGCGTGGCCAACCGGCTCGAAGCGGACACGGTCCGCCGTGTGATCGCCGAGATCTCCGCCCTGCTGGCCGAACGGGAGCAGCGGTTCCGGAGCCTGGGCCTGGACTCGATGGCCGACTTCCGGGCCCGCAAGCGTCGTGGCGAGATCCGCGACGACCCGTTCGGCGACGTCTTCCTGGTCATCGACGGCTGGCTCACCTTCCGCCAGGAGTTCGACTCGCTGGAGATGCCGGTCCTCAACATCGCCACCCAGGGGCTGTCCTACGGCGTGCACGTGATGGTCAGCGCGACCCGCTGGGCGGAGATCCGGCCCGGCCTGAAGGACCTGCTCGGCACCCGGTTCGAGCTGCGGCTGGGCGACCCCACCGAGTCCGACATCGATCGCCGGGTGGCGGTGAACGTCCCGCATGGCCGTCCCGGCCGCGGACTGTCCCGGGACAAGCTGCACTTCCTCGCGGCGCTGCCCCGGATCGACGCGGTGACCGACGCCGACGACATCGGCGCCGGGGTGGCCGACGCGGTGGATCGGGTGCAGGGCGCCTGGCAGGGTCGCACCGCGCCGAAGGTGCGGCTGCTGCCCGAGCTGCTGCCCTACTCGGAGCTGCCCCGCCCCGAAGCCCAGCCCAAGCGCCACCTCGTCCCGATCGGGGTCGACGAGGCCGCGCTGCGGCCCGTGTACCTGGACTTCGAGGCCGAGCCACACTTCATGTGCTTCGCCGATGGCGAGTCCGGCAAGACGAACCTGCTGCGCACCATCGCCACGGGTATCGTCAACCGGTCCACCCCGGACCAGGCCAGGATCGTGCTGGTCGACTACCGGCGCACGATGCTCGGCCACCTCACCAGCGGCCACCTGCTCGCCTACGCGGTGTCGGCCCAACAGCTGACCCAGATGGTCGCCGACATCAGGGGTTCGCTCGAGCGGCGGATGCCGGGGCCGGACGTCACCCAGGACCAGCTGCGTAACCGGTCGTGGTGGTCGGGGCCGGACGTCTACGTGATCGTCGACGACTACGACCTGGTCGCCACCCAGGGCGGCAACCCGCTCGTGCCGCTGCTGGAGTTCCTGGCGCAGGCCAAGGACGTCGGGCTGCATATGATCGTCGCGCGCCGTTCCGGCGGTGCGGGCCGGGCACTCTACGAACCGGTGATGGCCCGGATGCGGGAGATCTCCAGCCCCGGCATCGTGATGAGCGGCAACAGGGACGAGGGCCCGCTGCTCGGCACCGTCAAGCCCGCTGCGATGCCACCGGGGCGCGGTGTGCTGGTCGGCCGCAAGGCAGGCCAGCAGCTGATGCAGGTGGCCTGGCTGCAGCCGGAGTGACCGCGCGGGGCGCCGGGGCGATGCTGCGGGTCGCGATCGACTTCGGCACGTCGGCCACGTGCACGGCAGCGGTGCGCAACGGCGGTCCGGTGCATGTCGTGGTCATCGACGGCGCTCCGCTGATGCCGTCGGCGGTGTATGCCGCCGCTGACGGCACGCTGTTCGTCGGTCAGGAGGCCGAGCGGCAGGCCGCGATCGACCCGTCCCGTTACGAGCCCCACCCGAAGCGACGTATCGATGAGGGCGAGTTGCTGCTCGGTGACACCGTCGTCGGGGTGGCGGAGGTGATGCGGGCGGTGCTGTGGCGCGCCGTCGGTGAGGCCCGCAGGCTCGCCGGGGGGGCGAAGGTCGACGAGCTGGTGCTGACCCATCCCGCCGACTGGGGCACACCACGCACCCGGCTGCTGGTCGAGGCGGCGCGCGGGCTCGCCGTCCGGCTCGTGCTGGTTCCCGAGCCGGTTGCCGCGGCGCTGTTCTACGTCTCCGAGGCCATGCCCGGCTCACCGGCGGCCGCCCCCGATGCGGTGCTGGCGGTGTTCGATCTCGGTGCCGGCACCGTGGATGCGACCGTGGTGGCACGCGCCGGCCCCGGGTTCCGGACACTGGCCACCCGGGGCGACCCCTCCTTCGGTGGCGCCGACATCGACCAGGCCCTGCTAGAGCACGTCGGTGCCACCGCGACGCGGACCGACCCGGCGGCGTGGCGTGCGCTGGTCGAGGGACGCGAGCTGGCCGACCGGCGGCGCCGCCGGGTGCTGCGAACGGATCTGCGCAACGCCAAGGAAACGCTGTCACGGCACGCCTACACCGATGTCCCGATGCCCTCACCGTTCCCCGATGCGCATCTGACCCGCACCGATCTCGAGGGCTTGGTCGGGGCACGGCTGACCGAGGCCGTGGGGCTGCTGCAGGCGACCCTGCACGACGCCGGCTACGGCCCCGGCGGCGGCAGGCTCTCCGGGATCTTTCTGGTCGGCGGCTCGAGCCGGATCCCGATGGTGGCCAGGCTGGTGCACGAGCGGATCGGCATCGTTCCGCTGACCCTGGAGTCACCGGAGACGGTGGTGGCGCGCGGTGCGCTGCGTGCCGGGCGGCACCGGGGGGACCCGGCCCGTCCCGGGCCGGGCCCGATCCCCCCGGCCGTCTCCACGTCGCGTCCCCCGGCCGGTCCGCCCCGCTCCGGACGGCCGTCCCCGGTCCGTTCGCCCCCGGTCCGTTCGCCCCCGGTCCCTTCGCCCCCGGTCCCTGCGCCGACCGGCGGGCCCGAACCTCCGGCCGGACTTCGGGGGCAGCGCGGGCGCTGGATCGCCGCGGGTCTCGCCGGGTTGTTGATCGTCGGCGGCGTGGCGATCGCGGCGCTCGCGGGCAGCGGGGGCGGCGGGGGCGGCGAGAGCACCCTCGTCCGGTACGAGTACCGGTTCGTGCTGCCCGACGGCTGGGAGGAGGCCGGCGGGGATCCCGACCGGCTGCAGGTACAGATCGCCCCGGCCCGTTCGGGCGGGCTCGCCGCGGTGATCGTCGAGGAGACCCGGCTGAACTACGACAGCGACGCCGACCCGGCGAAAGCGGAGCGGCAGCTGCGGGACCTGGTCGCGGCCGCGGACCCCGCCGAGTACTTCGGGTTCGACCCTGACGTCTCCTTCGCGGGCCGCGACGTGCTCCACTACCGTCAGCGCACCGACGAAGGGTCGATGGTCGACTGGTACGTGCTGTTCGAGCGCGCGGTCCAGCTCAGCGTCGGGTGCCGTTACCCGCCTTCGGGTGGGTCGGCCGATGTCGCGGAGGCCTGCCGCGAGGTCGTCGGCTCGATCGACGTGCGGCCCTAGCCACGTTCGCAGCAGCAACGGATCGTGTTCGCGGACGCAACTACTTGCGCCGAACCGGTCACGTGATGGAACCGGGCCTGGCAGGGTCTGCGTCGCAAGGCTGTCCGATCAACCAACCCGGTAGGGGGTAAGGCAGACATGGCTGGTGGCGCGTACGGGACGTCCGTCGAGGAGATGCAGGCGGCGGGTAATCATGTGTTCGAGGTGAACGACAGCGTGCAGGGTCAGCTGTCGGCGCTGAAGAACCAGTTGGCTCCGCTGGCAGGTGCGTGGAAGGGGCAGGCGTCGACTGCGTTCCAGACGCTGATGGAGCGGTGGGATCAGAACGCTCGGACGTTGAACGAGGCGCTGCGGGGTATCGGTGAGGCGATCCAGACCTCGGGCGCGACCTATGCCCAGCAGGAGGAGCAAGAGCAGCAGTCGATGTCGAACATCACCAACGCGCTGGGCTGACGTGGTGTTCGATCGTGTCGTGTCGAGACAGTGAAGGGGAGTAGCGGTGTCTGGAGAGATTCTGGTGACGTTCGGGGAGATCTCGAACGCGCAGCAGTCGGTGGCGAACACGTCGCGCAACGTCCAGCAGCAGCTGGAAGACCTGAAGTCGTTCCTGCAACCGATGGTGTCGACCTGGACGGGTCAGGCGGCGGAGGACTACCAGGTCAAGCAGGCCCAATGGGACAAGTCGGCAGCGGAGCTGAACCAGGTGCTGAGTCAGATCGGCGTGGCGCTGGGGACGGCCAACGACAACTACCAGCAGGCGGAGCGGTCGAACGCCGCGCGGTGGGCATGAGCTGAGCTCGGCCGGTGGCCCCGGGGGATGCGCTCCCGGGGCCGCTGCCGTGTCCGGACCCGTTTTGACCGTGATAGGCGCAGCCGGGTATCTTCACTTCCCGTTGTGCGGACATGCGCGCGGCCGTTCCGCGCGGCTGCACCCCTCCCGGGGTGTGGACCGCACTGGCACCCGAGCAGCGACATCCCAGCCGAACGCCTGACGACGAGGTAACTCCGTGCGCACGTACAGCCCGAAGCCCGGCGAGGTCGACCGCGCCTGGCACGTCATCGACGCCACGGACGTGGTGCTGGGCCGCCTCGCGGTCACGGCCGCGACCCTGCTACGAGGCAAGCACAAGCCCACCTACGCGCCGCACGTCGACACCGGTGACTTCGTCGTGATCGTGAACGCGGGCAAGGTGTCGCTGTCCGGCAACAAGGGTGACCGCAACTTCGTGTACCGGCACAGCGGTCGCCCGGGCGGTCTCAAGCAGCGTTCCTTCACCGAGATGCTGGAACACCAGCCGGAGCGGCTGGTCGAGAAGGCGGTCAAGGGCATGCTGCCGAAGAACAAGCTGGGCCGGGCGATGGCCAAGAAGCTCAAGGTCTACGCCGCTCCCGAGCACCCGCACGCGGCGCAGCGTCCGCAGCCTTTCGAGATCATCCAGATCGCCCAGTGAGCAGTGATGTCACCGAGCAGTGACGTCACCGATGAGGACCCGAAGGACACCGTGAGCATTCCCGAGAACCCGCAAACCGAGTCCGAGCTGGTCGCCAGCAGCGGACCGGATGTCGAGGCAGCCCCGGTGGTCGGACCCGACCAGGTCGACCCGACCGCGCCCGCTGCCCCGACCGCGCCCGCTGCGCCCGTCGCCCCGGTGGCCGTCGACCGGCTCGTGCAGACCGTGGGCCGTCGCAAGCAAGCCATCGTGCGGGTGCGGCTGGTGCCCGGCACCGGTGTGTTCTCGCTCAACGGCAAGAGCCTCGAGCAGTACTTCCCGAACAAGGTCCACCAGCAGCTGGTGCGTGACCCGCTGGTGACCGCGGCGCGGGCCGCGGCCTATGACGTCATCGGCAACCTCTCCGGTGGAGGCACGTCGGGCCAGGCTGGTGCGTTGCGGCTGGCCATCGCGCGCGCGCTCGTGGAGCTCGACGCCGACGATCGGCCGGCGCTGAAGAGGGCCGGCTTCCTGACCCGGGACCCGCGGGTCAAGGAGCGCAAGAAGTACGGCCTGAAGAAGGCGCGCAAGGCCCCCCAGTACAGCAAGCGCTGACGGTGGCCCGCAGCTGATCATGGCCCGCCTGTTCGGTACCGACGGCGTCCGTGGCCTGGCCAATGCCGACCTGACCCCGGAGCTGGCCCTCGCGGTGGCGGGGACCGCGGCCCGGGTGCTCTCCGAGCAGGACCGGTCGCACCGGCCGGTGGCGCTGGTGGGCCGCGACCCGCGCGCCAGCGGCGAGATGCTGGAGGCCGCGGTCACCGCGGGACTGGCCTCGGCGGGAGCGGACGTGCTGCGCGTCGGGGTGCTGCCCACGCCCGCTGTCGCGTACCTGGTCGGGGAGCTGTCCGCCGACCTTGGCGTGATGATCTCCGCATCGCACAACCCGATGCCGGACAACGGCATCAAGCTCTTCGCCGCCGGCGGGCACAAGCTGCCCGACGCGGTGGAGGACGAGATCACGGCGCGGCTGCACGAGCCGGCGCAGCGCCCCACCGGGCAGCGCATCGGCCGGGTCCGGGACGTTCCCGACGCGTCCCGCCGCTACGTCGACCATCTGCTGGTGGCTACCCCGGGCCCGCTGCACGGGGTGCGGGTCGTGGTCGACTGCGCGCACGGTGCGGCGTCGGTCGTGGCGCCCGAGGCCTACCGGCGTGCCGGGGTGGCCGTGGTGGCGGTGCACGCCGAGCCAGACGGGCTGAACATCAACGACGGGTGCGGCTCCACGCACCTCGACGGGCTGCGCAAGGCGGTTCTCGAGCACGGCGCGGATCTCGGCGTGGCCCACGACGGCGACGCGGACCGCTGCCTCGCCGTGGACGCTACCGGCGAGGTGGTGGACGGGGACCAGATCATGGCGGTGCTCGCGCTCGCCATGGCCGAGGGCGGGGAGCTCGCCGACCACACCCTGGTGGCCACGGTGATGAGCAACCTCGGCCTGCATCTGGCCATGCGCGAGCACGAAGTGGAGGTGCTCACGACCGCCGTCGGCGACCGCTACGTGCTAGAGGCGCTACGCGAGGGCGGGTTCACGCTCGGCGGCGAGCAGTCCGGCCACGTGATACTGCCCGCGCACGCCACGACCGGCGACGGCACGCTGACCGCGCTGCGGCTGATGGCTCGGATGGCCACGACCGGTCGCGCGCTGGCCGACCTGGCCGCCGTCGTGACCCGGCTGCCGCAGGTGCTGGTGAACGTCGCGGTGGCGGACAAGGCCGCGGTGGCCGCCGCGCCGTCTGTGGCCACCGCGGTGTCGGCCGCGGCGGCAGAGCTCGGCGATACCGGCCGGGTGCTGCTGCGTCCCTCCGGGACCGAGCAGCTGGTGCGGGTGATGGTCGAGGCCCCCACCCAGGACGTCGCGGACGCCGTCGCGCACCGCGTCGCCGTCGCCGTCGCCGAGGTGCCCTGAGCGGAGAGGGACCGTGTTGCCGATCGACGAGCAGGGGTTCCGCTACCGGGCGGAGACGCATACCGCGGCGGCACGGGCGCGTGTCGAGCGGGTGGCGGCCGAGGTCGCCGAGCGCCGCAGGGTCGCCGCTGACCGGGCCGACCGGCTGGTTGAATACCACCGCGAGCCCGAGCTGCTCCCACCGGTTCACCGACCTGCCCGGTACGAGGTGGACGACGAGATGCCCGACAGCTGGTTGAGGTGATCGCGGTGAGCCATGGATACGGCGTCACGCCCGACGAGATCGCCGCGGTGAGCCGGGCCTTCGCCGGTCAGGTACCGCTCGTCGCGGAGCAGGCCCGACCGCTGCGGGACAGCCCGGTCAGCGGTACCACGACAGGCGACGTGTTCCACGCCGAGGGCGAGGCCTATGCCACCGTGGTCGCGAGGATGGCGCGCTCGATCGGCGACTATGCCGCGCACGTTGAGTCGATCGCGGGCTGGCTCGCGGCCGGCGCCGAGGGGTACGCCACCGCTGAGTCGGGGAACGCCGTGACCTTCCGGGGGATGGATGAGTAGACCCGGCGACCCCGCGGGGCTCCGGTACGACGGGCAGCAGGTGCAGGCCGGACGGGACATCCTCGGGCGGGACCTCGACAGCTTCACGACCTCGGACGAGCTGCTGCGCGCCGGGGAACCGGGACTGCGCTTCTTCGAGATCTTCACCCCGCTGTACTCGCGGTACACCCACAGCATCGTCGACTACCGCTCCGAGATCGCCAAGCCCTACCGCAACCTGCGCGGCATCGACCTCGCCGCGTTCCGCCACGACGCCGCGCGCTTCGCCGGCGCCTCGGCCGGCCTCGAGGAGTCCCGGCACGTGCTGGCGTCGGGCTTCCGCGACCTCGGTTCGCACTGGCGCGGCGACGCGGCCGAGCAGGCGGGCAACCACGTCGACCGCTTCCTCGAGCAGGCCGGCGGGGTCGAGCGCTTCGTCGGCGCGTTCGGCCGCACCGCGGGGCGCCTCGGTGCCGCGATCGCCGAGCAGGTGCGTTCCCGCGCCCGGGTGGCGCTGGAGCTCTACTCGCCCGAGTGCGGCGGCTTGCCGTACCCCACGGTCGAGGACCTGGTCGACATCGCCACAGGTTCGGTGGGCGCCCGGCAGATCCTCGACACGCAGTTCGTGCCGGAGTTCGAGGAGAGGTTGGCGCAGTTCCGGGAGGTCGCGCTGGCAGCGGCCGAGGACGGCATCCGCCGGCTGTGGGAGGACTTCTCCGA
>JBOHGT010000163.1:0-42443 GCA_050700385.1 Pseudonocardiaceae bacterium | reverse complement strand
GCCGGGACCTGGCGCCGGGTTCGGACCCGGTATGTTCCGCCCGATTGGGGCCGGACCGCTCCCTCGAGGCGCCTGGTTCCCACCACCAGCGCCAGGGCGGGCCGCCGGAGCGGGGTTGCCGGCAGTGCGGGTGCCCGGGGGGCTGGCCGCAGGCCGGGCAGCGGGCCGCTTCGGCCCGGGTGTCGTCGTTTCCGTGCGAGGCGCTCCGGTCCACGAGTCAATCTCGTTTCCGGATCCCGACGCTGCCGCGTCGCTCCCGGCCGAGCGAGCCGGGCCCGCCCCTGCGGCTGCAACCTTCTCGCCGACTGCCTCGGTCGACCCGGCAGGGTTGCCGCCGGAGAGGCCCACCGCCGTGCCGGCGAGCGCGATCACGGCAACGGCGCCCGCCAGCACCAGCGTGCGGGTACGAGCACGCCAACCTGGGGGGGACTCGTCCTGCCCGACCGGCAGCGGAGCCGGTGCCCTCGGTGGGCGGCTCGGCGACGCGGCGTCCTCCTCGTCGATGACAGCATTCATCGGCGTCGTCGTGTCCTCGGCCGGCTCCGGACCGCGGGCCGCCAGGGCTGCGCCGAGGGCGATGGTGGTCTTGGGGTCGGTGTCGACCGCGACCGGCCGGCCCAGCTCGGCCGAGACCAGCTGCGCGACCAGCGGGATCCGCGACGACCCCCCGACCAGCAGCACCGCGTCCAACTCGCCGGCGTCCACCCCCGCCGAACCGATCGCCCGCCGCAACGCCTCGACGGTGTCGGCCACCGCGGGCCGGACCATGTCCTCGAACTCCGCCCGCACCAGCCGCACCTGGGTGTGCGCCCCCGGCAGCATCACCGGGATCGTCACCTCGGTGTCGGCCGACAGCGCCTCCTTGGCCGCCGTGCACTCCCGGCGCAACCCCGCCACCGCGGCCAGCACCGCCGGATCAGCCGGATCCAGCCCCTCCATGGCCTGCCCCAGGGCTACCCGAACGTGCTCGAAGACCGCCTCGTCGAAATCCACCCCGCCCAGCCGCTCGATTCCCTCCGGCCGGCCCAACACCTCGAATCCACCCCCGGTAACCTTGCGCACCACTGCCGCATCGAAGGTCCCCCCACCCAGGTCGTACACCCCCACGACACTGCCCGGCGCCACACGCTCGGCACTCGAGTAACCCACGGCCGCAGCCTGCGGCTCGGACAGGAACACCACCGAATCCAAGCCTTGCTCGGCCAACGCCGCGGTGAACGACTCCCGCTTGTGCGGGCCCCAGCCCGCCGGATGCGTCACCGCCACCCGCGACGCCGGACCCCCCTCCCGCTCGGCCACCCGGTCCAGCATCCACCCCACGAACCGCGCGGCGACCACCTCCGCCGCCACCGGCTCGCCCCCGACCACCAACGGCGTGCCGTCCCCGATCCGGCGCTTGAACTCCCGCACGACCCGGTCCGGATCCGTCAACGCCCGCCGCTGCGCAGCCTCGCCTACGACCAGCGACCCGTCCGGGACCACGAACACCACCGACGCCACCGAGGCCGCCCGATCCCCCAACGGCACGACTTCTGACCGACCATCTCCACCCGGCCGGCACACCGCCGCCGCCGAGTAGGTCGTCCCGAGATCGATCCCCACCTGATACGACATGCGCACCCCACGTCCGTTGGGAGGTCTCACAGCGATGGCGGCGCCGTCGCGCCTTACCGGTCCTCATCGGACCCGGCGGCCACAGTGTTAGCCGCACTCACCCCTAACCTCGTCACCGGCGCCGGGGACGATCCCCTAAAGTGGCCCGGCACCACCTGCCCCGTCGCCCCGAGGATGCTACCGGACGTGACCCGAGAGATGACCCATCGGCGTCGGTCGCTGCTCGCGCCTGCCCTGCTCGCCGGCGGGCTGCTGCTCACGGCCGGCTGCGGTGCCGGCACCGACGCTGCGCCACCGGTCCCGCCCGTACCCCCCGTCGACAACGCCAAGGATGCGCGTGGCCAGGACCCGTGCGCCCTGCTCGGCGCCGAGCAGCTCGCCCAGTTCGGTCTCCCCGCGTCCGAGCCGGGTACCCGGGTCGCGGAGGGGGCCCGGTGCGAGTGGCGAGGCGCCGGATCCGTGTCCCTGACGGTGACCCTGTTCACCGGCGGTGGTGGCCTGGCGACCCTGGCACGTAACAGCGAGTCGACGACGGCGAGAGTGCGGGTCGAGGGCTATCCCGCGTTGGAGACGTTCACCGGTCAGGGCGAGTTCTGCCAGTACGACGTGGGCGTGGCCCCGGACCAGGTGGTGATGGCGAGCATGGAGAACGGAGTGCCCGACTCATGCACCGCGCTGCAGTCCGTCCTGCCGGCCATCCTGGCCAACCTGCCCGCCTACCAGGGCTGACGCCACTGGCGGGGGGAATCCCCTAACCGCCCTCCCGGAGCAGCCGCGAATCCCGGTACCCCTCCGGCGCACAACCCGGCCGCAACCCCGATGGCTGCCGACCGTGCCGGCCGTAGCTTTTCCCTCAGCCGGGCAGGACGTCCGGTGACACAACCGGACGCAGAGTTCGCACCATCCACAGGGAGAGGATCATGGCCGACTTCAACTTCGAGCAGTACGTCGTCCCCGTTCAGCAGGTCGACAGCGACGCCTCGGGCGGCGACGGCGGCGAGAGCGGCGCCCTCGCCTTCGGTTACGCCGAGTCCGAGGGCGGCGACGCCCTCAACCTGGGCGACGCCGGCGACGGCGGCGACGCCAGCGGCGGCGACGGCACGGGCGTCGGCGTGGGCGGCGACGGCGGCGACTCCGAGGCGAAGTCCGACGACGGCGGCGACGCCTTCAGCTTCGACCTCATCGACTTCTTCGGCGGGGACACCGAGGGTGGTGACTCCAAGGCCGACTCCGAGGGCGGCGACGGCGGCGCGGGCGTGGGCGTGGGTGCCGGCGGCGACGGTGGCGAGGCCAACGGTGGCGACGTCGACAACGAGGCCGGCGACTCCGCTGCGGTCAACGAGACCTCAGCCGAGTCCAGCGCCGACGGTGGCGACGGCGGCAACTCCTACGTCGATGCCGACCAGGACGTCACGGTGGAGAACAACTTCCGCTTCGAGGACTCGTTCAACGAGGACAACGACGTCACCGTGATCAAGGACTCGTTCAACGAGGACAACGACGGCGTCGAGAACGACGGCACGATCGAGCACAGCGTCGTCGCAGGCGACGACATCAACGACTCGTTCAACTCCGATGACGACGTTAAGGTCGAGGACTCCTACAACAAGGACAACAGCGAGACCGACGTCGACATCACCACCATCGAGGACTCGTTCAACAAGGAGGACAACGACGTGCTCGACCTCGACCTCCTCAAGAACGTGGAAGTCGACATCCTCTGAGACGCGGACGGACGACGTGGCTCGTCCGGTAGCGTGACCAGGCCGGTTCCGCCACCCGAGATGGAGTGGCGGAACCGGCTCCATGGTCCGACACGAAGGAGACATGGAGGTGAGTGACGTGCTGTCCGTTTCCTCGCTCATCGAGTTCCTCATGAACCTGCTGCGCGACGAGGAAGCCCAGGCGGAGTTCGAGCGGGATCCCCAGGGCATGCTGGCGCGCCATGGTCTGGACGGCCTGTGCGGTCAGGACGTGCGGGATGCCCGCCCGCTGCTGGCGGACCACGAGGCCGTGCGCGTCAAGGGCGGCGATGATGACGACCGCGCGTCGGGCTCCTATTATCACGGAGGGGACGACGACCCGGTCAGGGAGATCCACTACGTCAGGGAGCACTACGAGGCCGACAAGAATGTCGTGGTGAACAACGAGTACGACTACACCTACGTCGACGACCGCGACACGATCATCAACGTCGACGACCGCGATACGACGACGATCGTCGCGGACGGCGATGTCACCATCGAGGACTCGTTCAACGAGGACAACGACGTGACCGTGATCGAGGACTCGTTCAACGAGGACAACGACGGCGTCGACAACAAGGGTGGCACGATCGACGAGAGCGTCGTCGCAGGCGACGGCATCGAGAGCTCGCTGAACTCCGACGACGACACCACTGTCGGGGACTCGTTCGACGAGGACCACAGCGAGACCGACGTCGACGCGTCCGACAGCGGAGCCACCGAGGAGGAGGACGACGACGCCGCCGACCCCGCCGAGCACGCTGTGGCGTGAAGCAGGCCACGGCTCCGCCGCCTTTCCACACGGAGGGTGGCGGAGCCGCTTGTCCGGGCGCACCGTGTGGGCGACGACGAGGAGGAACAGTGGCACCACCGGCGCCGGTCAAGGCCGTGGATCTCGCGCTCGCAACGATCGCCCGGTACGACCGGGGGGACCTCGACACCCGGCTGCAGCAGGCGCGGGCCCGGCTGCTCGACGAGCACATCCGGGTGCTGGTGGTCGGGGAGTTCAAGCAAGGCAAGAGCCTGCTGGTCAACGGGCTGGTGGGCGCGCCGGTGTGCGCGGTCTTCGACGACGTCGCCACCTCGGTGCCCACGGTGGTCCGCCACGCCGACACCCCGACGTCCGCCCTGGTCCGGGTGCTCGACTCCGACGGCGACGGAGATCCGGCGGCACGGCGGACCGAACGCACCGAGGTGCCGATCGGTGAGCTCGCGCAGCACATCTCGGAGACGGGCAACCCGGGCAACCGTGAGCGGTTGAGCCACGCCGAGATCGGCCTCCCGCGCCGCCTGCTGGCCGGCGGGCTGGAGCTGGTGGACACCCCGGGAGTCGGAGGGCTCAGCTCCGTACACGGCGCGGCGACGATGGCTGCGCTGCCCTCGGCGGACGCCGTCTTGCTGGTGTCGGACGCCTCGCAGGAGTACACGGCCCCCGAGCTGGAGTTCCTGCGTCAGGCCACCAAGCTGTGCCCCAACGTGGCGTGCGTGCTCACCAAGATCGACCTGTACCCGGAGTGGCGGCGCATCGCGGAGCTCGACCGGGCACACCTGGCGGCGGCGAGCGTCGACGCGGAACTGCTCACCGTCTCCTCCACGCTGCGGGTGCACGCGATCCGCGCCAACGACTCCGACCTCAACGCCGAGTCGGGATTCCCGGCGCTGATCGGCTACCTGCGCGAGCGCGTGGTGGGTCAGGCCGACCTGCTGGCGCGCCGCTCCACAGTGCACGACGTGCTCGCGGTCACCGGCCTGCTCGCCGGCGGGCTGCGCGCCGAGCAGGCCGCCCAGCAGGACCCGGAGGCAGCCCAGGAGGTCATCAGAGGGTTGACCGAGGCCCAGCAGCGTGCCGCGGCGCTGAAGGAACGGTCCGCGCGCTGGCAGCAGACCCTCAATGACGGCGTCGCCGACCTCAACGCCGACATCGACTACGACCTGCGGGACCGGATGCGCGAGATCGTCCGCCTGGCCGAGGAGGACGTGGACCACGGCGGGGACCCGAAGAAGACATGGGACCAGCTCTCGAACTGGGTGGAGCAGGAGGTGGCATCGGCAGCGTCGGCGAACTTCGTGTGGGCAACCCAGCGGGCGCGCTGGCTGGCAGGGCAGGTCGCCGATCACTTCTCCGAGGACGGGCAGTGGATACTGCCGAAGCTGCGCACCGAGGCCTCCGACGCGCTGGGTTCGGTGCGGGCCATGACATTGCGGCAAGGCGAGCCGTTCGGCCTGGGTCAGAAGGCGCTGTCCGGGCTGCGGGGTGGCTACGTCGGCGTACTGATGTTCGGGATGCTGGGGACGTTCGTCGGTATGTCGATCATCAACCCGTTCTCGGTGGGTGCAGGTGTGCTGCTGGGCGGCAAGACCATCACCGACGAGCGCCGGCGCATCATCTCCCGGCGGCAGAACGAGGCGAAGGCTGCGGTACGCCGCTACGTCGACGACGTGATCTTCCAGGTGGGCAAGGACTCCCGGGACATGCTGCGCCGGGTGCAGCGCGACCTGCGGGACCACTTCACCGCCCATGCCGACGAGCTGAACCGGTCGCTGCGGGAGTCGCAGCAGGCCGCCGAGAAGTCGGTGAAGACATCCAGGAGTGACCGGGAACGCCGGCTGACCGAGATCAAGGTCGAGCTGGAACGCCTCGACACGCTCCAGCAGAAGGTCCGCACCTTGCTACCCCGGTCGACTCCGGCACTGCCCGCGGCGGAGCGGGCGGCGCTGGCCCCGGCGGAGCCGCACCGGTGACCGGTCCGGGTCAACGCAGCCTGTCCGTCGCGGTCCGCGGCGTGTTGCGCCGCGCCGTGGAGGTCTACCGCGACCGGCCGGAGACCGCGCAGTGGCTGCGCCACCACCTGGACAGGCTCGACGAGCCGCTGCGCGTCGCGATCGCCGGCAAGGTCAAGGCGGGCAAGTCCACGCTGCTCAACGCGCTGGTCGGGGAGCAGATCGCGCCGACCGACGCGGGCGAGTGCACCCGGGTGGTCACCTGGTACCGCGACGGGCACAGCCCGAAGGTCGTGATGCATCCCAGGGAGGGCCTGCCCACGCCGCTGCCGGTGAACCGGCAGGACGGGGCGCTCGTCATCGACCTGCAAGGCACCCCCGTCGAGCAGCTGCACCGGCTGGTCGTGGACTGGCCATCGCAGAGTTTGCGCACCGAGACCTTGATCGACACACCGGGGATCGCGTCGATGTCCACCGGCACCTCGCAGCGAACCTGGGCGTTCCTCACCCCGGACGACGACTCCCCGGCCGAGGCCGACGCGGTCATCTACCTGATGCGTCATCTCCACGCCACCGACGCCGAGTTCCTGGAGGCGTTCCGGGATCAGGGAGTGGCCCGAGCCAGCTCGGTGAACACCATCGCGGTGGTCTCCCGGGCCGACGAGGTCGGCGGCGGACGGGTCGACGCGATGTTCTCGGCGAAGACCATCGCGAAGCGCTACCGGACCGACCCCACGCTGCGCGGGCTGTGCCAGAACGTCGTAGCCGTCGCGGGGCTGCTCGCCCAGACCGGTCGTACGCTGCGGCAGACCGAGTTCGACGCGCTCGCCGAGCTGGCCGGGGCGCCCCGGGAGTCGCAGGATGCGTTGCTGCTGTCCGCCGACCGCTTCCTGCGGGCCGACCCCGCCGTGGCACCCGCGCCGCCGTCGATGGTGACCCGAGAGGCCCGGCGGGGTCTGCTGGACCGCTTCGGTCTGTTCGGCATCAGGCTGTCCTCCACGCTCATCCGGCAAGGCACGGACACCCCCGCCGCGCTCGCCGCGGAGCTGGTGCGCCGCAGCGGCCTCGACGAGCTGCGGGACGTGCTGCACACGCAGTTCACCGAGCGTCGCGACCTGCTCAAGGCCCGCTCGGCGCTGCTGGCGCTGGACAGCGTGCTGCACGACGACACCCGCGCCGACACCGCGCCGCTGGTCGCGGAGGTGGAACGGATTCTCGCCGGCGCGCACGAGTTCGCCGAGCTGCAGCTGCTCAGCGCGCTGCGCTCGGGTGCGGTGACCCTGCCGAGGGCTGAGTCGGAGGAGGCGGAGCGGCTGCTCGGTGGCTCCGGTGCCGCGACGGCCGTGCGGCTGGGGCTGCCCCCCGGCACCGACCCGGACGAGCTGCGACGGGCCGCCCTGGATGCGCTCACGCGCTGGCAGCGGCGGGCAGAGAACCCACTGTCCGGCCGCGCCGCCGTCGACGCGTGCCGGATGGTGATGCGCAGCTGTGAGGGCATGCTGGCGAGCCTGGCAGGCTGACGACGATCAGCTCGCCCCTCAGCGGGCGGGGGATCCGGGCCCGTCGATCAGTGAGCGGAGCTGGCCGAACAGCTCGTTGCGGCTGGCAACGCCGAGTCGCTGGCGCATCCTCGCCACATGGTGCTCGACCGTCTTGGCCGAGATGAACAACCGCTCCCCGATCTGCTTGTAGGTCAGGCCGGCGAGGATGAGCCGGCCGACCTCGAGTTCCCGCTCGCTCAGCGCTGCCCCAATCCCCACAGGCCCGGTCCCGGTAGACCCAGCCACCACCGGCCCGCCTTCGGGAAGCGAGCCGTTCGCCCCGCGGACGCCCGGCCGTTCCGGAGCTCGTACCGGCGTGGCGGGCATGTCGGCTCCGGCGGCAACCTCCAGCTCGGGCAGGCTGCCGTGCAGGGTTCGGGCACAGGCGAGCAAGGCAGCCATCGCCCGGCGATCGGTGGTCCGCGTCGCGGCCTGACCCGCAAGCCGGGCACCCTCCCACGCCAGGCCGATCCCGTGCAGGCGTCGCGCCGTGGCCTGCACCGTCTCCGGATCGATGTCACCGGACAGCACGTGCAGCCAGCTGCTCGCCGCCGCCGCCAGCACGGCGGCGTAGGGGCTGCTCGACCCGGCGTCGGTCAGGTCGGCCGCGTGTCGCTGTGCCTCCGACGGCTGCTCGGCGACGAGGGCGGCGTGCAGCTCGTACCAGCGCAGCGGCGCCGCCCACAGCACCGGGTTGCCCAGCCCGTCGAGCAGCTTCCCGGCCTCCTTCAGGTGCGGCGTGACCCACTCCCGCTCGTGCAGCCGGGCAGCGGCGACGGCGAGCTCGCCCAGTGGCTGCAGCACGTAGAGATCGATCGGGTGCCGCACGAGGGCGGTGCGAGCCCGCCGCCACGCCGAGCTCAGCATGGCCAGGTCACCCTCGCGGCGGGCCAGCCCCACCGCCAGGGCGGCCGCGACCAGCTCGTCGCGCGGTTCCAGCGCCTGGCCCGGGCGGGCCGCCCGGTCGAGCGTGCGGTGCGCCACGTCCAGCTTGCCGCGGGCCATCGCCGTCCAGCCGTGCAGCAGCAGGTGCCGGGCATGCGCCGGGCGGCCGCCGAGCTTGGCGACGACGGCGCGCCGCAGTGCCGAGTCGGCGACCGTCAGCTCCCCGCACTGCTGCGCGACCACCGCGGTGAGTGCCGCAGGCGTGTCAGGTAGCAGCACGGTCTCGCCCGCCGGCTCGAGCAGCACGGCCGCCCTGGCCAGCTGCGAGAGCGCAGCCGTGGGCGACCCGGTGACGGTGGCCAGCATCCCGCGGGCCATCAGCGTCTCCGCCCCGGCCGCCAGGGTGGAGCCTGCGGTGGCGTCCGCGGTGTCGAGCACCGCACAGGCTTGCGCCAGCGCGCCGGTACCGATCAGCGCAGGCACCGCGAGCAAGGCCCCGCCCGAAGCATCGCCCGGCAGGCTGCGGTACAGCTCCGCACTGCGGGCAGGTAACCCGCGGTGCCCGAGCACCGCGGCGGCGACCGACACGCCCAGTTGCCGGTCGGCGGCGGTCGGGTCCGCGAGGACCTGGTCGGCGAGCCGCAGCGCCTGGTCGAGATCGCCGGTGAGCGCGACCGCCTGGGCGCGCCGGGCCGCCAGCGCGCGGGGTGCGGTCCCCGCCTCCACGGCTCCCGCGAAGAGCTCGGCAGCGAGCGCCGGGGACTGGCGCAGCGCCTCGTCACCGGCAGCCTCCAGGACCGCAGCCACCCGGCTGCCGCTCGCGCCGGTACCGAGTAGCTGCCGGCCGGCGGCGAGCACCGAGCCTCCCCGGTCGAGCTGGATGCCGGCCAACCGCCGCTGCATCTCCCGGTTTCGCAGCACCGGCGTCAGTCGCAGCACGAGGCTGCGGATGAAGGCGATCAGCTCGCCTGCCTCGGTGATCAGACCGGTGGCCCGTGCCGCCTCCACCGTGTCGGTCAAGGTTGCGGGGTCGGCGTCGAGCAGCGCGCCGAGCACCTCGGCGTCCAGCGCCGCACCGACGGCCATCGCCTGCAGCAACTCGTACACCCCGCCATCCAGCGCCTCCAGCTGGTAGCGCAGCCGTTCGGCCAGGCCGGCCGAGACGGTGACCCGCTCCGGGCGCCGGAACTGTTCCGGGTGCCGGGGATCGAACCTGCCGGTGTCCTGCAGTGCCTGGGCGACGAGGTCCACCAGTGCCAGCAGTCCACCGGCCTGCTCGTGCACGAGATCGACCAGCGACTCGGGGGGTGTGGACCCGACCCGTGCCGCGATCCGGGCCGCGACGGCACTCCGGTCCAGGTGACCCATGACCACCGGTGATTGCCGCCGGGCCAGGCTCGCGCCGAGCGCCGAGAGCCCGCCGGACCGGGGCCACGGCCGGTAGGCGACGAGGAGCCGGGCACTGTCGGTGTCGGCGAGCGCGCTCAGCCTGCGGAGCACGGTGGGGTCCAGCAGGTGCGCATCGTCCACCAGGACCGGTTTGTCCCAGTCCAGGGTGTCCCAGTCGATCGTATCGAGGCCGTGCGCCGGACCGCCCCGAACCACCGCGGTACCGGCCTTCTCGTACTCGCGCGCCACCGCGTCGAGCAACGCGGACTTGCCCGTGCCTCCCGGACCGACGACCGCGACGGTGAGAGGCGCCGACGGGGCGCCGGCGATCTGCCGGAAGAGCCAGGCTGCCGCCGGGGTGCCGGCGATCGCGAGATCGGGCGACGCGGAGTGCGGGCGCGGCATGCTCCCTCCCGAGACTGCTCTAGGTACCCCTGATCGGATCCACTACCCTGGATCGCAACTGACTCACGTCGCGTTACCGACCACGATCGGAACCGGGCTGCCGCCCGCGCCGCCCACCGGCTCGGCGACCACTACGCCACCAGCGACCCGGGTCAAGGAAGTCGCGATCGTCCTGGAGCACCCCTGGGACCTCGGCCTGCTGCCCGACGGCACGGCGCTGGTCATTGAGCACCCAGCGCGCCTCCGGCTACTCTCGGCGCCCGACCCGGCGCCACCGTCACCGAGGTCTCCGCAGTCGGCAAAGAGTATTTCACTCCTCCGAGTCGTCCGCTGGCCCCTGCGGCTGGGGCGGCTCTGTCGGCTCCGCAGTCGGCTGGGGCGGCTCTGTCGGCTCCGCAGTCGGCTGGGGCGGCTCCGGTGGGGGCCGAGAAGGAGGAGGGGCGCTTCGTGCGGGAGGCGGTATGGCAGGGGCGGGTGCACCGTCACGGGGCGGGGCGGGCTCTGGACCGGACAGCGCCGAGACCGGCGCCCGCACCTGGCCGCGTGGCGGTGGCCCTGGCGGCGGCGGTGTATCCGGGAGCACCACCGCCTGCGGTGCTGGCAGCGCGGGTAGATCATCCCCGCTCGGGAATGCCGCCGGATCCGGCTCAGCTCTGAGGTCGTAGGCCCAGGCCCAGACGAGGACCGCTCGCACGAAGTCCTCCGCGCGCTGGTAGCGGAACACCGCTGCCATCCGGCCCTCGCGGGAGTGCAGGTCGGCGTCCTGCTCGCACAGGTAGCGGCCCGCGGCGAGTGCCGCATCGTAGACGCTGTGCGGGTTGGCAGTACCGTCCCCGTTGCTGTCTGCGCCGACTCGCTGCCACACACCGGGAAGGATCTGCATCGGGCCCGCAGCACGGTCCCACTCGGCGTCCAAGTCCAGCCGACCCCCATCAGTGTCGGGGATCCTCGCCAGGCCGGGACGACCGTCCAGCCTGGGGCCGAGGATCGGACTCCAAGTGGTGCCGGTCCGATCGAGCCCCGCTCCCCTGGCGTGCTCGGAGATCACCTGCCCGAGCCCTGCGAGCAGCGGCCATCGAAGCCCGCAGCCGGGCAGGCGCTCCGCGAGAACCTCCTCGGCGCGCCGGTAGCTGTCGAGCGACACTGGCGGGATGCGTAGGGGGCCCGCGGGCGGGCCGGCCTGTGCATGGGTTCCGGGCCGCTCGACGGCGGCGAGCAGGGCGTCGCTGAGGGAGTCGTCACGGGGCAGCTTGCCGGAGGCGCCGAGGAACTCTGTATCGAAAGCAGGGGCGCCGGGCCCGCTCGTCCCCTGCGCGGCCCCGCCCAGCGGGGGGAGTCCGAAGGGGCCATCGGTGAGTACCAGCGCCGGAACCAGCAGGACACCGGAGGCCATGACGGCGAGCGCGATGCCACGGAAGCGCGTTGACGGACTGGGGTCGACCATGCTCGACTCCTCATCACGCGGACCGCACTGGCCAGTCAGGGAACCACTCCTAGTGGGTGTCGTCGGGGGGCCAGGAATCGTTTCCGATGCGTCCCCGGGCTCGTGGACCCGTCGGCATCAAGCCCTCCTGTGCTGGCGACCGGGCAGGCCGCATATCGGACGTACCGCTGGAGTGGCCACCACCGGCTCATGCTGGCGCGGCCGGACGTTAACACGCGGGCTTCCCGGACGATAGTCTCCAGTGGAACGGGTTGACGGTGCCCCGGTGGACGTCCATCCGACCACTTCCACGACTCCGGTCCGGTACCCGCATCCAGGAAAGGCAGGCGATGAGCCCGCTACGGATCCAGCTCGATCGCATCCGGCGCCGAAGCTGGCTGGTGCTCGCCGTAATGGGCCTCGCAGTGGTCAGCGCGTTCGCAGCCACGTGGGCCGAGGAGACGGTCTACACGGGCCGGTCGACGCTCACCATCACCTCCGACGAACGCGCACCAGAGCAGGATGCCGTCCTGGCCCAGGGATACACGGAGTACTTCAACGAACCTTCCTACCAGGACACGCTGCGCGAGCGGGCTGGCGTGCCGGCAGAGGTGCCGTTCAGTGCCCGGACTGCGGCGGCGAGCCCGATCGTCTACATCGAGGCCGCCGCACCGAACCCCGACGTCGCCGCCTCCGCCGCCTCGGCGATGGCAGCGACGTTCCGTGACGACGTGAACGAGAACCTGCGGGCCGGCCGCGACCAAGCCATCGAGGAGCTGAGTAACGAAATCGCGGCCGAACGCGCGGAGCTCGCCACCGTCCCGGACGAGGGCGCCGAGAGCACGCTGATCACCAGCACGATCCTGGCGCTGCAAGAACGGATCGCCGCCATCCAATCGGACACCAGCAATCAGTTGCAGGAACTGCAGCTGGACGCCGGCGTGTCGAGCAGCCCCCCCCATCCGGTCCAGAACGTCGCCCTCGGGCTCGTCGGCGGACTGATCCTGGGATGTCTTGCAGCGCTCGCCTTCGCCGCCGTCGAGAACCGGCTCGCTACGGCCGACGAGGTTCGCGACCAGCTCGGGCTCGACACACTTGCCGTGATCCCGGGCGGAAAGTCGCGCTCGGCTGCCCGCAGCCGAGCCCAGTACCTGATGAGACTCGCCAACCTGGTGGGCCTGAGCGATCTTCCACGGCCCATGACGGTAGCGGTCACCACACCGAGGGCGACCGCCAGTACAGCACAAATCGCCGCCGCCATCGCAGCGTACCGCGCGGTTCAGGGCGAGCAGACCCTGCTCGTCGAGGCAAACCTTCACGACGAGCACCACGACCACCGGGCGGGCGTCGCAGACTTCCTCGACGGTCCGTCCGGGATCGGCCTCGACGGCGTGGTGGTCCGCGGCCGGATCCGTAATATGCAGGTGATGCCCGCCGGGCACCCATCGGCGGATCCCTACGCGCTCTTCTCCCGCGACCGGTTCGGCGACCTCGTCGAGCACGCCAAGAGCATCGCGGACCTCGTGGTCATCGAGTCGCCACCGATCACCGAGGCCGCCGAGGGGCAGGTGGTCTGCACTACGACCGACCGGGTCATCCTGGTGATCGAGGAGAACACTACCCGCGCAGCCGATGCCGTCGAAGCCTGCCACCTCCTCGAACAGGTGGACGCGACGCTGCTCGGTGTCGTGATCACCGGTTCCGGGGTGGGGGCGGAAAACCCGCCGCCGATCGATAGCCCCGGTCCACGCACCTCGCGGACTCCCGCGGCGACCGAGCCGGACACCTCACCTTCGGAGCGGATCGTGGCCAAGCCAGTGGCGCTCACCGAGCGAGAGGCGCCGCAGTGACCGGGCGCTTCGGCCGATCCACGGCCGCCGATCCTCGCGGTTCCGCTGGCCCGTCGAGCCGGTAGTCAACGTGGGGATATCATGGGAGAGGTCGGCATGGTGCCCCTGACCGGGACTCCGACACAGCGCCAGAACCCGTGGCCCGCGATCGCGGCCTTCGCCGTTGCCGTCGTCATCCAGCTGGCTTTGGTCTTCATCGGCCCGTCAAACCTCGGTATAGGAATACTTCTTGCGGCCGTGGGGACGGCGGTCGTGTTCATCGGGCTCGCCAGCCCGGCACTAGCAGTTCTGCTGTTCCTGCTCGCTGCCTTTCTCCAGTTCGCCCTCCGGATGTCGTTCCTGCCTGTCGATCCCTTCGTGCTCGCCTTCGCCGGCGTGCTCGCCTCGGCGGTGTTCGGCATCATGCGACGCGTCAACCGATTGCCGAAGCTCGGCGCGACAGAAGCGTTCATGGTGCTTTACGTGGTGTGGAGCATCGGCTCGGCGATTGTTCCGCATCCCTATCCCGCGACGGTGCCGATCACTGGTGAGGACGTCGCGGTGTGGCGCTTCATCGTGATCGGGACGGTGATTCCGTTCGTCTGCTACGGCGTCGGCCGCTTCGTCTTCGACCGGGATCAGACGCTGCGGCGCCTGCTGTGGTTCGTCCTCGTCCTCGCCGCGTACTCGGCCCTGGTCAGCGTCATGCAGTTCCACGGGCCGGCAGCGCTGGTCTGGCCGCGTTTCATCATCGAGGACCCGAGTTGGGACGCTCGAGCGGTCGGGGTACTGGACCAACCGGTGGTCAACGGCCTGATCCTGATCACCGGCTTCATCGTCGCGCTGCACCTCGCCCAGCGGTCACCCACCCAGCCGTGGCGCAGAGCCGGGACATACGCGGTCGCCGTTACCGCGGGGTACGCGATCTATCTCACCCACACCCGCGTGATCTGGCTTGCCTTCTGCGTCGTCCTGATCGCGGGAGCAGTGCTGGCGCGAAGCCTGCGGCCCGGTCTCCTCACCGGCCTCGGTGCGGTGGTGCTCGGTATCGGTGCCAACTGGTCGGACTTCACCAGCGCCGACCGAGAGGCGGGCGGCGTGGCCTCCGCAGGGGAGGTGGAGGACCGGCTGAACTCGCTCGCGACGTCGATCCATGCGATACAGCAGAGACCACTCGGGGGGTGGGGCATCGGGCGCTTTCCCGCAGTGAACACTTACCAACATCAGCAGTGGTCACCCGCCGTTGAATGGGGCAGGGGTTACGGCATAGCATCGCACCTCAACGAACTCGGCATCGCCGTAGAGTTGGGCCTCGTGGGTCTCGGCCTGTGGCTGTCGGTCCTCGTCCTGATCTACCGCAGGCTGGTCACGGCGGTCAGGCTCCTGCCGGAGGGCGGCGCTGGACGCAACCTGGCACTTATCGCGCTGCTCTCGTTCATCGTCTTGCTCGTGGTCGGTACCACCGTGGACCTGCGCTACTTCATCTTCCCCACCGCGCTGGTCATGCTGCTGGTCGGTATCGCCGTCGGCTGCGCTGACCGAGAAGTCGCTGCCGGCAACACTGCGGGCGGAGGCGATGGTGTGGACGCCACACCGTCCCCGGTGGGCACCCTCGGGCAAGCGAGCCCGGCGCGATGAGCGGCGGGGCGCAGGCGTCGGGAGTGCCGCTGCCGGCGGCTGCGAGACCGTCGACGGTCGGACGCGCGCTCTGGGTATCAACGAGCCTGCAGACCAGGGGCGGGGTCTCCAGCTGCGTGCGCACTCTGCGCGACACCCCGCTATGGGATGCCTGGTGCGTCGACCACATCGCCACCCACCGCGACGGTGACGTCCTGACCCGGATCCTGGCGTTCGGCTGCGGCGCCGTGGCCTTCCTCCTGGCGCTGGCCACGAAGCGTCCCGATCTCGTCCATCTGCACACGGCCTCCTACGGCAGCTTCGCGCGCAAGGCGACGCTGGCCTGGATCGCCGCTGCTGCGCGGGTGCCGGTGGTGCTGCACATTCATGGCGCGGAGTTCAGCCTGTTCCACGAGCGGGCACCCCGATCGCTCAAGACGGTCATCCGCGCCACGCTGACCCGTGCGAAGGTGGTTGTCGCGCTCGGTGATTGCTGGGCCCAGCGGCTGCGGGCGATCGCGCCCGAGGCCCACGTGACCGTGATCCCGAACGCGGTTCCTCTCCGTGAAGCAGCGCCCGATTGGTCCGGGGAAGAGCACGTGCACGTCGTGTTCTTGGGCGAGATCGGTGACCGCAAGGGCAGCTTCACCCTGCTCGAAGCGTGGTCGCAGATCATCTCCGATCCGTGGTGCGCGGGGACCGCGCACCTCACCCTCGCAGGCAATGGCGAGGTCGAGCGTGCCCGACGGGCCGTCGAACGCCTCGGGTTGACGAGCTCGGTGCAGGTGCCAGGCTGGCTCCCACCGGAGCGGGCGCGCACCCTGATCGGATCGGCGCAGGTGCTGGCCCTGCCGTCATGCAACGAGGGGCAGCCGATGGCCGTGCTCGAGGCGATGGCCAGCGGGGTGTGCGTGGTCGCGAGCAACGTGGGTGGCATTCCCGACCTGATCGAGTCCGGCACAACCGGCCTGCTGGTGCCGCCCGGCGAGGTAGAGGCCCTCGTCGCGGCCCTTAGGCACGCCATCACCGACCACGACACGCGTGCCCGTCTAGGTAGAGCGGCGCGTGAGCGTGTCCGCACCGACTTCGATGCTGCCGTGGTCTGGCGGCGCGTCGACGCACTGTACCGAGAGGTGTTGCGATGAACCTGCTCCGTCGCCGGGTGCGCCGTGCCGGGCCGCTGCGCGTGATGTACGTCGTTCCCGACCTCGTCGTGGGCGGAGCGGAACGCCACGTCACCACGCTGCTCCCCGCGCTGGACCGGGCACGCTTCTCCCCCTCGGTGGTCTGCATCGGGCAGCCAGGGGAGCTGTTTGACACGCTCGTGGCAGGCGGGGTTCCGGCGCGCGCCCTGCACCGCCCGAAACGACAGCTGCTCGGCACCCTGTCCGACCTGCTACGCGAGATGCGCCGGACCCGACCCGACATCGTGATCACGCGGGGTTACAACGCGGAGATGCTGGGGCGGATCGCCGCCATCCTCACCCGGGTGCCGAGGACGATCGTCTGGGTGCACAACAGCGGCGGGCTGGCGCCGCGCACGCGCGTGCGGCGGCTCGCCGACCGGATGCTCAACCCGCTCACCAGTGCCTACTACGGCGTCGCCCGAAGCCAGCTGTCCTACCTCACCAGCGACCTCGGCTACCCCACGTCGAAGGTACGCATTGTCCGCAACGGCGTAGATACGTCGCGGCCCGTCACGCCGGCTGACCCGGTCACCGCGGTGAAGCTCGGGATCGGTCCCGGCGACCCCGTAATCGGGATCCTCGCCGCGCTGCGTCCGGAAAAGGACCACGCGACGCTGCTGCGTGCCGCGCGTCTGGTGCTCGACGAGCTGCCCGCGACGCGCATCCTGGTCGTGGGTGACGGGATGCTCCGGCCCGAACTGCAGCGGCTAGCGAGCGAGCTGGGCATCGCCGACCAGGTGATCTTCACCGGATCCCGCAGCGACGTCGGCGACCTGCTGGCGCTCATGGACGTGTTCACGCTGACCTCATACTCGGAATGCCTCCCGATGGCCGTGCTGGAGGCGATGGTCAGCGGGCGGCCGGCGGTATGCACGGCAGTGGGAGGTATTCCGGAGCTGATCGAGGATGGCGTTACCGGCCACCTCGTGCCACCCCGCGACCCCCAGGCCCTGGCCCGGCAGCTGGTGACACTGCTCGGCGACCGGGAGCGCGCATGCGAGATGGGACGGGCCGCCAGGACCCGCGTCGAGGCGGAGTTCAGTTTCGAGCGCTTCGTCCGCGACGCTGGGACGGCGCTCGAGGAGACGGCCGGCCGGATCCGACCGGGCCGCGATCCGATCCGGCTGACCGTCGTCCTCGATGTGAACGGCATCGGTGGCGCGGAGATCCAGTTGCTTACCTTGTTCCGCCGGTTCGATCCGGCGGTCGTGAATCCGAAAGTGGTCTCGCTGCGCAATGCCGCGCCGCTGGCGGACGAGTTCCGGGCGTCGGGCTTCCCCGTCGAGGTGATCGGCCGTGGCGGGCGGTATGACCTTCGAACGCTGCCTCGGCTGATGCGGCAGTTCCGGCGCGATACGACCGACGTGGTCATGGTGGCCAACTACCAGGCGGCGGCGCTCACGCTCGGCAGGCTCGCGGCCCGCCTCGCCGGCGTGCGTGCCAACATCGTCGCCGTCCACAACATGGACCTCACCGGCGCCGGCCGGCGTTGCCTGCCACGTCACGACGTCGAGACACTCTTCCTCTCGGATGCCCTGGTGCTGCTGGCGTCCAGCCAGGGGCGGTACCTGCACGGCGAGGAGGGGGTGGGGCGTTTCCCCTGGCGACGGATCCCCGAGGTCGTGATCCCCAACGGGATCGAGCTCCCCGGGCTACCGTCCGGAACAGAGCGGCCGGCGGCGCGCAGGCAGCTCGGCGTCGACCCAGAGGACTTCGTCGTGGGCGTCGTCGCCCGGCTCACCGCCGAGAAGGCACACGACGTCCTCTTCGAGGCGGTAGCCAAGCTCGCGCCATCCCACCTCGGGCTGCGGCTCGTCGTGGTCGGCGACGGAGCGCGCGAGACGCAGCTGCGGGAGCTGGCCGGCGACCTCGGCATCGCCGACCGGGTGCTCTTCACCGGCCTGCGGCGAGACGTGCCAGAGCTGCTCCCCGGCTTCGACGTCTCGTGCCTGTCGTCGGTGCGCGAAGCAGCCCCGATCTCGGTCATCGAGTCGATGGCGGCGGGACTGCCGGTCGTCGCGACCGGCTGCGGCGCGATCCCCGACATGGTCGCCGACGGCGAGGAGGGGTTCATCGTCCCCGTCAACGACTCGGGCGCGATCGCCGACCGCATCGCGCGCCTCGCCGCGGACCCCGCACTGCGCACCGCACAGGGCGCGCGGGCCCGTGCCCGCGCCGAGCGCGACTACCGGATCGAGGCGACCGCCGAGAGCTACCAGCGCCTCCTGATCTCGCTGGTGATGGCCCGGTGAGCGCGCGGGTGTTGATCCTGGTCGAGAACCTCTCGGTCCCGCTCGACCGCAGGGTGTGGCAGGAGAGCCGTGCTCTCGTCGAGGCCGGGTACGAGGTCGTCGTCATCTGCCCGATGGGCAGCAAGCAGGACACCGAGGCCGAGATGACCATCGACGGTGTCCGCATCTTGCGCTACCCGTTGCAGGCCGCGACCGGCGGCCCGGCCGGCTACGTGCGTGAATACAGCCAGGCGCTGTGGCACACGCTGCGCCTGTCGCTGCGTGTGCGTCGGGAGGGACCCGTCGATGTGGTGCACGCATGCAACCCGCCGGACCTGCTCCTGCTCATGTCGCTGCCGCTCAAGCTGGGGGGCGCGCGCCTGCTGTTCGACCACCATGACCTCGTCCCGGAGCTGTTCCTCTCCCGCTTTCCCGGATCCGGAACGCTGCTCTACCGGCTGGCCGGGCTCGCCGAGCGCCTCACCTTCGCCCTCGCCGATGCCACGATCTCCACCAACGAGACCTACCGGCGGGTGGCGATCGAGCGCGGACGCATGCGACCCGACAGGGTCACGGTGGTGCGCAGCGCACCCGACTTGGAGCGATTCGTGCTCCGGGAACCAGACCCCCTGCTGCGACGGGGACGGGCGTACCTCGCCGCTTACCTCGGCGTGATGGGCCCCCAGGACGGCGTCGACTACGCGTTGCGCGCGCTGGCACACCTGCGTCACGAGATCGGCCGCGACGACCTGCACACTATCTTCATGGGCACCGGCGACGCATTCGACGAGATGGTCGCGCTGTCCGAGCGACTCGGACTCTCCGACTGTGTCGAGTTCACCGGACGCGTGCCCGACGACTTCGTGCAGCAATGCCTGTCCACCGCGGACGTGTGCCTGTCCCCGGACCCCAAGAACCCACTCAACGATGCCTCCACGATGAACAAGGTCGTCGAGTACATGGCCATGGGCCGTTCGCTCGTCTCGTTCGAGCTGACCGAGGCACGTATCTCGGCGGGCGAGGCGGCCGCCTATGCCCCCGCCAACGACGAACGCGCCTTCGCCACCGCTCTCGACGAGCTGCTCTGTGACCCCGACCGCCGCGCGCGCATGGGTGAGGCGGGCCGCCGCCGGGTCCAGACACAGCTGTCATGGGCGGTGTCGCGCCGCAATCTCCTCGACGCCTACCGGCGGTTGCTCGATCAGGGTACGCCCGGCAGGACCGCCTAACTCTCCGCTCGGAGCAGGATGAGGCCGTCGCGGCTCGGCACCGTCACGGAATCGACGACACGGCCGCTGTTCGTACCGGAATCCTGGGTGCCCTCCAGCTGGCGGTATGGCCTCTCAAGGGTAATGGTGCGCGGCTGCGCGCCCACGTTGTGCAGCACGAGGCCGTGCTCGAAGTCGCGGCGGTACAGGCCATCGGCGAGCCGGCCGACACGGCCGTCGAAGTCCTGCTGCAGCTGCGACCAGGTCGGGTTCGGGGCGAGGCTGCAGCCGAGGTAGCCGCGGCCGAGGCCGGCGCCGTCCATCTCGTCGTAGTAGGCCGGCTGGCCGTAGTGGGCGCCCATCGGTGCCCAGTAGCCGTTCTGCAGCAGCGTCGCGGTGAGGAAGAAGCGGGCGCGGCGGAAGCTCTCGCCGGACACCGGCTCGGCACGCCTGCGGTTGATCGTGATGGCTGTCCCCGGTTGTCGGTGATCACCCTCGGCGGTCAGTGTCACGTACTCCTCGAGGTCCTGCGCCGGGCTCCTCCGCACCTTCGGATCCGCGAAGCTCTCCCACACCCGACCGTCGAGTTGCTCGTCTCGCAGCGTCCGGTCACCGTTCGCGACGAGGACAGCGTCCGGCATGCGCTCGCGCATGATCCGCTCGGTGGCGTTGACCCCTCGCTCCCACGGGCCACCCGGCCCGTAGATCTCCGCCTCGGCCTCGTCCGTGCCGTCGCCGTCGACATCCCAGCGCTGCTCCGTCGCCCCGTAGATCCGGTCACCCCAGACGTCGATGAAGACCCCGTCCCACACCCCGGTGGCGTATACCCGGCCTGCGACCCACTCGGCGGCGTACTCGGCGAACTCCTGCCCGTCGGCCCGGGGGGCCTGATCGGTGAGGTTGGTCATGAGGGTCTCGGGCCACTCGCTCACGACCGTCCCCTCGCTGGTGCGCGCCAGCCACTGTCGCGGGAAGTCGTGCTCGACGGAGTTCTCGAACCGCCCGAAGGCGTAGCGGTCCGCCCAGTTGACGGGTGAGCCGAGGCGGGGGCGGAAGTCGACGACATTGGCGTAGGCGAGCAGTGTGACCTGGGGGTTGAGTTCCCGGATCCGTGTGAAGAAGCTCCGCGGCAGCCTGTTGTCCCACTCGCTGTCGATGACGACGAGATCGTAGCGGGCCAGCGTCTGCGCGGAAGGCAGATCCTGCTGGGCGATGAAGTACACGCCGGTCCGGGGGAAGGCTGGCGCCGAGCTGCCGCACGCTTGCCTCGTCGCGACCTCCCTGGCTGCCAGCGCCGTAGCCGACATCTTCGAAGTCGGTGTCCCCGGAGGTGGCGGCCGCAGGGCCGGTGGCCCCGCGCAGGACATGACGAGCGACAACGACAGCCCGAGCAGGACCGCGCCCCCGCGCCACGGCCGAGCCCGGATCACCGCTGGCCGACGAGGTCGTCGAGCACGATGGCGGGCCGAAGCTTGCCGCTCGCGGAGCGCGGGATCCGGTCCATGAGCTGGAAGGTGACCGTCTGGCCCTGCCCGACGATCCGTTCGATGTTGCGCCGTGCCAGCGCCTCGGTCGTGGCACGGTCGAACCCCGCACCGGGAACCATCCGGACCTCGAAGCAGCCCGGCGCGCGCTGCACCACCTGCGTCTCGCGAAGCCCGGTCAGCGTCTTGACGAGGGTGTGCGGCAGCGGGACGTGCCGGCCGTCCGCCGCCGTGAAGGCGTCCTCCACCCGCCCGTCGACTGCCCCGAGCAGCGGGAACGCCCGGCCACACCCGCACGGTCCCTGCGGGGCCGCGGCGACCTCGTCGCCGGTCCGGTACCGGAAGAGCGGGAACCCCCAGTTGTGCAGCGGCGTGCCGACGATCTCCCACCGCCGCGTGCTGCCGTCGACGGGCAGCAGCTCGACGATCCCGTAGTCGGAGAACACGTGGTAGCTACCCTCCTCGCAAGTGCCTGCCATCGACACCCGCTCGGTCTGGCCGTAGTGATCCGCGACGGGGGCGGCGAACACGTCGCGGAGCAGCTCGTGCTGGGCCGCGCTGATGACCTCGGAGGAGGTGATGAGCGCTCGGACGGGGAACCGGTGCCCCGCATCGCGCAGCAGGGCTGCCAGCAGGGTGACGCTGGACGGCCACGCCTCGATCGCGTCCGGCCGGAAGCGCCGCAGCGCCGCCAGAATCTCCGGCAGGTTCTCCGGCGTGAGATGGAAGCTGGAGACCAGCAGCTGGCGCGCCGCGGGCAGCTCCATGGTCACCACCCCAGGCCGCGAGGCTGCGAAGTCGCTACCACGCAGCACGGCACGGCGCGCCCCGCGAGGCAGCCCGAACCAACCCCACTGGCGCTCCAGCGACGCGAGCTCGTATATCGAAGAACCAGGCGTGCGGTACGCGGTGACCACCGATCCGGTCGTGCCGCTGGAGTGCGCAGGCCATACCAGATTCCGCGGGTAGGCCAGAAAGTCGGCGCTGCGCTCGGCGAGGTGGTGTCGCTCGAGCAGTGGCAGCCGGGGGAGATCCTCGAGTGTGCGGATCGTGCGGGGCTCGACACCGGACTCGGCGAACCAGTTCCGGTAGAAAGGTGATCGCGTCGCTGCCAGCCGGACGAGCGCCCGCAGCCGCCGCTCCTGGCAGCGCGTGATCTCCTCGGGCGATGCGTGCGCCATCCGGTCCAGCGAGCTGCGCATCACGAGCCGCATCGGGTGCGCACGGCGAATGCGGTGCTGGAGACTCAACAGCTTTCCGGGGGGAGCCACCGTACCTGCCTCCAGGTCGCGGAACCGGCGATGCGGACAGGAGTTGCACCAGACGTATCGTTCCCCCCGATGCAGACGTTGCACCCGGTCGAGCGCGGGATGCGGTCACCGTGCTGCGGTATTCCCAGAGGGAGGCTGCCGTGCCCCGGCTGAACTGGTACGCGCGGCGGCTGCGGTCGATGTCGGCCGCCGAAATCGCCTGGCGTGCGTCCCGGGCGGCTGCGGACGCCGCTGACCGTGTGGCCCCCAGGGCGGAGCCTTCGGATGCGACCCTGATCGGCGCCGGTGATCCCGACTGGGGCGTGCTGCTCGAACAGTTCCGGGACGGCGCGGGCCGCCCGGTGCTGCTCGACCGTGCCCGTGCGGAAGCGCTCGGGCAGCAGCGGCCCGAGGAGGCAGCCGCGGTGATCGCGGCGGCGGACGGGGCGCTCGGCGGTCGGTTCGCCTTCTTCGGCTACCCTGAAGCGGCTCTGGACGACCCGATCGACTGGCATCGCGACCCGCTGTCGGGAACGCAGTGGCCTGCCGTGCCCGCCGACCGCATCGACCACCGCTCCCACCACGGCGATCCGAAGTGGATCTGGGAGCTCAACCGGCTACAACACCTGCCGTGGCTCGCGCAGGCGTGGCTGCTCACCAGAGACGACCGTTACGCGGAGGCGGCGCTGTACCAGCTCGACTCCTGGCTGGCGCGTAACCCGCCGGGCATCGGGGTCGCCTGGCGCGGAGCGTTCGAGGCCGGGGTGCGCGCGATCTCGGTGGCCGTCGCACTGCAGGGGCTTCGCGACGCGGTCGCCCTCACGCCGGAGCGTTACCGGGCGGCGGTGCGGATGCTCGCCGCGAGCGCGCGACGGTGCTGGCGTGACCGCTCCCGGTTCAGCTCGGCCAACAACCACCTGGTCGGGGAACTCGCCGGGCTCGCCACCGTGGCGATCCTCTTCCCGGAGCTCTCGGCCGCCCGGCAGTGGGAGCAGCGGGCGACCCGGCTGCTGGCCGTAGAGGCCGACCGGCAGATCCTTCCCGACGGCGCGGGCGCCGAGCAGGCCATCGCCTACCAGGTCTTCACCGCCGAACTGCTGCTCGTCGTGGCAGCCCTGCTGCGCCTACGCGGCGACGAGCCGCCACCGGCGATCATCCGCTCGCTGGATCGCGGCGCCTCGTTTCTCGCCGCCCTCGTCGGTGAGCGCGACCCGGCGCCGCGCTACGGCGACGACGACGAGGGATTCGCGCTGCGCCTCGGCGCCGAGCCATTGCGCTCGGTGCGCGGCCATCTTGCCGCCGTCGCCGCGCTCACCGGCAACCCGCCTGCGCGCCGCTACGGCCGCGACGACCTCACCGCGGGCTGGATCGCCGCAGCCGGGCCGGGGGCACACGATGCGGACGCAGCCGCGCCGGAGGCTGCGGGCCTGTTCGCCCCGCATGGCGGGCTCGTGATGCTGCGGTCCGGGCGGCGCAGGCTCACGATGGACGTCGGCCCGCTCGGCTACCTCTCGATCGCCGCCCACGGCCACGCCGACGCGCTGGCACTGACGTTGAGTATGGACGGCCGGGAGCTGATCGGGGATCCCGGCGCAGCCAGCTACTACGGCCACCCGGACTGGCGGACCGCGCACCGCGGCACGCGGATGCACGCCACGGTGGCCGTGGACGGCGCCGACCAGTCAGTGATGACTGGGCCGTTCCTGTGGCGCGACCACGCCTCGGTCACGACGCACTCGGTCGACCTGGAGCGCGGGGTCGTCGACGCCGAGCACGACGGCTACCAGCGACTGCGTGGCCCAGTGATCCACCGCCGGTGGCTGCTAGCCTCGCCCGGCGAGGACACGGTGCTCGTCGTCGACCTCCTGAGCGGTGACGGCAGGCACCGTGCGGACGCCTGCTGGCCGCTGCACCCCTCGCTGCAGGCGACCCGCACCCACGAAGGCCACGTCGCGCACCGCGACGGCACGCCTGCCCTGCAGCTCACCTACGCCGCGAGCGCACCCGTCACGCCCCTTGAGGTACGTGGGGATGACCTGGGATGGTGGTCGAGTCGGCTGGAGTCCCGTGAACCTGCATGGCTGGTGGGAAGCCGGTGTGAGGCGCCCGTCCCGCTCGCGCTCGCGACCCTGCTGCGACCGCTGGGTACCAGCCGTGACACCGCCGAGCATCTCCGGGTGTCGCTGCGGCCCGGGACCATCGAGATCGGCTGGGCCGAACGCGGCCAGCGTCGGCACGTCACCGTCGACACGACACGGGCCGGCAGCGCTGTCCGCCGTGACGGGAACACAGAGCTGCCCGCGATGGGCACCTGAGCGAGGGATGTACGAGGGGTGGATCCCGATTACGCTTCGTCGCGTGACCGCCTTCCCTGACCGCCTGGTCTCGCTGAGCGTCTTCGGTCTCGGCTACGTCGGCTGCGTCTCCGCCGCCTGCCTCGCCTCCCGTGGGCATCGCGTGATCGGCGTCGACGCCAACCCGGCCAAGGGCGAGTTCCTCCGGCGGGGAACGTCTCCGGTTCTCGAGGAGCGGATCGGGGAGCTGACTGCGGAATCGGTCGCCTCTGGCTTGCTGACCGTCAGCGACGATCCGGAGCAGGCGGTACTCGATACCGACATCACGCTGGTCTGCGTGGGGACACCGTCGGAACCGGGCGGGGGGCTGTCCACCCGGTACCTGGAGCACGCCACCGAGGACATCGCACGGGCACTCGCGACCAAGGCAGGCTGGCACGTCGTCGTCTTCCGCAGCACGATGGTCCCCCGAACCTGCGAGAACGTCCTCATCCCCGCACTCGAGCGGGTGTCCGGCAAGCGGGTAGGCACCGACTTCGGCGTATGCCTCAACCCCGAGTTCCTCCGTGAAGGCACGAGCGTGCGGGACTTCCTCGACCCACCCAAGACCGTCGTGGGCGAGAGCGATCCCCGCAGCGGCGAGATGGTCATGCGGCTCTACGACGGCTTGCCGGGGCCGCGCTTCCGCCTCCCCATCGCAGCCGCCGAGATGACCAAGTATGTCGACAACAGCTTCCATGCGGTGAAGGTGACCTTCGCCAACGAGATCGGAGCCATCTGCCGCAGCCTCGGCCTCGACTCGCACACGATCATGGACGTCTTCCTCGCCGATACGAAGCTGAACATCAGCAGCGCGTACCTGAGGCCGGGCTTCGCGTTCGGCGGCTCGTGCCTGCCGAAGGACTTGCGCGCGCTCACGCACGCGGCCCGCCACCACGACGTCGACGTGCCACTGCTGGCGAACGTGCTCCCGTCCAACGAGGCCCACCTGCGGCGGGCCGTGGACGTGGTCACCTCGTCCGGCCGCAGGCGTGTCGGCATCTTCGGCCTGTCGTTCAAGCCGGGCACCGACGATCTCCGGGAGAGCCCGCTGGTGGAACTCGCCGAGCGTCTCGTCGGCAAGGGTTACCAGCTCAAGATCTACGACGCGAACGTGTGCATGTCGCGCCTGACCGGAGCCAACCGCGCCTACATCGCCGAGCGCCTGCCACATCTCGGCGAGTTGCTCACCGATGACGCCGACGAGGTGGTGGAGCACGCGGAGGTCTGCATCGCCGGGACGAGGGAGCCTGTGATCGTCTCGGCGATCGACCGGTGCACCAACGACCGTCTCGTCATCGACCTGGTCCGGCTACCGGGAGCGGAACGGCGACGCGACGACAACACCTACGTCGGCATCGGCTGGTAGGCAGCGCCGAGGGTTTCGCGTGCGTAATGCGCTGCCGCCGGGCAGCGATTCACCCGGTGAGCGACGCGGACCAGCCGAGGACGGAGCGACCCCCGTGAGCCCTGACACTTCCCGAGCAGCTTCCGGGGTACCCACCTGCCCGCGCGTGCCTGCATGAGCGAGCGGCACGGCGACGCCGTCGACACCCTGAAGCCCGAGCCCGCGATCGGGGGGCTCGCGGCGACGCTGCGCCGCGGCGCCACCATCTCCGCCCTCATCGTGGTGATCACCCAGGCCGTCTCGTTCGTCCAGACCATCGTGATCGCCAGGCTGCTCACCGTCGCCGAGGTCGGTGTGTTCGTGGCGGGGACCGTGCTCACGTTCTTCCTCGCCACCTTCTCGCAGGGCGGCATGAGCCATGCGCTGATCCAGCGCGATCACGACCTCGAGAACGCGGAGAACACGGTCTTCTGGGTCACCGTCCTCGGCGGGGGGCTGATGAGCCTGCTGGCGCTGGCGGCCGCACCGGTGATCGGGAACATCTTCGACAGCCGAGCCGCGGGGATGGTCGCCGCGGTCACCTCGGGAACGGTGTTACTACACTCCTTGACCAACGTTCCCGATGCCTTGATCCAGCGCCGCTTCAAATTCCATCACCGCCTCATCGTGGGCCCGAGTGTCGCGGTCAGTTTCGCTGTGGTGTCGATCGTGCTCTGTGCCAACGGCTTTGGGGTGTGGGGACTCGTGATCGCCAGCTACGCCTCGCACGTGGTCTGGGTCGTGACCGCGTGGACGCTCGCGAGGTGGCGGCCCGGTGGTGGCAAGGCATCCTGGCGGCTCTGGCGTGAGATGGCCAGGTTCGGGGTGCCTATGCTGACCGCCGGCATCGCGGAGCGGTTCTTCGACATGATCTCGGCCGTGGCAGCGGGTCGTTCCCTCGACGAGGCGGCGGTCGGGCAGTACCGCTACGGCCGCCGCATCGCCATGCTCCCCGGTCTCGCAGTGATCCAGATCTGCTCCTACGCGCTATTCCCCGCCTTCTCCCGGATCGCGGGCGATCGCGCCCGTCTCAAGCGGGCGTTCCTGCGAGCACTGGGCTGGATCTGGTTCGTCGCCGCCCCGGTGACAGCACTGACCGTGTCCATCGGGGAGCCGCTCGTCGTCGTGCTGCTGGGTGAGCCGTGGCGCGGCGCGGGCGTGGTCGCGGTCGCGATGGCCGGCTTCGGGCTCGGCGAGGCGATGAACTCGGTCAGCGGCGAGTCCATGAAGGGTTCAGGCCGCTCCCAGCTGCTGAACTGGATGACACTCACCGGTCTCGTGGTCGGGATCGGGCTGCTCGTGCTGCTGCTCCCGTTCGGGCTCGTCGGGATCGGCCTGGCAATCTCGATCGCGGCGCTGTCCGCCGGGGTGCTGGGGCTCTTCCTGGCAGCGCCCGTGGTCGGGGCGTCGGGCTCGGAGATCGTCGGCCGCATGCTTTCGCCGGTCGTCGCCTCCCTCGTTGCGATGGCGGTGATCGGGCCACTCGAACATCTCGTTCTGCACTCGGACGAGCAGGGCGTGGCCGCGGGCCTCGGGCTGCTGACCTTCGACGTCCTGGGGTTCGCACTGCTGTATCTCGCGACGATGCGGATCGTCGCCCCTTCGACCATCGCCGTGCTCACCGGAGCGCTCCGGTCCCTGCTCGACCGGCACCGACGGTCCGACCAGAGAGGCTGAGCCCGATGCGAACGCTCGTGACCGGCGGCGCCGGATTCATCGGTTCCACTTTGGTCGATCGGCTGCTGCGGGACGGGCATGAGGTCGCGGTGATCGACGACCTGCGCCACGGACGGTGGGCCAACCTCGCCGGGGGTCCTGACACCGGGCGCTGCACGGTCCACCCGGTCGACATCACCGCACCGGCGCTGCACGACGTTGTCCGTGACGCCGGGCCCGCGGTCATTTTCCACCTCGCCGCGCAGGTCGACGTCCGAGCCAGCGTGACGGACCCCGTCTCCGACGCACACACCAACGTGCTGGGGACCGTCAACGTGGCCGAAGCAGCCCGCAGGGCAGCCGTGCGGAAGATCGTGTTCGCCTCGTCAGGCGGTTCGATTTACGGGACACCGGACCTCCTGCCGGTGTCCGAGAAAGCCCCAGTCAACCCGAAGTCACCGTATGCGGCATCCAAGGTTGCCGGAGAAGTGTACCTTAACGCCTACCGTGAACTCCACGGCCTGGACTGCACCCATCTCGCGTTGGCGAACGTCTATGGGCCCCGGCAGGATCCACACGGCGAGGCGGGTGTAGTGGCGATCTTCACTGAGTCGCTGCTCAACGGTCGCCCCACGGCGGTCTTCGGGGACGGCGGGAATACCCGCGATTACGTGTTCGTCGAAGACGTGGTCGCCGCCTTCGTCGCCGCGGCAGGCACCGCGGGTAGCGGAGCACGATTCAACATAGGTACCGGTATCCAGACGACCGACCGCGAGCTGCACCGTCTCGTCGCCTGCGCTTCCGGAGCGCCCGACGAGCCACGGTTCGCCGAGGCCCGCCTCGGTGATCTACGGGCCTCCGCGCTCGATCCCGCCGCGGCTCGCGAGGTCCTGGGTTGGAAGCCGCAGGTGAGCCTCGACGAAGGCGTGGCGCACACCGTGGAACACTTCCGCAACTGCCTGTGGTGACCCCAAGCGCATCACCCGGCTGGTGCTGCCCCGAGCAGGTCACGCATGACGTTGACGGTCAGCCTCGATGGGGGGCAGTCGGTCGAGACCATCCTACGACGTATCTCATAGCGTGGTGTCTGCGCGCAACTCGTGCGTCCGCAGGCGGTCACGGCATGAGAGTAGCCGGCCTCTCGCGCTGCCGCGACGGTCCCGGCATCGTGATCGCCCGCCTGACCGTTCGGGTAGGCGAGCGTCCGGACCGCAGCCTGTAGCTCGGATTCGAGCAGCCTGCGAGATTCCGACAGCTCCTCGCGCTGGGTCTCTTCGGATTCACGAGCCAATATCGCGTGGCGCATGGTGTGGGACCCGATCGAGATCCCGGCACGCACCGCGCTGCGCGCACCGTCCCAGTCCATGAACAGTGCATCGGGCTGGTAGCTCCCTTCCGGTTCGAGCGCCGCGACGACACCTTCCACCGCTGACTGGCGCGCGGTGTGGTCGAGACGCTTGACGGCCTCCTCGACGACCGCGAGTGCCGCATGGCGATCAGCCGCCGTGCCAAGACCCAAGCGCTGACCGTAGAAATCGAGAGCAGGAGCTCGCGACCGCGTCACCGCCCAGGCCAGACGTTCCCACCACGCATGTTCATGGCCAGAGAGGAAGCCGGGAACCAGGAATATCGTGGCCGGGATCCGGAGCCGTTCGAGAATCGGGACCGCCAGCGTCAGGTTGTCGCGGTAGCCGTCGTCGAACGTGATGGCGACGGCGCGTGGGGGCAACGGCCGTCCCGCTTGCAGCGCGTTCAGCGCTGTGTCCAGCGCCACGATGTTCGCCGTCCGTTTCAGGAACCGCAGCTGGCGACCGAGGGTGCGGACACCCTTGCCGGGCGCCGCCGGGAAGCGCCATGTCGACTCGACGTTGTGGTATCCGAGGACCGACAACCGATCCGATGCACCGTGCATGCGTGTCCCTTCCTCGAAATCTGCTCACGCGCCACCGTCGGCCGAAGTGTGATCAGAGCCGTCCTGGCGCAGCGCGCGGAGCGCTTGCCTGGCGCGTCGGGCGGCGCTGATCGCCAGCGCGCGGGGGCGCCGACGGATCAGGATCGCCCACACCAGCGTGCGCTCGGAGGTCGACAGCTCTGTCTTGTAGCGATGGTCACCGGCCAGGTACTCGTAGCCCGTCAGCCCGCGCTCGCGGGCGGCACCGGCAAGCAGGAGGTGGGCCGCGTAGCCGGCGCGCACCTTGTTGTTCTCGAACATGTGGAAGCCACCCTGGTAGAATTGCAGCGTGCCGCCAGCCACGAAACCGTACAGGGCCGCGACCGTGGCACCGTCTTGGCGTACCGCGAAGACGACGGCACGCCCCTCGGGCAACCATCGCTCGACGAGCCTGCGGTGAAATGAGCAGAATCGCGTCGAGGCGAATGCGCCCGGCTCGCCGCGAGCGCGCCAACGTTCCTGGTGCAGGCGTTCGAGGTCGTCAAGGATCGCATTCGCACTCTCGCAGTCGTACGCCCACTCGGTCGTGTAGGGCGAGATCCCCCGCAGGCTCCGGCGTACCGCGGCGCGGGCGCTCTTGGAGCCCAGCGCGTCGACGAGGTCGCCAGGCGCCTGGTCGAGGTCGAGGACCCGCGAGCACCGCTGCTCGACAGTGAAGCGCGGCTCGGCGGCCAGCAGCGGCGCAGCGGCCTCAGGGTCGAAACCGTCGAGATGCAGCTCGTCCCAGCCACCGGTGCGGTGAACGTGGGACAGGAGGGCGCGGGCCACCGCGGTGCGGTTGGCACTGTGTGCGCACAGCCCGTTGTACTCCACGAAGACGCCCTCGTTCGCGGGCTCGCCAGCGGTACCGAGGTGCATCCTGCGCACGGACAGCGGGCCGCGGGAGCGCGTGCTGCGGGTCAGCAGGACGGTACCGCGCGGCACGCCACCCCGCTCGACGATGACGTACACGTGGGGCACGACGTCGCCGAAGTGGTCCAGCCACAGCTGCGTCCAGTCCCAGCGGGCGAATGGCGGGACGTCCGGGGCGGTGGCCTCGATGGCGCGCCAGGCCTCGCCTGCCTGGACACGAGCCGAGGAGGGCAGGACGCGGACTGCGAGGTCGCCTGCGCCGTGTGCCGGGGTGGTCGGCGTAGCCCGGAGTGCGCTCACCGCGCGACCACCGTCCAGCCGGTGTATGTCGAGTGGCCGGCCTCGCGCCACAGCAGGTGGTGACCCATCCACCACTCTCCCTCGAGCCGGGACAGCAGCGACTTCGCAGAGCCGAGCAGGCCGAGCACGTTCTGGTCCTCGCAGTGCACGAGCGCCAGCTGCGTCTGCGAGAGCATGCAGCGACGTCCGCGCAGCGAACCGAACAGCACCGGTTCGACGCGGCCCTGCACGGCCGTCGCGCCGCCCTGCGCCGCATGCCACAGCAGGTGGTCAAACACCAGGTCCGGATTCCCGTGCGGGGCCGCGACCTGTAGCACCTGGGCGATGCCGCCCGAAGCGAGGTAGTAGATGTACCAGCCGGCGACCCGGCCGCGGCGGTCGTGGACCAGGTGGCGGACCGGTACCCCACGGACGTCCACGGCGGCCAGCTCCGAAAACAGCCAGTGCAGGTACTCGGCGTCGTAGTCGGGGTGCAGGCGCAGCCACTGGGGAGCCTCGCGCATCTGGTCCAGCAGCACATCGACGGTCAACGCGGTGGCCTCGGCGGCAGGCTGTGCCGGGACGAGGTCCGCGCGGCGGCGCAGCCGCCCCGGTGCCGCCCCGTCCAGCACCGGCGCGGCGAGCCCCAGTGATCGCGCCAGCACCGACCCACCATTGCGCGCCGACAGCCAGGAACCGCTCGCCGCAACCGGCCGGAACACCTTCGTCCAGCCGATCGAGGCGTGCACGAGCGGCTGGCCGCCGAAACCCGCGCTCATCCGCCGCACCAGGTCCGTCGCCCCGTCGGTGATCGTGAGGTCCTGCGGGCCGGCAAGGTAACGCCGCAGCAGGAAGGCGCCGACACCCCGACTGCGTGCCTCGGGAGCAGCGACCAGCTGGCCGCCACAGGCCATCCGAACACAACGGCCGTCGACCCGCAGCCGCCGTACGTGTGAGGCGATGAAACCGAGGAGCTCGCCGTCGGAATCCTCGTACACGAGTGAGGGGATGGCGGGATCCGCCCACGGGTAATCGAACAACGTCCGTTCGAAGTAACCGAGCAGCTGCGGTGGAGGATCGACCGTACCGGACCGTACGACACGCTCGTACAGTCGACATACACGGGGCAGATCCTCCCGCTCAAGCGTCCTTATGGGGCTCACTGGCACCTCTTCTCAGTAGCCTGTCGGACAAGCGGATAATCATTGCAGGAACCACGGGGAAGGCGGAGCAGATGGTGGTGCCTTCGAAGCTTCGGTCTCGACACCCACGACGCGCATTCCCGCTCTACCCGACACTGGATTGTCCACCGCGTCGATCTCTCCGAGTTCGACGCGGTACCCTCGATCTGAATATCGGTGCCACTCTCGGGAATGTTACGATGCCCTAGCCTGGGCGCCGCGCGATGGGGTAGTTACCAGGCGGTGCCGGGTTCAAGCTCCGTCGCGTTGTCGCCGAGACTCGCCGGTCGCGCGCCTGCCGTCCGAGTGCTCCGGCGTCCTCGCGTCGGGCCGCTGCGCGGGCTCCGCCGTGGCGACGGACTCGCGCCAGAGCACGTGATGACCCATCCACCACTCCCCGTCAAGCCGCGTGAGCATCGCCTGTGCCGAGCCGAGCAGACCCAGGACCTTCTGGTCCTCGCAGTGGACCAGTGCCCATTCGGTGCCGGAGAGCAGGCATCGGCGGGCACGTAATGGGCCTAGCAACTCCGCCTCCACCCGACCCTGGACGGCAGCAGCGCCACCACTGGCCGCATGCCAGAACAGATGATCGAGGACCAGACCCGGGTCACCGCTCGGCGCCGCGACCTGCAAGACCTGAGCTACACTCCCGGGAGCCAGGTAATATACATACCACCCAGCGATCCGGCTATCCCGATCTCTCACCAGGTGTCGGACCAGTTCGCCGCGCACGTCCACGGCTGCCAGTTCCCGGAATAGCCAGCCGAGATACTCCGCGTCATAGTCGATGTGGAGCCGCGGCCAACGCTCGGCCGCGTCCCGCATGTGGTTCAGCAGCGCCTCGACGGTCAACGACTCCTTGCTGCCCTCCGGCTCGGCCGGGACAAACCCGGACCGCCGACGCATGAGCGTCCGCGCTGCCGCGTCGAACGGCGGTGCAACGAACCGCATCGAACGCCGCAGCCCGTCTCGGCCAGTACGGCGCGCTAGTATTGCGCCGCTCGTGGCGGCCGGGCGGAAGATCTTTGTCCAACCGATTGAAGCATGGGCAAGGGGCTGACCGCCTAGGCCAACCCAGATCCGGCGCACCGTGTCGGTCGCTCCGTCCGTTATCGTCATGTCCTGCGGACCACTGAGGTAGCGGCGCATCATCAGTGCTCCGACACCTCGATTTCGGGCTGGCGGATCGGCGACCAACTGGCCGCTGCAGGCTAAGCGTAGCAGGTGTCCGTCCACCCGTACTCGCCGAACGTGCGACCCGAGAAAGCCCACGATCTCCCCGATCCCGTCCTCATAGACCAGAGAGGGGATATCCTCCGCCGCCCATGGTTGGTCAAGCATCGTCCGCTCAAAGTAGTCGGCTAGCGGCCCCGGAGGCTCAGAAGAGCCCGACCGCGCGATGCGCTCGTACAGCCGGCAGACCTCAGGCAGGTCTGCGCGGCGCAGAGCTCGGATCCCACTCACCCGATTCCCTTTCTCATGAGTTGGTCCCGGCCGTGGATATCTCCCGACCACCTACGGGATTCGATGAGCTGGCTCACCGAGCGGGCCCGGCCAGTCACCATTCACCTTGACGACAGACGATCTTGGCCATACCGTGGATGTTCGAAAACTCGTCCGACAGCAAGTCGTCGTCCTCGACCTCCACTTCGAAGTTGGCGTTAATGAACGTGAGCAACTCAACGAGTCCGATAGAGTCGACGTACCCCAAGTCGAAGAGGTCGACCTCCCGGGTAAATCCTGGGTCATCCGCACCGATAGAGTATTGGGTGCGGACGAACGCCTCCAGGCGGTCAGCGATCTCATCCTGCGTCACAGTAGCCCTTCCTCTGTGGTCGGCACAGCCGAACGGTAGCGCCCAGCACGCATAAAGCGGTTGAGTTCTCGATGGTCAGATACTCCATGGAGGCGTGCGAAGCGCTCCCGCAGCCGGTCTTGGTTCAGGCCATGATCAATACATGTGGCGAGAACGCCGCCACTCGCGTCGGCGTCTCCGATCTGGGCCCGCACTTTCGGGCGGTCGTAGATGAAGCCGGGAACAAGTTCGCCGAAGATGGAGCTGCACAGCTGTTGCTTGGCGTCTCGGAGGCCGAAGAACGAGCTGGGCAGGCGCAAGTAGGAATCGATCGCAACGGCGTAGGGCTGGACGACCGGCAGTCCCCAAGCTGCGAACACACCGATCTCCCGGTTTGATGTGTCCAACCCTTGGACAAGCGAAGCACGGAGTTCGTCGAGGGGCAGGTGAGGTAGTCGGTAATAGCTCTCTCCGAGGTATGACTCTTCATGGTAATCAGCGAGAAACTCATTCGCCAGGTCGCCCGTGAAGACAATCGTCTGCTTGGCATGTGCATCGACAATGGCTTCGGCAATAACAGCGTTTACAAGTCCCGCATGTACGTTGAAATCCCGCCAGTCAATCCCCTCCATCAGCACGGTGTCCAGATGTTCGAGCAGCTGCTCCGGCGACACGGTGACATCCAGTAGCGGAAGACCGAGATCGTTGCAGAGGCGCTCGGCCATCCGGCGGTCCTGGCTCACCCTCCCCTCAGCGCGACTGAGGTCAAAGCTCACCGCTACGACGTCCGCAAAATGCTGGGCGACGAGAGCGACGATGCCAGAGCTATCCAGTCCCCCAGAGCAGCACACGAATACACGAGCTGTCGGGTGGGCAGCAGCAATCGCCGCGAGGTACCGTTCCACACTGGATCGGATCTCGGCACCGATCTCGACGATAGGGGGTGCGTCTGTCGAGCTTGCAGCTACTTTCCATCGTGGAGGCAGAATCGATGCCTTCCGCGCGCCCGACTCTCCCTGTCGGTGATCGAACACGCAGCCGCGCGGTACAGCGCGGATATCATCGAAATTAAAACCCGCCGCGACTAGCCGGTGCGGCCTGGCCGACAGGTACCATGTTCCATGGGATTCAGATACCCAGAACAGCTTGTTGAGCCCTAGTGGGTCGCGCAATACTCGCCACTCCCCGGCGCCTGTGCAAAGGTACGACGTAATCGCGCCACGGAGGTCGAAGGGGATCGGTGCGCCAGCAGCGAGTTCTTCTGCTCGGTAGATGCTCACTCCGTTCCAGGCGAACGGAGCGTCCAGTTCTCCGATTGTCCGTGGCGCCCTCATATGAATGCCCTGCTTCCGTCCGTCGTCACGGTTGCTGCTGGCCGAAGACTGTCGAAGATTTGGAGGGCGCGACGGAGCATCGATTCGGATGCCGTGAGCGCCAGGCGAAAGTAGCCTTCATGGTGGAAACAGGGTGCAGGCAGCGCGAGCACCCCCTCGGTCGCCAGATCATCGATGAAATCGAAATCATCACGCCCCGGGGGTGTCTGCACGTACAGGAACATGGTCGCGTCCGCGTCGACAACCACGTAGCCGAGACGTGACAGTTCGGTGCGCATGCGGTGCCGCCACTCGGCGATCGACGTCGCTCCATTGCTCTCCAGCGCCAGTAACGAGGGAATAGCGCGCTGCATGAGCGCAGTAGGTGTTGCTATGCCCGTGATTCGCGTCCAGCGCACGAGTTCTTCGGACACGTTGCGACGTTCCGGGTGTCGCGGCGACACGCCGACGTAGCCTAGCCGCTGACCCTGCATGAAGTGGCGCTTACCGAAAGAGTAAATCACCATCGCACGATCGACGGACTCGGCAAGTGAGGAAAACTGCCCTTCCAATGTGAAGTCTCGATGTGTCTCATCCGCGATGACCGTTATTGACCGCTTCGTTCGCGCCTCCGCAGCGCGCAACGTGCAGGCGAGTTCCTGCAACACACTCCGAGGAGCGTTGCGACCAGTCGGGTTGTTGGGAGTGCTCAGTAGTACCGCACATGTCCTCGGGGAGACAGCGCGACCGATAACCGTGGGATCGAGCCCAAAAGTCCCCTCCTCGAGAGGAACAAACACTGGCACGAACCCGAGGTAACGAACGTAAAGCGGGTAGTCGAGCCAGCACGGCACGGGTACGATGATCTCGTCACCAGGCTCGCCTGCGACCCGTATAGCGAGCTGCAGGGCGGCCATCGCACCGGGCGTCAGGACGATGTCGGAGAACGTGAACTGCAGTCCATGACCGACCCTCAGACTATCCGCGACCGCGCGGCGTGCCAGCGTCTGGCCACCGAACGGGGAGTACTGCAGCCCGAGAGGCCGCTCATCCTCGAGGGCAGCCCTGATGGCCTGCTTGGCGTCTTCGTGAGCCCCCTCATAAGGATTCGCGTAGGACAGGTCGCAGAGACGATCAGCCAATCGCGCGACTCGGCGGCGAATCAGCTCGAAGCGTTCGAGCGGCTCGAGTAGGGACATGAGCTCAGGGGAGATCATCTCAGGCCCCACGATCCAGAGCTGCCGCCGAACTGTCTTGCCCATTGAGAGCCGGACCCCGTGGCGCCGCGCTCGTTGCGCCGACACTCGTTGGCGTGGCGACGGCAGTCGGATCATGCTTTCCGCTCGCTGTGCGCGGCAGTTCTGAACGCAACTCGATTCTGCTCGGCTGCATGTACCGGGGAAGCTCGCGGGCGCAGAAGGAAGCCAGCCGCTGAGCGTCGCCCTGGTCGGCCAGCACCACGTATGCGACGATCCGGGAACCTCGTTCTTCGTCCGGCTCGGAAACGATGACTGCTTCAAGTACCTCGCCGGACGCGTATATCACATCTGTGACCTCGTCGGGGCTGACCCTGTAGCCTAGCGTCTTGATCATGGTATCCTCTCTCCCGACAAAGACCAGGTCCCCGTCCTCGTCCCGGTATACCATATCGCCGGAGAAGGCGACCCGTTCAGCATCGGGAGTGCCCGTAGGACGCAGCGGGTTCGGACGGAACCGCGCAGCTGTGGCGTCCGGGTCGTTCCAGTAGCCAAGGGCGACTGTCGGCCCGCGGTGCACTAGCTGGCCCACTTGCCCGGGGCGACAGGGACGGAACTCGTCATCGACGACGAGGATCTCCGCACCCGGGATCGCCCGGCCGATGGACGCAGGCTTGGTGTCGACAGCCTCTGGTCTGAGGTAGGTGCTTCGGAAGGCCTCGGTCAGACCGTACATGAGCACGAGGTCGGCCTGCGGCTGGTGGACACGAAGCCTGCGCACGGCTTCAGTCGGTAGGTGCCCACCGGTGTTCGTCATCAGCCGGAGATGTGGTAACACCTTGGTCTGGAACCTGGCGACGCCGAGCAGTTGCAGCCAGAGCGGCGGGACCGCCGGGAGGACTGTCACTTCCTCGCGCGCCAGGGTCTCTACGATTCGAGGTGGGAGGGCGGCTCGCTCAACGACCAAGGCTGCGCCTGTACCCGCGCAGCACAGAACCTGGTTGAGACCATAGTCGAAGCTCAGCGGCAGGAGACTGGCAATCCGGTCGGCCGAGCTGATTTTCAGGTAGCTCACCACCGATCTCATGCCCGCCCAGAGGTTTGCGTGGCTGATGGTAACGCCCTTGGGCATGCCGGTTGAACCCGACGTGTAGACGATCTGCGCGACGTCCGCATTGACACGGGAGACCGGCTCGAGATCACCACAGGGGGGGATGTCGGCAAGGTCGAGGAGCCGGACGTGCCCGGAAAGGCGCGGGAGCCGAGGGAGCATGTCACCAGAGGTCAGCACGACAGATACGGTCGCGTGCTTGGTTACATGCACGATTTGGCGTGGGCGCAGGGACTCGTTGACGACGACGGCGACCGCTCCGGCCGCCAGCACACCGAAGTATGCCGCAACGGCATCTGCGCCCCGGCGTAGAAAGATGGCGACCCGCTCGCCCGGAGCGACGATGCCCGACACGACCTGGGCGATGGCGCCCGCGCGGGCTGCAAGCGCAGCATGTGTGATCGAAGAACCGCTCTCGATCACTGCCGTGGCTTCGCCCATGAAACCGGCGGTCGAGGTTACCATCTCGGCGGCGTTGGCCGACCACGTCAGGACGGACTGGGGCGGCGGCAAAGTCGGCACGTTCCTCCTTCATCAGGACAGTCGATCAAGTGTGAGGGGTCGAATTAGATTCTGCTTCGGCAATGACTTCATGGCGTTGAGGGTTTGGCTAGATCTGCAGTCGGTTCACTCGTTGTATCGTTCGTAGATGGGGCCAGCGTTACGTGCCGATTAGTAAGCACCGTTGCCTCGCAGCACCGCTGCGGCGGTCTTCCACAAGATCACCGCGTCCATCGCCAGCGACCAGTTCTCGACGTAGCGCAGGTCGAGCCGGACAGTCTCCTCCCAGGACAGGTCGCTGCGGCCCGACACCTGCCACAGCCCGGTCAGACCGGGCCTGACGAGCAGCCGCCGGCGGGCGTCGAAGCCGTAGCACTCCACCTCGGCCGGCAGCGGGGGGCGCGGGCCCACGACCGACATGTGCCCGGCGAGCACGTTCACCAGCTGCGGCAGTTCGTCCAGGGAGTAGCGGCGAAGGAAAGCCCCGACCCGGGTCACGCGCGGGTCGGCCCGCAGCTTGAACAGCGGGCCAGCCGCCTCGTTGGCAGCCGCGAGCGCGGCCAAGCGGGCCTCCGCGTCCACCGTCATCGACCGGAACTTGATCACCAGGAAGATCAGCCCTGCCTTGCCGACCCGCTGCTGGCGGAACAGCACCGGCCCGCGGTCCTCGAGCTTGATCGCCAGCGCCACCGCGAGCAGCACCGGCGCCAGGACCAGCAGCGCGAGCAGCGCCGCAGTGCGGTCGATCGCGGCCTTGAAGACCCATCGGCCACCACTGAAGGTGGGCTGGCTGACCCGCAGCAGGGTCAACCCGTACACTGGGTCGACGTGCAGCCGGGGACCGGTGACCTCCATCAGCGCCGGGGCAACCACCAACTCGGTGGGCACACCCTCCAGGTCCCACGCGAGTTCGCGGAGTCGCTGCCGGGTCCAATGCGCGTCGGGCGCCACGGCGACCACCCGGTAGTTTCCATTCCTCACCAACGTCGGCACGTCGGACAACCCACCCACCACCGGAACCCCCCGGACCTCGAGCGGATGGTCCTCCTCAGGCGAACCGGGGATGCACACACCGGTTACCGTCCAGCCGTTATGCTGCTCGCGGCGGGTACGGTCGATCAGATCGGCGACCTCGTCGTGACTGCCCGCGACCAGCACAGGGTGCAGGCACAGGCCCCGTCGGCGGCGCGCGTGGAGCACCCGGCGCAGCGCGTACCGGGAGCTCAGTAGGCACAGCCCGGTGGCAGGCAACACGCCGAACACCCACGGCCGGAAGAATCCGACGTCGATCGCCAGCGCGGTCAGCCCGAGCACCACCGCCGCAGTGACCACGGCATTGCCCAGCCGGCGGAACTCCTCCGCGCCCTGACCGAGGATCCGCTGATCCCAGACCCGGCAGGCGAACAGGCTGGTGAACAGCACCAGCCCGGTGATAGCCGCCAGGGCGCCGGGCAGGTGCCCGGCGAAGCTGCCGTCGGTGAGCACCAGGCCGGTCCGCAACGCGATTGCGATGATGACCAAGTCGGTAAGCAGCACCGCCCGGCGGTACCCTGACTCCCATGGCGTGACGGGCCGCGTCACGATAGGCCGGGTACTCACTGCGGCCACATGGTTGAGACCGAACTGTGCGGACAACCCGCCCCCACTCACCCGAGGTACAAGCCGGCCCAGTGGCCGCCCGTGAGGAGCGCGCACGAGTACCCTGGCCCAGCTGTGGACGGGCCCTGATGCCTCGATACGGCGCGGCACCCTACCGGGTAGGTCGGCGGCCGCCATCTCCTGCTCTGGCTTATCTGCGACGGAGCGTCACCCGTTACATGCAGGGTGACGTGTAGTCAGCGCGAACACCGACCGGCCACGTCGAGCAGCCGCTCCCCGCGTTCCTTGCCGGTCATCCGCACCCGGGCGGCCGAGCTGTCAGCCACTCGGACCCGCCGTCTTGCCACGGTCGGTGATCCTGGCCGCCAGGGGTACCAACACTCCGGTACCTACCGACGCCGATCCTGCGTGCAACTGGGGGCGGCAACTATGGTGGGTGGCCCAACGCTCTTGGGAGCAACGATGACAACAGGCGCACTCGTTGCGCTCGGGGTCCTCGTCTGGGTCCTGCTGTCGGTACCGCTGGCCCTGTTTCTCGGACGGGTACTCCGAATGCGCGATCGGCAGCGGCCTGCCGAGACCGGTCCAGGCGAGTGGGAGCGGCCGGGACGTGCTGTGAGGTCACGGCCGGCCCGCAACGAGCCCCTCAACCCTGATTACTGATCTTTGCGAGGCGCTTCGGCGTCGGCCAGCGCACGTTCCAGGCCCAGCCCAGCTTCTCGAAGAACCAGATCACCCGCGCCGAGATGTCGATCTGACCCCGCAGCACGCCGTGCCGCGCGCAGGTGGGGTCGGCGTGATGCAGGTTGTGCCACGACTCCCCCGCCGACAGGATCGCCATCGGCCAGAAGTTGGCCGACCTGTCCTTCGTCGAGAACGGCCGCTTGCCGATCATGTGGCACACCGAGTTCACCGCCCAGGTGATGTGGTGCAGGAACGACACCCTCACGAGCCCCGCCCAGAAGAATGCGGTGAGCGCGCCCCACCACGACCACGTGATGAGGCCACCCAGCAGCGCGGGCAGCACCAACAGGATACCGGTCCAGAGCCAGAACAGCTTGCTCACCCGGACCAGGGTGGGGTCGGCCAGCAGGTCGGGGACGAACCGGCGCGGGTTGGTGAGGTCCCTGTTGAACAGCCACCCCATGTGCGAGTGCCAGAAGCCCCTGGCCAGCGCCACCGGGGAGGTGCCGAACAGCCACGGCGAGTGCGGGTCGCCCTCCTTGTCGGAGAACGCGTGATGGCGCCGGTGGTCGGCCACCCAGTGCAGCAGCGGACCCTGCACCGCGGTGCTGCCGGTGACCGCCAACGCGACCTTCAGCCACCGCTTGGCCTTGAACGACCCGTGGGTGAAGTGCCGGTGGTAGCCGACCGTCACACCCAGGCAGCTGATCGCGTAGGTGGCGATGAACAGTGCGACGTCCACCCAGCCGATCCCCCAGCCCCACGCGAAGGGCACCGCGGCCAGCAGCGCCACGAACGGCACCAGGATGAACAGGTACACGATGGTGTGGGCGCCCGCCGCCCGGCGGCCATCCACGGCCGGCTCGGGCGCCCGTGAGTGCGGACGGGCATCGGCTGTCAGCGTCATGGGTTGTGCTCCTCGCATGTCGTCGTGAGCGCGGCGCGCCCCGGGGGCGGCACACGTCCATCGTCGTGTCCGTGGCGGAACCGCGGATGACGGTCGGTGCTCGACCTACGGAACCGTAGGTTACGTCACCGTAGGTGGGAGATCTCGATGATGTCACGACACGCCACCCTTCGGTAGGCGTGTCCCGGCGCACCCGGCGTGTCGAGCCCGGGGTCCGCGAGTGGCGGTCGAGGCGCGGACCGTCCGAGGTATTCGCCGGGTACCGGCCCGGCCCGGGGCGGACATGGCAACATGACTTCCAACGGGCGCGCGGGCGGGACTCGAGGACTCAGAGCGAGCGGATGGTTGTGGATGTCGGAGCGTCGCACGCGTCGAAACCCGACGCCGGCGACGAGCAGCGCCTGCAGCGGCGGGCGTGGGAGCTGCTGCACCACGCCCAGGACGGCGATCCCCGGCTGCGCCGCCAGGCGCTGGCCGGCGTCGACCCGCTACTCGCCGAGGTCCGCAAGACCGACCCGACGCCGACCATGCTGGCGCGCCTGCTGCGCGTCGGCGTGCTCGTGCGCGACATGGCCACCGACCCCGACCATCCCGCCGACGTCTTGCTCGACGAGCTCGTGGCGCACGCCGTCACGCACCGGTTGGTCGAGTACGAGGCCGGGGCGCACGCACTGCGCGGGCAGATCACCCTGGCCCGCGGACGCCCTGACTCCGCCGTGGAGTCCGCGGCCGCGGCGCTGGTCGCGCTGGATACCGCCGGATCCTCCTACCAGCGCGGCCTCGCGCTGACCGATGTCGCCATCCTGCTGGTGCACCTGGGGCTGGAGGACAGCGCCGAGCCGCTGCTCGAACGGGCCCACGCCGACATCACCGCGCACGGCGCGCCGCGCCACCGGGTCGTCAGTACCACCAACCGGGTACACACCGCGGTCGTCCACGGGCTCGGCCTCGAGCGCGCGGCCAGGGCCGGCGGCGCCGCCGAGCGCTACCGCGCCGCGGCAGGCTGGGCGGTGCAGGGGCTGGCGGACTGGCAGGCGCTGACCGGCGGGCACGATCCGGCCGGGCGGCTCGGCGAGGAGTACACCGCCGAGCTGCACGCCGCGCTCGCGCTGGCCGAGGTCGCCGGGGTCGCACCACCCGCGCCGCCAGCCGACCGGACCGGCCCGCTG